>JAVEEC010000042.1 GCA_030840645.1 Frankiaceae bacterium
GAGGAGTACCTGCACGAGCTGGCGCACTCCCCCGCCGCCGACTACATGCGGCCGAACTTCTTCGTCAACACCCCCGACATCCTGCACGCGTACCTCCAGTACGGCGGGACGGCGGCGTTCAAGGTCCGCGCGGTCCTCGCGGCGCTGATGTCGCCGTCCTGGGGCGTCTACGCGGGCTACGAGCTGATGGAGGCTGACGCCGTCCGCGAGGGGTCCGAGGAGTACCTCGACTCGGAGAAGTACCAGTACCGCCCGCGCGACTGGTCGCAGCCGTCGCTGGCGCCGTACCTCACGATGTTGAACACGTTCAGGAAGGCCCACCCGGCGACGCACTGGCTGCGCAACATCGTGTTCCACCAGACCGACAGCGACGCGATCATCGCGTTCTCCAAGCGGCTCGACGACGACGCCGTCCTCGTCGTCGCGAACCTCGACCCGACGTCGCCCCGCGACACGACGATCCACCTGGACATGCCCGCGCTCGGGCTGGACTGGGGCGAGACGTACCGCGTCGAGGACGCGGTGACGGGCGACGCCTACACGTGGCACGGGCCCGCCAACTACGTGCGCCTCGACCCGTTCGTCGAACCCGCTCACGTGTTCACGGTGCGGCGGTAGGTTCGCGCCGTGGCCGACCCGCTCTGGTACAAGCGCGCCGTCTTCTACGAGGTGCTGATCCGCGGGTTCTTCGACAGCAACGGCGACGGCACCGGCGACATCCGCGGGCTGACGGAGAAGCTCGACTACCTCGCCTGGCTCGGTGTCGACTGCCTCTGGCTGCTGCCGATCTACGAGTCGCCGTTGCGCGACGGCGGGTACGACATCAGCGACTTCCTGAGCATCCTCCCTGAGTTCGGCGACCTCGGTGACTTCAGCGCGCTGGTCGACGGCGCGCACGAGCGCGGCATGCGCGTCATCGCGGACCTCGTCATGAACCACACCAGCGACCAGCACCCGTGGTTCCAGGCGTCGCGGACCGACCCCGACGGCTTCTTCGGCGACTGGTACGTGTGGCGCAACGACGACACCGAGTACGCCGACGCGCGGATCATCTTCGTCGACACGGAGAAGTCGAACTGGACCTACGACCCCGTCCGCGGCCAGTACTACTGGCACCGCTTCTTCAGCCACCAGCCGGACCTCAACTACGAGAACCCGGCCGTGCAGGACGCGATGATCGAGGTGCTGCGGTTCTGGCTCGACCTCGGCATCGACGGCTTCCGGCTCGACGCGGTGCCGTACCTGTACGAGGTCGAGGGCACCAACTGCGAGAACCTCCCGGCGACGCACGAGTACCTGAAGCGCGTGCGCAAGGAGGTCGACGCGTCGTTCGAGGACCGGGTCCTGCTGGCCGAGGCGAACCAGTGGCCGAGCGACGTCGTGCAGTACTTCGGCGACGACGGCGATGAGTGCCAGATGGCGTTCCACTTCCCGTTGATGCCGCGCATCTTCATGGCCGCGCGGCGGGAGCAGCGGTACCCGATCTCGGAGATCCTGGCGCAGACGCCGCCGATCCCCGACAACTGCCAGTGGGGCATCTTCCTGCGCAACCACGACGAGCTGACGCTCGAGATGGTGACCGACGAAGAGCGCGACTACATGTACAGCGAGTACGCCAAGGACCCGCGGATGAAGGCGAACATCGGCATCCGCCGCCGCCTGGCGCCGTTGCTCGACAACAGCCGCGACCTGCTGGAGCTGTTCACGACGCTGCTGCTGTCGCTGCCCGGCTCGCCGGTCCTGTACTACGGCGACGAGATCGGCATGGGCGACAACATCTACCTCGGCGACCGCGACGGCGTCCGTACGCCGATGCAGTGGACCGGCGACCGCAACGGCGGCTTCTCGAAGTGCGACCCCGCACGCCTCTACCTGCCCGCGCTGCTCGACCCGGTCTACGGCCACCAGGCGCTGAACGTCGAGGCGGAGATGCGCAACTCCACGTCGCTGCTCTGGTGGACCAAGCGGATGATCGAGGTCCGCAAGCAGCACCCGGTGTTCGGCATGGGCGCGTTCGAGGAGCTGACCGCGAGCAACCCGTCGGTGTTCGCGTTCCTCCGCGCCGACGACACGCAGACGATGCTCTGCGTCAACAACCTGTCCCGCTTCCCGCAGCCGGTGGAGCTGGACCTGCGGCGGTTCGAGGGCTGCTACCCGGTGGAGGTCGTCGGCCGGGTGCACTTCCCGCGGGTCGGCGAGCTGCCGTACCTGCTGACGCTGGCGGGCCACGGGTCGTACTGGTTCGAGCTGATCCGGCCGGACTCGTGACCGGGCTCGGCGCGCTGCTCGCGGACTGGCTGCCGCGGCAGCGCTGGTACGCGGACAAGTCCAGGCCGCTCGCCAAGGTCCGCGCCGAGCGGGTCGTCTCGGTGATCGAGGGCGACCCCGGCCTCGACCTCTACGTCGTCACCGCGCACGACGACCGCTACCAGGTCTGGCTGTCGCGGCACCGCGAGCCGGTGGAGCAGCTCGCCCATGCCCTGGTCGGCGAGTCCGACGGGTGGACGTTCTACGACGCCCCGCACGACGCCGAGGTCAACAACGCCTGGCTCCGCCTGATGGCGCAGCGCGCGACGGTCGGCACCGTGACGTTCACCGGCGACGTCGACGAGCCGGACCTGCCTGGCCGCCCGCTCGGCGTCGAGCAGAGCAACACGTCGCTCGTCTACGGCGACACGTACATCCTCAAGCTGTACCGCCGCCTCACGCCGTCGCCGAACCCTGACCTCGAGGTCGTCCGCGCGCTCGGTGAGGTGGGGTCGACCGTGATCGTCCCCGCGCTCGGCTGGGCCGAGGGCGCGGGCGCGACGCTGGCGCTGCTCCAGCCGTACGTCAAGGGCGGCACCGACGGGTGGACGCTCGCGCTGACCAGCGTCCGGGACCTCTACGCCGAGCGTGACCTCCATGCCGACGAGGTCGGCGGCGACTTCGCGCCGGAGTCCTGCCGGCTCGGCGCGGTCACCGCGATGCTGCACCGCGACCTGGCCCGCGCACTCCCGTCGCGCGTCGCGACGGCCGAGGAGGCCCGGGCGACCGCCGCGATGCTCCGCGACCGGCTCGCCGCCGCGGTCGAGGCGGTGCCCGAGCTGGCGCCGTACGTGCCCGCCGTCACGGCGGCGTACGACGCCCTCGGCGGCGCCGGCGAGATCCCGGTCCAGCGCATCCACGGCGACCTGCACCTCGGCCAGACGATGCGTACCGGCGAGGGGTGGGTCGTCCTCGACTTCGAGGGCGAGCCGGCCAGGCCGCTGGCCGAGCGGACCGCGTTGATGAGCCCGCTGCGCGACGTCGCCGGGATGCTGCGGTCGTTCGACTACGCCGCCCGCCACCTGCTCGCCGACCACCCGGACTCGCAGCAGCTCGAGTACCGCGCGGTCGAGTGGGCCGACCGCAACAGGGACGCGTTCTGCGACGGGTACGCCCAGGAGTCCGGCAGCGACCCGCGTGACCAGGTCTCGCTGCTGAAGGCGTTCGAGCTGGACAAGGCCGTGTACGAGGTCCGCTACGAGGCGAGCCACCGCCCGTCGTGGCTCTCGATCCCGCTCGCGGGCATCGAGCGGCTGGTCAGGTGACGGTGACCGACCCGGTGGCAACAACGCTCGCGGCGTACGACCTCGTCGCCGGCGACTACGCGACCCGCAACGCGGCCGCCACCGCGGACCACGTCGCGCACCAGGAGGAGTTCGCCGCCCTGGTCGGTGCGGGGGGCCTCGTCGCCGACGCGGGCTGCGGGCCGGGGCGGGACGCGCTGTGGTTCGCGGCGCGCGGGCTGCGCGTCGCCGCGTTGGACGGATCGCGCGCGATGGTCACGCGCGCGGCGGCGGCGGGCGTCCCCGTCGCGCGGGCAGACCTGCGCGCGCTGCCCGTCCGCGACGGCGCGCTGGACGGCCTCTGGTCCTCGGCCAGCCTGCTGCACGTCCCGCGGCCGCAGGTCCCCGCGGTGCTGCGTGACTGGCGCCGCTGCCTGCGCGCGGGCGGCGTCCTCGGACTCACCACGTCGACGGGCGGCGACGAGGGGTGGGAGGTCGTGCCGTACGACGTCGCGGCCGGGCCGCTCGCCGCACCCGTCCAGCGGTGGTTCGTGCACCACGACAGGGACCCGCTGCTCGCGCTGCTCGCGGGCGCGGGCCTCACCGTGACGTCCGTCGCCGAGCGGATCGGCGCCCGGCGCTGGCTCCAGGTCCTCGCGGTGACGCCGGTCTAGCGTGGTCCGCATGCCGGCGCCGTGGACGTTCGAGGGCGAGAGCGCGCCTCTCGAGTCGGGCGGAGGGGTCGTCACGCTGGTCGAGGGGTCGACGTTCGCGCTCTCCGGCCGCGGCGGCGACATCAGACCCGGCGGGGCGCACGGCGTGTTCGTCCTCGACGTACGCCACCTCTCCCGGCTGGACCTGGCGGTCGACGGGCTGCCGGTCGAGCCGCTGTCGGCCTGCGTGCGCGAGCCGTTCGCGGCGACGTACGTCGCCCGCGGGCGCCCGGTCGCCGGGCGCGCCGACAGCACGCTGCTGGTCCTCCGCGACCGCTACGTCGGCACCGGGCTGCGCGACGACGTGGAGATCCGCAACTACGGCAGGGACTCGATCACGGCGAACGTGCGGCTGGCGGTCGACGCCGACTTCGCGGACGTGTTCGCCGTGAAGGAGTCGCGCGTCCACGAGCACGACGGCGTCCTCGCGGACGGCACCGACGGGCGGTTGGCGTTCCGCTCGACGCGGACCGGGGTCGCCAGGGGGACGATCGTGGCGTTCAGCGTCCCGCCGTTCGTCGACGGCGCGACGGCGTCCTGGGAGGTCGCGCTCGCCCCCGGCGAGGTGTGGCGGCTCGGCGTGCAAGTGACCGCGACGGTGGACGGCCTCGCGCTCGCGCCGGACTACCCGCTCGGTACGCCGGTCGAGGATGCGGCGCCGATCCGGTCGCTGCACAAGTGGCGGGCCGAGGGGCCTGCGGTCACGACGGACTACGCGCCATTGCGCGACGCCGTGACGCAGGCGGTCGAGGACCTCGGCGCCCTGCGGATCGTCGACCCCGCGCACCCGGCACGCACCGTGGTCGCGGCCGGTGCGCCGTGGTTCATGACGCTGTTCGGCCGCGACTCGCTGATCACGTCGTGGATGTCGCTGATCGTCTCGCCGGACCTCGCGCGCGGCGTGCTGGAGACGCTGGCCGAGCTGCAGGGGACGAAGGCCGACCCGGAGACCGAGGAGCAGCCGGGGCGCATCCTGCACGAGGTGCGGTTCGGGCGGACGACGTCGCTCGCGCTCGGCGGCGGGCACGTCTACTACGGCAGCGCCGACGCGACGCCGTTGTTCGTGATGCTGCTCGGCGAGCTGCGCCGCTGGGGGCTCGCCGACGACGTCGTCGACCGGCTGCTGCCCCACGCCGACCGCGCGATCGGCTGGCTGGAGAACGACGGCGACCCCGACGGAG
This sequence comes from Frankiaceae bacterium, assembly GCA_030840645.1. GTDB lineage: Bacteria > Actinomycetota > Actinomycetes > BP-191 > BP-191 > BP-191. The sequence goes on from JAVEEC010000042.1 coordinate 5,425, forward strand.
ACGGCTACGTCGAGTACCAGCGGATGACGCCCGCGGGCCTGGTCAACCAGGGCTGGAAGGACTCGTGGGACGGCGTGCCGTTCGCCGACGGCCGGCCGGCCGAGCCGCCGATCGCGCTGGCCGAGGTCCAGGGGTACGCGTACGCCGCGTACATCGCCCGCGCGCACTTCGCGCACGAGGCCGGCGACGTGGCGATGCGGGACCGGCTGCGGGCCCGGGCGGCGGCGTTGCGGGAGGCGTTCAACCGCGACTTCTGGCTGCCGGACCGCGGCTACGTCGCCCTCGCGCTGGACCGCGACAAGCGCCCGGTCGACGCGCTCGCCTCGAACATGGGGCACTGCCTCTGGACCGGCATCCTCGACCCGGACAAGGCGGCGTCGGTCGCCGCGCACCTGCTCTCGCCGGAGCTGTTCAGCGGGTGGGGCGTGCGGACGCTGGCGACGTCGATGGCGTCGTACAACCCGATCTCCTACCACTGCGGCTCGGTCTGGCCGCACGACAACGCGATCATCGTCGCCGGCCTGATGCGGTACGGCTTCGTCGACGAGGCGCACCGGATCATCCTGGCGCTGCTCGACGCGGCGGCCGCGATGGGCGGGCGGCTGCCCGAGCTGTTCAGCGGCCTCGGGCGCGAGGACCTGCCCGTACCGGTGCCGTACCCGACCTCCTGCTCACCGCAGGCGTGGGCGTCGGCGACGCCGCTGATGTTCCTGCGCAGCCTGCTCCGCTTCGACCCCTGGGTGCCGTACGGCCAGGCCTGGCTGGCGCCGTTGCTGCCCGGCGCGATCGGCACGCTCCGTGTCGATCGGGTACCGCTGGGCGACCAACGGCTCAGCATCACGGTGACGGGGGCTACGGTAGGGGTGGATCCCGAGCCGACCGGCATCGAGCTGGTGCGCACGCCGCGCAACCCGCTCGCCGAGGACCGCGGTGAGTCAACTCCCCTGCCGGGGTAGCACTCCCCGCCCACGGCTCGCGGCGAGGAGACCCTACGCATGGCACAGAACACACTGCGGATCGGCATCATCGCGTCGCCCTGGGTGCCCGTACCGCCCCGCGGGTACGGCGGCACCGAAGCCGTGCTGGACACGCTGGCCCGCGGCCTGAAGCGCGCCGGTCACGACGTCGTCCTCTACACGACCGGCGACGCGACCTGCCCGGTCGAGCGGCGGTCGTACTGGCCGTCGGCGGTCACGCCGATGGGCGCGATCCTGCCCGAGGCCGCGCACGTCCTCGCGGCGTACGACGCCCTGCGCGACCGCGACGTCATCCACGACCACACGCTGATCGGGCCGCTGCTGACCGCGCGGCACGGCGGGGTGCCCGTCGTGACGACCAACCACGCGCCGTTCACCCCGGAGATCCGCCGGGTGTTCGCCGCGACCGCCGAACGCGTCGCGCTGGTCGCGATCTCGCACGCCCAGCGCGCGACCGCGCCGGAGATCCCGGTGACCGCGGTGATCCACCACGGCATCGACCCGTCCGCGCTCCCGGTCGGCGACGGCGCCGGCGGGTACGTGCTCTTCCTCGGCCGGATGAGTCCCGACAAAGGCGTCCACCGCGCCATCGCCGCCGCGCGGCTCGCGGGCGTGCCGTTGAAGATCGCGGCGAAGATGCGCGAGGACGGGGAGCGCGCGTACTTCGAGCAGGTCGTCCAGCCCCTGCTCGGTGCCGACGTCGAGTTCCTCGGGGAGGTCGGACCCGCGGAGCGCGACGTGCTGCTCGGGTCGGCACTCGCCCTCCTGAACCCGATCGCCTGGCCGGAGCCGTTCGGCATGGTCATGGTCGAGGCGATGGCAGCGGGCACGCCGGTGCTCGCGTTCCCGGCCGGCGCCGCGCCCGAGATCGTCCGCGACGGCGTGACCGGGTTCCTCTGCAACGACGTCCCCGCGATGGCGGAGGCGATCCGGCAGGCACCGTCGCTCGACCGGGCGCGCTGCCGCGCGGCGGTCGAGACGGACTTCTCGGCGGACCGGATGGTCGCCGCGCACGCCGACCTGTACGCCTCGCTGGTCGAGGCGCGCGACCCGCGCGGTCGCCCTGCGACCTCGCGCGAGCTCGTCCGGCTCACCTGAGACCGGGACTGCGGGTCTAGGAGGCCCGCGCGGCCGGCTGGACAGGACGTGGCCGTCGGGGCGGGTGACCTCGACCGTGCCGTCGGGGAGCAGCTTGAGGTGATGGCGGCGGTCGTGGACGAGGTGATGGTGGTAGCGGCAGAGGAGCGCGAGGTTGGCGGCGTCGGTGGTGCCGCCGTGGCGCCAGAAGACGGCGTGGTGCGCCTCGCAGTAGGCGGGGCCGCGGACGCAGCCGGGGTAGCGGCAGCCGCCGTCGCGGAGCGCGAGGTACTTCCGTAGCGCGGGCGGGATCGCGCGGGTGGACCGGCCGAGCTCGGTCGGGACGCCGCCGGCGTCGAGCAGCAGGCGCCGCCACCGGGCGTCGCAGGCGAGCCGGTCGAACGCCGCGGTGGTGAGCGGCTCGGTGCCGCCGAGGGTGGGGGGCGGGGCGCCGGAGTCGCCGCGCAGGGCGCCGCCGGTGGTGTGGACGACGATCTCCGGCCGCGCAGCTCCTGAGGCGGGGGCACCCTGGTGGTCGAGCGCGACGTGGAGGAGGTCGACGAGGGCGTCGGCGCGTTGCTGGTCGTGGGTCCGCGGGTCCTCGTGCGGGATCGCCGCGACGAGCGCGTCGACGCTGGCCGCGAGGAGCGCGCCGCCCTCGGGGTCGAGCATCCCGGCGACGCTGTACATGCCGGCGAACGTCTCCCGCACCGAGAGCCAGCGCGCGTCGAAGCGCTTCTCGGCGGCGCGCTCGAACGCGTCCGGCGCGACGGTCGCGACCCAGCGCCGGGCGACGACGGCGAACCGGCCGGTGTCGAGCCGGCGAGCGGCGACGGTGAGGAACGCGTCGCCCGCCGCGACGGTCGCCGCCGGCAGCGTCCGGGTCGCCGCTGCCGCGACCCGCAGGTGACCGGCCGTGACGGCACCCTCCGCGAACGCCGCGCCGAGCGCAGGGAAACGCTCCAGCGCCCGGCCAAGCGCGACGAGGGACCGCGCGTCGCGCTCCGCGAGGCCCAGCGCCGCGCAGAGCCAGCCCTTGGCCGACGGCGAACCGAGGCGGTCGGCCGCGTCGCGGGCCTCGAACACGCGTACGGCCGCCGCCTGCGCTGCCTGCGCCCGGCGGATGACCGTCTCCAGGGAGGCGATGTGGTCGCCGAGACACACGTCGTCCAGCGCCGACGGATCGACGTCCACGGCCTCGCACATCGCGGCCACCTCCCTTTCTCGACGGGGACGCTAGGAGGGGGGTGTGACAGAAACCGGTGGGACGCAACGACTTCTGGGCGGTTGTGACCGCGGTGCCGGAATCTCTGCGAAAAATTTCTTTGCCGGCGGCGACCGGACCGGGCAGCGGACCGGACAGCGGACCGGACAGCGGGCGGCGGGGACCGGATGCGGGTCGGGTTGAGTACCCAGGACCATCCGGGGAAGGTGGTGGGCATGCCGCCCCCTTCCCGTGCCCTGACCGAGGAGCTGGACCGGCTCGTCGGCGGCGCCCACCACGACCCGCACTCGCTGCTCGGCGCGCACCCGGGCCGGAGCAAGACGACGATCCGCGCGCTCAAGCCCGGGGCGACGTCGGTGACGGCGCTGGTCGACGGCGAGCGGGTGCCGTTGAAGCAGGTCCACGACGGCGGCGTCTTCGCCGGAACGGTCGCCGGCACGACCCCGGACTACCGCCTGGAGGTGACGTACCAGGACGGCCAGACCTACGTCGTCGACGACGCGTACCGCTACCTCCCGAGCCTCGGCGACATCGACCTGCACCTGATCGGCGAGGGCAGGCACGAGGACCTCTGGTGCAAGCTCGGCGCGCACGTCGTCACGTACGGCGCCACGACCGGCACGACGTTCGCCGTCTGGGCGCCGAACGCGCGAGGCGTGAGAGTCGTCGGCGACTTCAGCTTCTGGGACGGGCGCGCGCACCCGATGCGCTCGATGGGGAGCAGCGGCGTGTGGGAGCTGTTCGTGCCCGACGTCGGCGACGGCACGAGGTACAAGTACGAGATCCTCGGGGCCGACGGGGTCATGCGGCAGAAGCTCGACCCGCTCGCGTTCCGCACCGAGGTCCCGCCGGAGACGGCAGGCATCGTCTACACCAGCGCGTACGAGTGGAAAGACGACGACTGGCTCGAGCAGCGCGCCACCAGGCAGGCGCACCGGGAGCCGATGTCGACGTACGAGGTCCACCTCGGCTCGTGGCGCCAGGGCCTGTCCTACACCGAGCTGGCCGACCAGCTCACCGACTACGTGGTCGAGATGGGCTTCACGCACGTCGAGTTCCTCCCGGTCGCGGAGCACCCCTTCGGCGGGAGCTGGGGGTACCAGGTCAGCGCGTACTACGCGCCGACGGCGCGGTTCGGGACGCCGGACGAGTTCCGCCACCTGGTCGACCGGCTGCACCAGGCCGGCGTCGGCGTCATCGTCGACTGGGTGCCCGCGCACTTCCCGAAGGACGAGTTCGCGCTGGCCCGCTTCGACGGCACGCCGCTGTACGAGCACGCCGACCCGCGCCGCGGCGAGCACCCCGACTGGGGCACGCTGGTGTTCGACTTCGGCCGCAACGAGGTCCGCAACTTCCTCGTGGCGAACGCGCTGTTCTGGATCGAGGAGTTCCACGTCGACGGGCTGCGCGTCGACGCGGTCGCGTCGATGCTCTACCTCGACTACTCGCGCAAGGAGGGCGAGTGGCTGCCGAACCAGTACGGCGGCCGCGAGAACCTCGACGCCGTGGCGTTCCTCCGCGAGATGAACTCCGTCGTCTACCGCCGCAACCCCGGCGTCGTCACCGTCGCGGAGGAGTCGACGGCCTGGCCGGACGTCTCCCGCCCCGTCCACCTCGGCGGTCTCGGCTTCGGGTTCAAGTGGAACATGGGGTGGATGCACGACACCCTCGCGTACGCGCAGCGCGCGCCGGTGTACCGGCAGTACCACCATCACCAGATGACGTTCTCGATGATGTACGCGTACTCCGAGAACTTCGTCCTGCCGATCAGCCACGACGAGGTCGTGCACGGCAAGGGGTCGCTGCTGCGGAAAATGCCGGGCGGGCAGTGGGAACAGCTCGCGACGATGCGGACGCTGCTCGCGTACATGTGGGCGCACCCGGGCAAGCCGCTGCTGTTCATGGGCTGCGAGATCGCGGCGCCGGACGAGTGGTCGGAGTCGCGGTCGCTGCCGTGGGACCTGCTCCAGTGGCCGGACCACAGCGGCATGCAGGCGCTGGTCCGCGACCTCAACCGCACGTACGCGCGCACCCCCGCGCTGTTCACGCGGGACGTGTCGCCCGAGGGGTTCGAGTGGATCGACGCGAACGACGCGAGCAGCAACGTGCTGTCGTTCCTCCGCTGGGGCGACGACGGGACGGTGCTCGCCTGCGTCGCGAACTTCAGCGGCTCGGACCACGCGGGCTACCGGCTCGGCCTGCCCCGGGCCGGGCGGTGGCGCGAGGCGCTGAACACCGACGCCGAGCTGTACGCCGGCGGCGGCGCCGGCAACTTCGGCGCGGTCGACGCGACCGAGCAGCCGTGGCACGGCCAGCCCGCGTCAGCCGAGATCTACCTGCCGCGCCTCTCGGCGCTCTGGTTCGCGCCGGAGTAGCGTCCGCGCCCGCCGGAGCCCCCGAGCCGGGGAATGACGCCGTCCGCGAGAGGGTAGGCACCCCGCGACGACCCAGGGAGGGGTGCATGCAGGTCTGGCCAGGACGGCCGTTCCCGCTCGGCGCGACGTTCGACGGCAGCGGTACCAACTTCGCGCTGTTCTCCGAGGTCGCCGAACGCGTCGAGCTCTGCCTGTTCGACGACGCGGGCGCCGAGACGCGGATCGCCCTGCGCGAGATGGACGCGTTCGTCTGGCACTCCTACCTGCCGAACGTCACTCCCGGTCAGCGGTACGGCTACCGCGTCCACGGCCCGAACGACCCGGCGCGCGGCCACCGCTGCAACCCGAACAAGCTCCTGCTCGACCCGTACGCGAAGGCCGTCGACGGCGACGTCGACTGGGACGAGTCGCTGTTCCCGTACACGTTCGACGACCCGGACGCGGTGAACGACGCCGACTCCGCGCCGCACATGATGGCCTCGGTCGTCGTCAACCCGTTCTTCGACTGGGACAACGACCATCCGCCGCGGACGCCGTACGCCGACAGCGTCGTCTACGAGACGCACGTCCGCGGCTTCACGAAGCTGCACCCGAGCATCCCCGAAGAGCTGAGAGGGACCTACGCCGGCCTCGCCCACCCGGCGGCGATCGGGCACCTCACCTCGCTCGGCGTCACGGCGGTCGAGCTGATGCCCGTGCACCAGTTCGTCCAGGACCACGGCCTGGTCGAGCGCGGCCTGTCGAACTACTGGGGCTACAACACGATCGGCTTCCTCGCGCCGCACCACGCGTATGCCTCGTCTGGCACGTGCGGGCAGCAGGTGCAGGAGTTCAAGACGATGGTGAAGGCGATGCACGCGGCCGGGATCGAGGTGATCCTCGACGTCGTCTACAACCACACGGCGGAGGGCAACCACCTCGGTCCGGTGCTGTCGTTCAAGGGCATCGACAACGCCGCGTACTACCGGCTGACCGACGACGACCCGCGCTACTACATGGACTACACGGGGACGGGCAACAGCCTCCGCGTCCGCCACCCGGCGGTGCTGCAGCTCATCATGGACTCGCTGCGGTACTGGGTGACCGAGATGCACGTGGACGGGTTCCGCTTCGACCTCGCGGCGACGCTCGCCCGCGAGTTCTACGACGTCGACCGGCTGTCCGCGTTCTTCGACCTGGTGCAGCAGGACCCGGTCGTCTCGCGGGTGAAGCTGATCGCCGAGCCGTGGGACGTCGGCGAGGGCGGCTACCAGGTCGGCAACTTCCCGCCGCTCTGGTCGGAGTGGAACGGCAAGTACCGCGACACCGTCCGCGACTACTGGCGCGGCGAGCCGGCGACGCTGGCGGAGTTCGCGTCACGGCTGACCGGCTCCAGCGACCTCTACCAGGACGACGGGCGGCGGCCGTCGGCGTCGGTCAACTTCGTCACGGCGCACGACGGGTTCACGCTGCACGACCTCGTGTCGTACAACGACAAGCACAACGAGGCGAACGGCGAGGGCAACAACGACGGCGAGAGCCACAACCGCTCGTGGAACGGCGGGGTCGAGGGCGAGACCGACGACCTCGCGGTGCTGGAGCTGCGGGAACGCCAGAAGCGCAACTTCCTCACGACGCTGTTCGTCAGCCAGGGCATCCCGATGCTGCTCGGCGGCGACGAGATCGGCCGGACCCAGGGCGGCAACAACAACGGCTACGCGCAGGACAACGAGATCTCCTGGTACGACTGGGAGGCGGCCCGCCACCACGACGTGCTGCTGCACTTCGCCCAGCGGCTCTCCCGGCTGCGGCACGAGCACCCGGTGTTCCGGCGGCGACGGTTCTTCCGCGGCCGGCCGCTGCGCGGCAGCGGGGTCGCCGACATCGGCTGGTTCACGCCGGACGGCTCGGTCATGAGCGACGAGGACTGGGACTCCGGGTTCGCGAAGGCGCTGACCGTGTTCCTCAACGGCGAGGCGATCCCCGAGCCGGACGCGCGGGGCGAGCGGATCGTCGACGACTCGTTCTTCCTGCTGTTCAACGCGCACCACGAGCCGATCGACTTCACCCTCCCCGAGGGCGGGTTCGGCGAGTCGTTCGAGGTGGTCGTGGACACCGCGGCCCCGCTGCCGGGGGTCGAGGAGCGGCGCGCGAAGCCGGGCGGCTCGCTGCCGGTCGAGGCGCGGTCCGTCGTCGTGCTGAAGCGGGCGTTCTGATGCGGGTGCCCGCGAGCACGTACCGCGTGCAGGTGCACGGCGCGTTCCCGCTGCGCGCGGCGGCGCAGATCGCCCCTTACCTGCGCGCCCTCGGCGTGGGCGACATCTACACGTCGCCCCTGCTGCGGTCGACGGAGGGCAGCACGCACGGCTACGACGTCCTCGACCACGACGCGATCGACGACGAGGCGGGCGGGCTCGACGGGCTCGACACGCTGACGGAGGCGTTGCGCGCCAACGGCCTCGGCCACGTTCTCGACATCGTCCCCAACCACGTCTCCGTCGCGCCGCCCGCCGACGCGAACGCCTGGTGGTGGGACGTGCTGCGGCACGGCCGCGACAGCAGGTACGCGCGGGCGTTCGACGTCGAGTGGTCACGGCACGAGGGGCGGGTGCTGCTGCCGGTCCTCGGCGCGCCGCTGGTCGACGTGCTGGCGGCCGGCGAGATCGTGCGGTCAGGTGACGTCCTGCGCTACCACGAGCACGTCTGGCCGATCGCGCCGGGCACGGCGGCGCGCGACGACGCGGTCGCCGACATCCTCCCGCGTCAGCACTACCTGCCCGAGCACTGGCGGCGCGCGTCGCACGACCTCAACTACCGCAGGTTCTTCGACGTGACGACACTGGCCGGGCTGCGCGTCGAGGAGCGGACGGTCTTCGACGAGTCGCATCGGCTGGTCCTGGCCCTGGTCCGCTCGGGCGTCGTGACCGGGCTGCGCGTCGACCACCCGGACGGGCTCGCCGACCCGGCGGTGTACTTCGACCGGCTCGCCAACGGCTCGGGCAGCACGTGGACCGTCGCCGAGAAGATCCTGGAGACCGGTGAGGCGCTGCCGCCGTCGTGGCGGGTCGCGGGAACGACCGGGTACGACGCGCTGGCGGAGCTGACCGCGTTGTTCACCGACCCGTCCGGCGAGGCCGCGCTGACCCGCCTCTACGCCGACCTGACCGGCGAGCCGACCGACTACGACGTCGTGGCCGACGCGTCGAAACGCCTGGTCCTGACGGAGATCTTCGGCTCCGAGGTGGAGTGGCTGCACCACCTCGTGCCGGAGGAGCCGCGCGACGCGATCGTCGAGTTGCTCGCCGCGATGGACGTGTACCGGACCTACGTCACCGCGGGCACGCCGCCGTCGGCGACCGACCGCGCGGCGCTGTCCCGCGCCGCGGCGCGCGCGGCCGGGCGGCGGCCCGACCTGGCCGAGGCGGTCGAGCGACTCGCGGCGCACGTGACCGACGGCGGGCACCCGGCGTTCGCGACGCGGTTCCAGCAGGTCAGCGGTCCGGTCATGGCCAAGGGTGTCGAGGACACGGCGTTCTACCGGTTCAACCGCCTGGTCTCGCTGAACGAGGTGGGCGGGTCGCCGGCGTCGTTCGGCTCGTCGGTCGAGGCGTTCCACGAGGCGTGCGCGGCCAGGCAGCGGCGGGCGCCGTACGGCATGACGACGCTCTCCACCCACGACACGAAGCGCAGCGAGGACGTCCGCGCGCGCATCTCGCTGCTCGCCGAGGTGCCGGAGGAGTGGGCGGCGGCGGTGCGCCGATGGACCGCGATGAACGCGCGCCATCGCTGCGCCGACGGGCCCGACGCCGACATGGAGTACCTGCTGTACCAGACGTTCGTCGGCGCGTACCCGCTGCCTGTCGACCGCGCGCTGGCGTTCGCGGAGAAGGCCGCGCGCGAGGCGAAGCGGCACACGTCGTGGCTCGACCCCGACCCGGCGTACGAGGCCGCCGTCGCGGACTGGGTCCGCGCGGTGCTGTCCGACGAGGAGTTCCTCGCCGACCTCGACGTGTTCGCGACGCCGCTCGTCGTCCACGGCTGGGTCGTGTCGCTGGCGCAGAAGCTGGTGCAGCTCACCATGCCCGGCGTGCCCGACGTGTACCAGGGCTCGGAGCTCTGGGACCTCTCGCTGGTCGACCCCGACAACCGCCGGCCCGTCGACTACGACCTCCGCGCGGAGCTGCTGGCGTTCGTCGACTCGGCGGCCGTCGAGGACGTCGGCGACCGCGCGGCCGAGGGCGCGCCGAAGCTGCTCCTGGTGTCGCGCGCGCTGCGGCTGCGGCGGGCCAGGCCGGCCGCGTTCGCCGGGGCGTACCAGCCGCTCGGTGCCGCCGGCGCGTGGGCGGACCGGGTCGTGGCGTTCGCCCGCGGCGGCGACGTGGTGACCGTCGTGCCGCGCCTGTCCGTCCACGTCGACGACTGGAAGGACACGGCCGTCGCCGTCCCCGCCGGGTCCTGGCGGAACGTCCTCACCGGCGACACCGTCGCGGGCGGCGACCGGCTCGTCGCCGATCTCTGGGCGCGGTTCCCCGTCGCGCTGCTGGAGCGTGCGTGACCGAGGTCTGGGCGCCGTACGCCTCGTCCGTCCTGCTCGACGCCAACGGCACGCGCACGCCGATGGTCCGGGGCGACGGCGGCTGGTGGCGCTCGGCCGAGCCGCTGCCGCCGGGCACCGACTACGGCTTCGTCCTCGACGGCTCCGACGACGTGCTCCCCGACCCGCGCTCGCCGCGCCAGCCGGACGGCGTGCACGGCCGGTCGCGGACCGTGGACCACGCGGCCTTCGCGTGGACCGACGCCGGGTGGTCGCGCCCACCGCTCGCCGGGGCCGTGGTCTACGAGCTGCACGTGGGGACGTTCACGCCGGAGGGCACGTTCGACGCGGCGATCGCCCATCTGCCGCACCTCGCGAACCTCGGCGTCACGGCCGTCGAGCTGCTGCCGGTGAACGCGTTCCCGGGCACGCACGGCTGGGGGTACGACGGCGTCGGGCTCTGGGCACCGCACGAGCCGTACGGCGGCCCGGACGGCCTCAAGCGGCTGGTCGACGCGTGCCACGCGGCCGGGCTCGCCGTCGTCCTCGACGTCGTCTACAACCACCTGGGACCGTCGGGCAACTACCTCGGCAGGTTCGGCCCGTACTTCACCGACCGGTACCGCACGCCGTGGGGCCCGGCGGTCAACTACGACGACGAGGGCAGCCACGAGGTCCGCGAGTTCGTGGTCGGCAACGCGCGGATGTGGGTCCGCGACTACCACGTCGACGGGCTCCGGCTCGACGCCGTGCACGCGATCTTCGACCAGTCCGCGACGCACGTCCTGGAGGAGCTGACGGCCCGGGTCGACGCGTGGGTGATCGCCGAGAGCGACCTGAACGACCCGCGCGTCGTGACTCCGCGCGGCCCGCGCAACGGCCTCGGCTGCGACGCGCAGTGGAGCGACGACTTCCACCACGCGCTGCACGCCGCGCTCACCGGCGAGCGCGACGGCTACTACGCCGACTTCGGCCCGCTCGCGCACGTCGCCAAGGCGCTGGAGGGCGCGTACGTCTACGACGGGCAGCACTCCGCGTACCGCGGCCGCCGGCACGGCCGCCCCGTCGCCGACCTGCCCGCGACGGCGTTCCTCGGCTACCTCCAGGACCACGACCAGGTCGGCAACCGCGCCCTCGGCGAACGGTCCTCCCACCTGCTCTCGCCAGGCCTGCTGAAGGTCGGCGCGGCGCTGGTGCTGACGGCGCCGTTCGTGCCGATGCTGTTCATGGGCGAGGAGTGGGGCGCGTCGACGCCGTGGCAGTACTTCACCGACCACGACGACCCGGGCCTCGCGGACGCGGTGCGGAAGGGGCGGCGCGAGGAGTTCCGCGCGTTCGGCTGGGACCCGGACGACGTGCCCGACCCGCAGGACCCGGCGACGTTCGCGCGGTCGAGGCTGCGCTGGGACGAGGTCACCGAGCCCGCGCACGCGGACCTGCTCGACTGGCACCGACGGCTGATCGCGCTGCGCCGAGGCGTCCCCGCCCTGACGGATGGTTGCTTAGCGCAAGCAACCTTCGACGAGGCCGCCCGGACACTCGTCGTCGAACGCGGTGACGTCGTCGTGCTGGCGAACCTGGGCGGCGAGCCGCGGACGTTCGACGCGGCCGGCGAGGTGCTGCTCGCGTCGGCGGCGTACGACGGGGGCGTGCTGCCCGGCGAGTCGGTCGCCATACTGCGCCGGTGAACGCCGAGCTGGCCGGCCTCGCGGCGGCGTACGGCGTGGCGACGGAGTACGCCGACTGGGCCGGGCGGCCGCGCCCCGTCCCGGAGGCGACGGTCCGCGCGGTGCTCGACGCGATGGACGCGACCGGCGACGGGCCGCCGGACGAGGCGCCGTTGCGCGTGGTCAGGGTCGGGACGCCGGAGGCGAAGGGCCGGCCTGTCGGCGAGTACGAGGGCGTCCTGGTCGCGCCGCGGCGCTGCCCGGCCCCGCCCAGGACGTGGGGGTGGATGGTCCAGCTCTACGCCGCGCGGTCACGGTCGTCGTGGGGCATGGGCGACCTCGGCGACCTGGCCCGGCTGGCCCGGTGGAGCGCCGCCGACGAGGGCGCGGGGTTCCTGCTGGTCAACCCCCTGCACGCCGCCGCGCCGGGGCTGCCGCAGGAGGCGTCGCCGTACTTCCCCGCGAGCCGGCGCTTCGCCAACCCGCTCTACCTCGCGGTGGAGGAGCTGCCCGAGGTCGCGCTGCTCGCGCCCGAGGACCGCGAGACGGTGCTCCGCCTCGGCGCCGAGGCGCGCGCACTCAACGACGCGCCGCTGGTCGACCGCGACGCCGTGTACCGCCTGAAGTCGCGCGCGTTCGAGCTGCTGTTCCGGGTGCAGGGGCGGCGGGCCGCGTTCGAGGCGTACCGCGAGCGGGAGGGGCGGGGGCTTGCGGAGTTCGCGGTGTGGTCGGCGCTGGCCGAACGCCACCCCGGGCCGTTCCAGGACTGGCCCGCCGAGGTACGGCGTCCTGACGCGCCGGGCGTCGCCGCCGCGCGAGAGGAGCTGGCGGACCGGGTCACCTACCACGCCTGGCTGCAGTGGCTCTGCGCCGAGCAGCGCGCGGAGGCGCAGCGGTGCGCTTGCGAGGCGGGGATGCCGGTCGGTCTGGTCCACGACCTCGCGGTCGGCGTGGACCCGGGGGGCGCGGACGCGTGGGCGCAGCAGGACGTCCTCGCGCGCGGGATGACCGTGGGCGCGCCGCCGGACTCGTTCAACCAGCGCGGGCAGGACTGGCGGCTGCCGCCGTGGCGGCCCGACCGGCTGCGGGCGGCGGGGTACGCGCCGTTCCGCGAGATGGTCCGCGCGGTGCTGGCCGACGCGGGTGGCATCCGGGTGGACCACGCGATGGGGCTGTTCCGGCTGTTCTGGGTGCCGGAGGGGATGAGCCCGGCCGAGGGGACGTACGTCCGCTACCCGGCCGAGGACCTGCTCGGCATCCTCGCGTACGAGTGCCTCCAGGCCGGCGCGGTCGCGATCGCGGAGGACCTCGGCACGGTCGAGCCCGGCGTGCCGGAGACGCTGCGCGCGAACGGGCTGCTCGGCTCGGCGGTGCTGTGGTTCGAGGACCGGGCGCCGGCCGGGTGGCCGGAGCAGGCGTTCGCGTCGGTGACGACGCACGACCTGCCGACGGCGCGCGGGTTCTGGACCGACGAGACGTTGCGGGTACAGGCCGAGCTCGGGCTGCTCGGCGAGGGCCGCACGGTCGAGGAGCAGCGGGCCGAGAACGACGCCACGCGTGCCCGCGTCCGCGCGCTGCTGGCGGCGGAGGGGCTGGTGGGTCCGGACGCGACCGTCGACGACCTAGTCGTGGCGGTGCACGCGTTCGTCGCGCGGGCGCCGTCGGCGATGGCGGCCGTGGCGCTCGGCGACGCGCTCGGCGACCCGCGCCAGCCGAACCTGCCCGGCACCCGCGACGAGTACCCGAGCTGGCGGCTGCCGCTGCCCGTCCCGCTGGACGACCTCGGCGACGACCCGCTGCTGCGCCGGGTGGTCAGCGCCGTGCGGGCCGAACGCTAGAACAGCGCGTTCGCCAGCTCGCGGCGGCCGTTGACGACCGCGGGGTCGTCCGAGGGCAGCGCCTCGAAGAGGCGGACGAGGTGCGCGCGGACCTTGTCGCGCTCGGCGCCCGAGGTGCGGCGGACCAGGTCGACCAGCCGGCCGAACGCCTGCCGAGCGTTGCCGCGCACGACGTCGAGGTCGGCGAGCGCGAGCGCGGCGTCGAGGTCATCCGGCGCCGCGTCGAGGCGGGCGCGCAGCGCCCCCTCGTCGGCGCCCTTCGCGCGGGTGACCAGCTCGGCGCGGGTCAGCCCCGCCTGCGCCTCCTTGTCGCCCGGCGCGTCGGCGAGCACCGCGCGGTACGCCGCCGCCGCCGCGTCCAGGTCGCCCGCCCGCTCGGCCGCCCGGGCCGCCTCGACCCGCGCGTCGGCCGGCGGGGCGCCGGGCTCCGCCGGCGCGGCCGCACCGACGCCGAGGCGTTCGAGCCACTGGCGGACCTGCGGCTCCGGCATGGCGCCGGTGAACTCGTCCACCAGCTCGCCGTTGACGATCGCCTTGACCGCGGGGATGCCCTGGACCTGCAGCGCCTGCGCGATGCGCGGGTTGGCGTCGACGTCGACCTTGGCGAGCACCCACGAGCCGTTGCCCTCGGCGGCGAGGCGTTCGAGAACGGGCCCGAGCTGGCGGCACGGCGCGCACCACTCGGCCCACAGGTCGATGACGACCGGGACCGTGCGGGAACGTTCGATGACGTCGTCGGCGAACGTCGCCTCGCTGACGTCGATGACGTTCGCGGCGTGGGCGGGCTGGGCGGGCGGCGCGCCGGGCGCGCCGAACGAGGTCGGCTTCATGCGTTCATTGTGGCCCGGCGGGCGGGAACGGATCAGCCGGGGCCCGGCGTGGCCTTGCCGAGGCACGCGACATGACCCGAGATCGTCACCGGTCTCGTCGACTGGGTGCCCGCCTCGGGCGGCAGCGCGCTCACCTCGATGTCCGCGCCGTCGCCGTTCGGCAGCACCGTCGCGGTCGCCCTGAGGCCGTACCACGAGGCGTAGAACGACTGGTCCACGGAGATCCGCCGGACGAGGATCTGCGTGCGCCCGGCGTAGCGCCCCGGCCTCTTGTAGAACTCGACGTTCAGCGACAGGTACACCGTGACGCCGCCGACCGTGCCCATCTCGCCGCGGACGAAGAAGTCGTCCACGGCGAACGAGCACTGGAAGTCGCGCGTGGTCCGCAGCGCGATCTCGCCGGTGACGGCGACGCTGCTCCGGCCGGTCTCGGGGACCGCGACGGGGCTCGCGGGCGCGGTGGCGGCGCCGGTCGCGAGCGGGTTGAACTTCGGGGCCTTCGCGGACGGGCCGCTGCACGCGGTCACCGCGAGGAGGGCGGCGAGGGCCGCAGCCCGCCTCACCGGCGGGACCCGGCGCGGGACAGCGCGAGCGAGCCGACCAGCAGCGAGACGGCCGCCGTCGCGAGGAGGACGGCGAGGTTGCGGCCGAGCCCCGGCATCCGCTCGTAGAACAGCACCTCGCGCACGCCCTCGACGGCGTAGTACGTCGGGAAGAACCGCGCGACCCCCTGGACGAACGACGGCAGGAACGCGATCGTCGTGAACCCGCCGCCGAGCAGGAACGACGCCGTGGCGACGTTGACGCCGAGCATGGCGGTCGTCGTGACGCGACGGGTGGCCAGGCCGACGAGGACGCCGAGGCCGACCGAGCCGATGGCGGTCACGAGCAGCAGCAGGGCGAGCAGCGGCCAGCGGCCCGACGGCGGGTTGAGGACCCCGAGCAGGGCGCACGCCCCGACGACCAGGCCGAGCAGGGCGGCGGCCGCGACGGTGCCGCCGAGCAGCCGGCCCGCGACCAGCGCGGGTCTTGGTGCGGGCGAGAGTGCCACGACCCCCAGTGCGCCGGACTCGCGTTCGCCCGCGATGCCGAGCGCGGTGACCAGCGTGCCCGCGGTGAGCGAGAGCAGCGCGAGCACCGGCACCACCTGGTAGGCGAGGAACGAGACATCCGGGGTCCGCAGGTCGGTCTCGGCGACGTCGACGCGGTACGGGTTGGGGAGGCCGGAAGCGGTGCCCGGTGGCAGGTCGTTCTCGCCGAGGGTGGCGAGGCTCGGGGCGTCGATCTCCACGACGGCCTCGTTGACCGAGCGGCGGACGTCGTCGGAGAAGTCGAGGTCGACGTTGTTGATGAGCACCCCGACCTCGGCGTCGTGGGTCGCGACCCGCTGGTCGAAGTCGGCAGGGATGGTGATGACGGCGGCGACGCGCTGCGCCTTCAGGTCCTTCGCCGCCTCGGCGGCGGTGCGCTCGACCAGGAAGAAGCCGTCGCTCCCGCGGATGATCTCGACGATGTGCTCGGCGACCGGGCCGCGGCCCTCCACGACGAGCGCGACCGGCTGGCGGCCGACGGCGTACGTCAGCGCGACGACCATCAGCGCCATGCCGAACGCGGGCACCAGCGTGGCCGCGACGAGCACCGGCGAACGCCGCCACCGCGCGACGTCGGTCGACGCGACGGCCCAGATCGCGCGCATCACGGCCGGGCCGCCTTCCGCAGCCCCAACGTCGCCACCGCCGCGATCGCGACCAGCACCACAGCGAGCAGCCAGCCCGGCTCTGGCGTGACGACCAGGCCGTGGAACGCGTGCTCCATCAGGCCGACGCCGTAGTACGTCGGCGAGACGTGTGCGAGCGCGAACAGCCACGGGCCGTCGAACCGCTGCGGCTCGAGCGCGCCGCTGTCGAGGTAGAACGGCAGCGTGATGCCGACGAGCAGCGGCGCGACAGGCAGCACCCGCTTGAGCCGCGCGCCGAGCAGGCCGCCGAGCGCGGTCGACGCGGCGACCGTCGCGAGCAGCGCGACGGCGACCTCGACGGGGTGGCGCGGCGTGACGCCGTAGCCGAGCCAGACGACCAGCGCGGTCACCGCGCTCGCGGCCGTCGCGACGATCGCGGCCGCCGCGAGCCGGCCGGCCAGCGCGGGCGCGGCGCCGCGCGGCGCGACCTGGAGCAGGCGGGCCGCGCCGACCTCCCACTCGCGGGCGGTGACCGTACCCCCGAGTACGCCGCCGGCGATGCACGCGGCGAGCGCGATGGCGCTGACGCCGAGGTACTCCACGTACCCGGTGTCGCGCGGCAGGACGTTGGACAGCGCGGCGGTGACCCGGACCTCGGGGTGGCCGGCACGTTCGGCGAAGATCGCCGCGGCGGCGGGGACGGCGCGGCGGACGTCCTCGGCGAGGTCGAGGTTGACGTTGTCGACGGTGAGGTTGACCGGGACGGTACGGCCGGCCCGCACCCCCGCGTCGAAGCCGGGCGGGATCTCGATGATGGCGACCAGCCGCGCCTGCTTGAGCTGCCGCCGCGCGGTGTCGACGTCCATCGGCCGCAGCTCGAACGAGTTGTGCGTGTCCTTCAGCGCCGCCACGAACGCCCGCGCGCTCGGCGTGTCCTCCCCCATGACCAGGCCGGTCGGCGCGTTGTAGCCCGTCAGGGCGAACAGGCTGAGCAGCAGCAGCAGGTTCACCGGCAGGACCAGCGCGAGGACCGTCGTCAACGGCGTCCGGCGGAACGCGCGCAGCTGCAGCACCAGCGCCGTGCCGAAGCCGCTCACTCGCGCAGCCCGCGGCCGGTGAGGCGCAGGAACACCTCTTCGAGCGACGGCTCCTCGGTCCTGATCCCGGTCACCCGCGCGACCAGCCCGGCCGCCTCGACGGCGGGGGCGGCCTCGTCGTGCCTCGCCAGCGCGACGCGGACGGTGCCGTCGTCGGCGACGGTGCCGCCGGTCGCGTCGGCCACCTCGCGGGCGTTGCGTTCGACGGTGAGGACCAGCGTCATGCCGCCGCCGCGGCGCAGCGCGTCCGGGCGTTCGTCGGCGAGCACCTTGCCTGCATCCACGATGACGACCCGGTCGCAGAGCGCCGTCGCCTCTTCGAGGTAGTTGGTCGTGAGCAGCACGCTGCGGCCCTCGTCGCGCAACCGGCTCACGTGGTCCCAGAGCGCCCGGCGGCCGTGCACGTCGACGCCGAGCGTCGGCTCGTCGAGGAACAGCACCGGCGGGTCGTGCAGCAGCGCGCGCGCCAGCGCGAGGCGCCGCTTCATGCCGCCGGAGAACGTCGCCACCCGGCCGTCCCGGCGGTCGTGGAGGCCGAGCAGCGCGAGCACCTCGGCGATCCTGGCGGCGGGGTCCGGCAGGCTGTACAGCGCCGCGAACAGCCGCAGGTGCTCGGCGGCGGTCAGCTCGCCGTAGAGGCCGGACTCCTGCGGTACGACGCCGATGGACCGCCGGAGCGCGGCGCCGCCGTGCCGCGCGTCGAGGCCCAGGACGTACGCCGTCCCCGCGTCCGGTCGGCGCAGGCCGCAGCAGACGTCGACGGTCGTGGTCTTGCCGGCGCCGTTGGGGCCGAGCAGGCCGACGATCTCGCCCCTGCCGACCCGCAGGTTCAGCGCGTCGACGGCGGTGCGCGTCCCGAACCGCACGGTCAGGCCGGACACGACGATCGCGTCGTCCGGGCGCGGGGGCGGGCCGGCGAGGTTCGCCGCGGCCAGCGGGGCGGTCGCGTCGAGGGCCGCGACGGCGAGGCGGACGCCGCCGTCGCGCCAGAGGACGTAGGAGCCGGCCAGCACGGCCACGGCCGTCAGGCCGACGAGGACCACCCCGGCCTCGTCGACGCGCTGCCTGTCGTGGGCGGCCTCGACGGCGAACGCGGCCACGACGACCGCCACCACACCTGCGAGCGCGAGGCTCCGGAGTACGACCCCCGTCACGCGCTTCGCCAAGTCGTGACCTCCCGGGAAGGTTCTACGCCATCAGGAGAGGAGCCGCGACCCCCGGGAGTGGTTCACCTCGGCCCGTTCCGGCCACCGGCGCTCGCGCGCCGGACCCGTTCAGAAGCGCGGGGGCTCGGTGTACGCGCCCCACTCGCCGCGCAGAGCATCGCAGATCTCGCCGAGCGTCGCCTCGGCGCGGGCGGCGTCGAGCATCGGCGGGATCATGTTCTCGTCGGTGCGCGCGGCGTCGAGCATCCGCTGCAACGCCGCCTGCACGGCCGCCTCGTCGCGGCCGGTGCGGCGCTCGCCGAGGACGCGGCGCTGCTCGCGCTCGACCTCGTGGCTGATCCGCAGGATCTCCAGCTCGTCGTCGTCGTTCGAGGTCAGGGTGTTGACGCCGACGATCTTCTTCGACCCCTTCTCCAGCGCCGTCTGGTAGACGAACGCCGCCTCGGCGATCTCGGACATGAACCAGCCGTCCTCGATGCCGCGCAGGATGCCCGAGGTCATCGTGCCGTCACCCATCGACCGGATGCGCGCGAAGATCTCCTCGGCCTGCCGCTCCATCTCGTCGGTCAGCGCCTCGACGTACCAGGAGCCGCCCAGCGGGTCGACGACGTTGGTGACGCCGGTCTCCTCCATGATCACCTGCTGCGTGCGCAGCGCGATGCCGGCGGCGCGCTCGCTCGGCAGGGCGAGCACCTCGTCCAGCGCGTTGGTGTGCAGCGAGTTGGTGCCGCCGAGGACGGCGGACAGGGCCTCGATCGCGGTGCGGACGATGTTGTTGTCGGGCTGCTGCGCGGTCAACGAGACGCCCGCGGTCTGGGTGTGGAACCGCAGCCACTGCGCCTTCTCCGACGTGGCGCCGTAGACGTCGCGGAGCCAGCGCGCCCAGATGCGCCGGGCCGCGCGGAACTTCGCGATCTCCTCGAAGAAGTCGACGTGCGCGTCGAAGAAGAACGACAGCCCGGGCGCGAACACGTTGACGTCGAGGCCGCGGGCCAGCCCGAGCTCGACGTACGCGAACCCGTCCGCGAGCGTGAACGCCAGCTCCTGCGCGGCGGTCGAACCCGCCTCCCTGATGTGGTAGCCGGACACCGAGATCGGCTTGTAGCGCGGGATCTCGGCGGCGCAGTACGCCATCAGGTCGCCGATGAGGCGCAGGTGCGGCTGCGGCGGGAACAGCCACTCCTTCTGCGCGATGTACTCCTTGAAGATGTCGGTCTGCAGCGTCCCGTCGAGGATGCCCGGGTCGACGCCCGCGCGCTCGGCCGCGACGAGGTACATGCAGAACACCGGAACGGCCGGGCCGCTGATCGTCATGGACGTCGTGACGGCGCCGAGGTCGATGCCGGAGAACAGCGTCTCCATGTCGGCCGCGCTGTCGATCGCGACGCCGCAGTGCCCGACCTCGCCGAGCGAGCGCGGGTCGTCGGAGTCGCGGCCCATCAGCGTCGGCATGTCGAACGCCACCGAGAGCCCGCCGCCGCCCTCGGCCAGGATCATGCGGTACCGCTCGTTCGTCTGCTGCGCGTTACCGAAGCCCGCGAACTGCCGGATCGTCCACGGCCTGGTGCGGTAACCGGTGGCGTAGAGACCGCGGGTGAACGGGAACTCCCCGGGCCAGCCGATCCGCTCGAAACCCTCGACGGTCTCGCCCGGGCGCGGGCCGTAGACGGGCTCGACCTCGACGCCGGAGAGCGTGGTGAAGTCGGCGTCGCGCTTGGTGGCGGCGTCGTACCGCTGCTGCCAGCGCGCGCGTCCGGCGGCGATCTCGTCAGTCATGCCTACGAGGGTACCTGTCAGCGGCGGGTGATCGTCCCGTCCAGGTGCAGCGCGAGCCCGCCGGTCTCGACGGCGATGTCCTCCGGCGAGAACGTGGCCACGTTGCCCGGGTCGGGGTGGCACCGAGGCGTCACGGCGGCGCTCGGCTGCCGCGCGCTGAACGTGCCGGGCCCACCTGTGATGGACCGGTCCGGCGTGCCGGACGCGTTCTCGCCGACGCCCCACGGGTAGAAGACGCACTCGTGCGACAGCTCCTGGGTCCACGTCCGGCCGCCGTCGGCGGTCCGCCAGGTCCCCGCGCCGCGGGTCGAGGCGTAGCCGTGCAGCGCGTCGGAGAAGCCGAACCCCTGGGCCCAGTGGATCCACCGGGTGTCCGGATCCGCGGCGTACTTCGCCTCGTTGACCGGGTCGCTGAGCTGCGGGCCGTCGTTCCAGGTGCGGCCGCCGTCGTTGGTGACGGCGGTGCTGCCGTCGGTCTTGCCGACGATGATCCGCTTCGCGGTGACGAACGCCACCGTCGTGCAGATCGGCTGGGCCTTGCACTGGTACACGTTGCGGTAGGTCTTGCCGCCGTCGGTCGTGAGGAACACCGCGTTGGAGCCACCCCATGCGGCGCCGCACGGGTCGTCGGGGTTCTCGTACTCCCAGTGGTACGCGAGGAGGACGGCGGTCCTGGTGTCGTACGCCTTGATGTTCCAGCCGGAGCCGTAGGTGCTCGGCAGCCGGCCGCGGGTCCACGACTCGCCGCCGTTGGTCGAGAAGTTCACGACGCTGATCGGCGGGTGGCACTCGTCGGCAATGTACAGGCGGGGACCTGTCGGCTCCGCGCCGGCGAGGAGGACGGTGCGGCCGTCGCGCGTCACGGCGAGCGGCGAGGCCGCGTTGAACACGGCGCGGCCGTCCGCGATGTGCGGCTCGCAGATCGGCGTCCAGTGCGCGCCGCCGTCGACGGTACGGAACGTCGAGGAGAACCTGAGGCAGTACGCCCTGCCCGCGGAGCCGCGGACGCCGATCGGGATGTCGGTCGCCCCGTTGTACGTCGCGTAGCCGATCTTCGGCGTCGAGAACCGCACGTAGAGGTTGCTCGTACCGCCCCTGCCCTGCAGCCCGGGGGGCGGCATCGGCTGCCAGGTCCGGCCGAAGTCGGTGCTCTTGAAGTAGCCGATCGAGTCGGGGCCCTTCACCGGGGCGCCGGGCACGAGCGCGCTGCTCATGTCCGAGGTGACGATCCCGACGGTGGCGTACGCCGTGCCGTCCGGGAACGCGCTGAGGTTGTCGAAGCCCGACGTCGCGGGCAGCGTGGGCACCCAGGCGCCCTCGGCGGCGGTCGAGGTCGCGACGGGCATGCCGGGCAGCAGCCCGGCGCCCACGAGGGCAGCGGCGGCGATCAGCGGACGGAGACGGCGCACCTGGGACTCCTTCGACAACGGCCCCCGTGCTCACGTGTTGTTCGTTGGAGAGTCCCGAGACTCCTGCCGGGTTCAGATTCGCGTGACCCCCGCGACCAGCGCGTCGGCGGCGGCGTACGGGTCGGTCTCGCCCGCCACCACGGACGCCGCCAGCGTGTCGAGCGCGGTGCCCTGGTGCAGGTCGCCGAGGCGCTCGCGCAGCGCGGTCAGCGCGATCGCCTCGATCTCGGCCGCGGCCCTGGCGGTACGCCGCCGCGCCAGCTCGCCGGTCGACGCGAGCCACGCCCAGTGCTCGTCCAGGCGTTCGACCAGGTCGTCGATGCCCTCGCCGCGCGCCGCGACGGTCTTGACGATCGGCGGCCGCCAGCCGCCGTGCGGGCCGTCGCCCTGGCTGATCATGTTGCGCAGGTCGCGGACGGTGTTGTCGGCGCCGTCGCGGTCGGCCTTGTTCACGACGAACACGTCGGCGACCTCGAGGATGCCGGCCTTCGCGGCCTGGATCGCGTCGCCCATGCCCGGCGCCAGCAGCACGACGGTCGAGTCGGCGAGCGACGCGACCTCGACCTCGGCCTGGCCGACGCCGACGGTCTCCACCAGGACCACCTCGCAGCCCGCCGCGTCGAGGACGCGGAGCGCCTGCGGCGTGGCCCACGACAGCCCGCCGAGGTGCCCGCGCGAGGCCATCGAGCGGATGAACACGCCCGGGTCCAGCGCGTGGTCCTGCATCCGCACCCGGTCGCCGAGCAGCGCCCCGCCGGAGAACGGCGACGACGGGTCGACGGCGAGCACGCCCACCCGCAGCCCGCGGGTGCGGAACGCGCCCACCAGCGCGGCCGTCGTCGTGGACTTGCCGACGCCCGGCGAGCCGGTCAGCCCGACGATCCGGGCCCGGCCCGACAACGGCGCCAGCGCCGCCATCACCGACCGCAGCTCCGGCGCCGCGTCCTCGACCAGCGAGATCAGCCGCGCGACCGCGCGGGGCGACCCGTCGGCGGCGGCGGTGACGAGGTCAGCGACGCTCAACCGACGCGCAGGATCAGCGCGTCGCCCTGCCCGCCGCCGCCGCAGAGGGCGGCCGCGCCGACGCCGCCGCCGCGGCGCCGCAGCTCGAACGCGAGGTGCAGCGCGATGCGCGCGCCGGACATGCCGATCGGGTGGCCGAGGGAGATGGCGCCGCCGTCGACGTTGACGATCTCGGGGTCGACGCCGAGCTCCTTGGTCGACCAGATGCCGACCGACGCGAACGCCTCGTTGATCTCGACGAGCGAGAGGTCCGACACCGACAGCCCCTCGCGGGCCAGCGCCTTCTTGACGGCGTTCGACGGCTGCGCCTGCAAAGACGCGTCCGGGCCCGCGACGACGCCGTGCGCGCCGATCTCCGCGATCGGCGTCGCGCCGTACCGCTCGGCCGCGGCCGGGGACATCACGACGACCGCGCAGGCGCCGTCGCTGATCTGCGACGCGGAGCCGGCCGTGATCGTGCCGTCGGGCGCGAACGCGGGACGCAGCGCCGCCAGCGACTCGACCGTCGTGCCGGGGCGCACGCCCTCGTCCTCGGTGAACAGCAGCGGCTCGCCCTTGCGCTGCGGGATCGGCACCGCGACCAGCTCCTCGTCGAACCGGCCGCCCTTCATCGCCGCCGCCGCGCGCTCGTGCGACCGGGCCGAGAACTCGTCCTGCTCCGCGCGGCTGATGCCCAGCCTGGCGTTGTAGGTCTCCGTCGACTCGCCCATCGCGACCTGGTCGAAGGCGCAGAACAGTCCGTCGTACGCCATCGAGTCGACGACCGTGGAGTTGCCGTACTTCACGCCGGAACGCAGCGCGGGCAGCAGGTGCGGCGCCTGCGTCATGGACTCCATGCCGCCCGCCACCACGACCTCGAACTCGCCCGCCCGGATCAGCTGGTCGGCGAGCGCGATCGAGTCGATGCCGGAGAGGCAGACCTTGTTGACGTTGAGGGCGGGCACGGTCATCGGGATACCGCCCTTGACCGCGGCCTGGCGCGCCGGGATCTGGCCCGCGCCTGCCGTGAGGACCTGGCCGAGGATGACGTAGTCGACGTCGTCGCCGGTGATGCCCGCGCGGGCGAGCGCCTCCTTGACGGCGATGCCGCCGAGGTCGGCCGCGGAGAAGCCGGCGAGGCTCCCCGCGAGCTTGCCGATCGGCGTACGCGCGCCGCTGACGATGACCGAGCCGGCCATGGACACTCCCTGTCTCCTGGGCTACTGGTGTCAGGATATCCGCGTGCTGACTCGCATCGACCACGTCGGGATCGCCTGCCACGACCTGGACGCGAAGGTGGCGTTCTACGAGACGACGTTCGGGCTCACGGTGGCGCACCGGGAGACGAACGAGGAGCAGGGCGTGCACGAGGCGATGCTGCTCGTCGCGCCCGGCTCGTACGTCCAGCTGCTCCAGCCCACGCGCCCGGACTCGCCGGTCGGGAAGTTCCTCGCGCGCAACGGTGAGGGCGTGCACCACATCGGGTACGGCGTGGACGACGTCGAGGCCGCGCTGGCGGCGTTGGGTGCGAAGGGGGTGCCGCTCGTGGACGAGCGACCGAGGCACGGTTCGATGGGCGCATCGATCGCGTTCCTGCACCCGAGGGGCGTGGGCGGGGTGCTGACCGAGCTGGTCCAGTCGCTGCCGTGACCCAGCCCACCGGGCTCGCGGCCGCCGCGCTCCGGGAGGGCGAGCGGGTGGCGCGGCGCGGGCGCATCCGCGAGGTGGTGTTCGGCGCGCAGGACGGCCTCCTCTCGACGCTCGCGCTGGTCACCGGCGTGCGCCACAACTCGCGAATGTTCCTCGATGGGCGTGTCCCCTCCACCGTCAACGGGACTGGGCCAAGGGGCATCGGTCTGAGAACGCGCAGCTCAAGCGGAGTCTGTGGACGCACGTCATTACTACGGCGTCCGCCACAGCCGATTCCAAGCGGCAGGCGCCCGAGACTGCAGCCCCGGGAACTGCCTCCGCCTCCGGTGTACGGACGCGCACTCGACACGCGCTCCGCCGGGCAACCGTCGCCCGTCACCGCCCACACCGGCGCGGCCAAGAACCGCCAACCGCCGTGCGCGACTCTCGAATATTCTTGACGGGGATGTCGCACCGCCCGCTGTGCGAAGGGGCGGTCAGCGACAGAGCCAGTTCAGACCGCGTTTGAGGATGATGGCGGCGACGGTGTACGCGGCGGTCTTGCCAGTGAGGGCGGCGACAAGGTCGGCAACTGCGGCCGTGTCGATGGCGGTGTCGGTGAGTCGCTCGAGTTCCGGGTGCCCGCAGAGGCGGTTCTTGAGTTCGTCTCGGTTGCGGTCGAACCAGTTGTTCGCTCGGCCGCGGAGGTCATCAACGTCACCGTCGCGGGCTGCTCCGGGGCCTGCCAGGGCGACGCCGAAGTCGAGCAGCAGATCGTCCTCAGTGCGGGCTATGGCGGCTGCGGCGAGGGCGAGTTCGTCGGTGGCGAAGTCGCGGCGGGTCATGAAGACCATCCTCCCAGGTTGGGCGGTGGGCGTGCCGCCAGTCAGTGGCCGGTGGCGGCGTAGGGGGCCCAGTCCTGCGGGTCGGCATACGGGGTGGGGTCAGGGCAGTTGGTCCACCACTGCAGGAGAGCTTCAGTGAGGTTGCCGGGGATGGCGACCGTCGCAGCCAGCTCGTCGAGCCAGGCAGCAAGGTGCTCACGGGTGGCGGTGCGTAGCCAATTGCGGGTCTGCCGCAGTGCCATAGCCGCGGTGTCCTGAGGGTGGTGCGCCTGGTGTTCCAGGAACCGGGCCAGGGCGATGAAGGCGACGTGGTCTTGGACCGGCCACGTAGTGGCGATCACGGTGCGGAACCCGGCGTGACGGAACGCGGCCGGTAGCCCGATCGCCTCGTCCGGCAGGTCCGTGGCGGTCTGGCCGGACGAGCACGCGGACAGGAATGCCCAGTCCCGATCACGTAGCGGGAGCCGCTCGACCGCCTCGGCGGTCAACCACCGCGCGCGGCGAGGCCCCTCGAGTTCGTTAGGTTCGGTGCCGAAGTCGAGACCGCCGCCGGCGGCCAGGGAGTGCACGGCGTGGCCGGACAGCACCGCGACCGGCGCGTCGATAAGGGCCTCCAGAACAGTGTCCGCGCTGACGGGTTCGGCTACGGGTGCGGAGTCAGGGATCAGCGCCAGGGCGACCGCCCGGTCGGCGGTCAAGAACGCGAGATCCCGTGCACCGCTGATCGCGACGGCTGGCGAACCCGAGGCGGTGGTCGCGTCGGCCCGTTCGGCGAGGGCGAGCAGGGACGACGTAACTCGCACCGTCACGTGGTCGTCGAGCCACCCCGTCTGGGTGGACCCGGCCGCGTGCACCGGCAGCAGCCCCAGGTATCCGCTGGGAACGACGACCCACTCCGACGCGTCCGCCAGCAGCTGACCGCCGTGCGCGAGCAACGGTGCTGCCACCGCCTGCCACAACCACGCACACACTCGTTGCGTCGCAGTGCTCCCGCCCAGCAGCGCGCGGACGTTGTCCAGCACTGCGGCACTGGTCAGCTCGGGCAGGGCTACCTGCGCGGTCCGGCCGTCGCCGCGGACGACCACAGCTGCGCCTGGCCATTCCTCTACCTGACTCGGTGTCACCGGGCCTGGGGTCGGCAGGAGGTAGATCGCCGCCGCGTTCGGCGGCAGTCCGGCGCACAGGTCGGTGAACTGGGGACGGCCACCGAACCCGCCCCGGTCAGCGGCGGTGGCACGGATCTGCTCGACCAGTTCGGCGAGTCGGGTCGCCGCCGGAACGGCGTCGGCGTAGGAGGCGATGCCTTCTCGGGCTCGCGTCTGGGCCGCCTCGTATGCGCTCGCCGCCTGCCTGTAGGCAGTGTCCAGAACAGGGTTGACTATGCCGGGCGGAAGCTGCGGGGCGTGCATCCCGCCCGTCAGATGTCCCCGCAGTGCCTCCACAGCTCGCACCGCTTCACGCGGCCCGGCAAACCACAACAGCATTAGCGGCAGGCGCCTCGATACAGCACCCGTCATCGACAGAACACGGCGCCGGTGGGTCAATGTCACCCCGCTTCGCGCCAACCTCCACACCTCATCCAGGAGGCTGGCAGCCTCGCCCACCACCCGGGCCAGCGCCCCCGGCTCGACGACCCCCGCCTGCACCGCCATGGCGAGCCGGCTGCCGAGGTTCGACGCATACGTGGCGCGGTCCGGGTGGCCCTCGGGGGTCTGCCGGTAGGCCTCCCGCTGGTAGCCCACCGCCTCGGCCAACAGCCCCGGCTCCACGAGCCGCGCCTCCACCGCCATGGCGAGCAGGTTTCCGAGGTTCGACGAATACCCGGCGCGGTCCAGGTGATCCTCCGGGGTCAGCCGGCAGGCCTCCCGCTGGTAGCCCACCGCCTCGGCCAACAGCCTCGGCTCCACGACCCCCGCCTCCACCGCATCGCCGAGCAGACTGCCGAGGTTCGACACACGCCCCGCCCGGTCCGGGTGGCCCTCGGGGGTCAGCCGGTAGGCCTCCCGCTGGTAGCCCACCGCCTCGGCCAGCGCCCCCGGCTCGACGACCCCCGCCTGCACCGCCTCGGCGAGCAGGCCGCTGAGATTCGACGCATACATGGCGCGGTGCGGGTGATCCTCGGGAGTCAGCCGATAGCTCGCCTGTCCGGTTTCGACTGCGGCGTGCAGCACCCACACCGCGCCGGTCCGTTGAAAGTAGGTGCCACACTCGCGAGCCACGGCGCCGCAGACCTCGGCCCGTTCTCCTTCCGGCACGCGATCATCGACCGGTGCCGCCTGCGCACGGAGCACGAGGCGGTGCTCTTGAACGGCCGTCTCCGCCCCACGCCGCCGGGCTGCCTGCACAAGATTCCCGACGTCCTGGACCCGTCCGGCAACCCGGCCATCGAGTTCGAACCACCACGCGACAACCCGGGCGACGCCGCACGCCCGCTCGAAGGCATCTGAGTTCGTCAGAGTGGGCAGAGCGTTCCAGACCTTCTCCCAGTCTGCCCGCGCCAACGTCACGATCCGCGCGACATCGGCCTGTTCGCATCCAGCCGCGCTGACCAGCAACGGCTCGACCACGTCGCGCAGCTCCGCCAACTGCGCCGGCACGTCCTCACCCGCGCCGGCCTCCTCGACACGGCCACCTATCCGGGCGACCAGAACATCTACTACCTCCAGGATCAGAGGTTGCAGCCAGCTCGCGCCCCCAACCACCAGAGCGGCGGCCTCACGAACCACCCGGATCGACTCCGACCACTCCACAGCGTCGTCCCGAGCGATGCTCAGCAGCGCCAACGCCGCCGGCACCTCGGCGCCCGCAGCGTGGACCCCCACCTCGGCGGCCCGCACGATGAACGCCGCCAGCAGCCCCTCACCGCGCTCATCGCACCAACGCGCCACCGAGCCATCCACGAGGCGCGGGTCGCTCTCCAGCAACACAAAGCGCGCAGGCCACGACTCCTCCGCGATCAACCGCTCAACAACAGCCTGCACCGACAAGGCCGATGCGCCCCCGGCGCCAAAGCTCGTGACCACTGACCGAGCCTGGTCCTCGCCGTCCATGCTGCCCCCATCAGCCCGCCTATGACCGCCCCGGCGCAGCCCCGCGTCTGCGCACTGTCCCATGACGCGGGTCGAGACACCAGGAATCAACACGGGACGCCGAACCGACGGAAATCACCGCGACGTGCGGATGCCGAGCCCGGACACGACAGCAAGCGACCGTCCCCGCAATGACGAGGGTCGCGCCGCACCCGACCGGCCAGGAACAACCAGCCGCGGTGCGCGGCGGCGTGCTCGCCGGAACGATCTCGATGGCGCTCGGCGCGTACGTCGCAGCCAAGAGCCAACCCGACGTGATGCTCGAGACGATGGAGGAGAAGGAGCTCGGTACCCCTACGGGGCCACCGGCTCGCCCGACGAACGACGCCGTGACGATGGGCACGTCGTTCGTCATCGGCCCTGCGGTGCCGATCCGGCCGTACCTGTTCCTCGACCCGGCGGCGGTACTCGTCGTCTCGGCGCCAAGGCGAACCTCGCCGGCGAGCGCTGGCTGCCGAGCGGCCTGGAGATCGCCGGGCTTGCGGGCGCGGCGGCGGTGCTCGCGTACGTGGTCGGCACCGTCATCCCGAACGCCCTGGGCATCCACCCGCCCGCCGGCTGATCCCGACCCTCCACTACCGACCGGTAACATCTCGGCATGAAGGCGATCCTCGACGCGATCCTGGCCGGCGACACACCCGGCGAGGAGTACGCCGGCCTGGCGGTCCCCGAGTCGTACAACGGTGTCGTCGTCCGCAAGGACGAGGCCGCGATGTTCGACGGCCGGGCGACGAAGGAGAAGGACCCGCGCGAGTCGTTGCACGTCGACGAGGTCCCGACGCCCGAGCTCG
This sequence comes from Frankiaceae bacterium, assembly GCA_030840645.1. Lineage (GTDB taxonomy): Bacteria > Actinomycetota > Actinomycetes > BP-191 > BP-191 > BP-191. Next base: position 34,409 of record JAVEEC010000042.1, read on the forward strand.
GGCCCGGCGAGGCGCTGGTCGCCGTCATGGCGAGCGCGGTCAACTACAACACCGTCTGGACGTCGATCTTCGAGCCGGTGTCGACGTTCAAGTTCCTCGAGCGGTACGGCCGCCTCTCGCCGCTGTCGAAGCGCCACGACCTGCCGTACCACGTCGTCGGCTCCGACCTCGCCGGCGTCGTGCTGCGGACCGGCCCCGGCGTGCACGCGTGGCACCCGGGCGACGAGGTCGTCGCGCACTGCCTCTCCGTCGAGCTGGAGAGCCCGGACGGCCACGGCGACACGATGCTCGACCCGGAGCAGCGCATCTGGGGGTTCGAGACGAACTTCGGCGGCCTGGCCGAGCTGGCGCTGGTCAAGGCGAACCAGCTCATGCCGAAGCCGAAGCACCTCACCTGGGAGGAGGCGGCCGCGCCCGGGCTGGTCAACAGCACGGCGTACCGCCAGCTCGTCTCGCGCAACGGCGCCGCCATGAAGCAGGGCGACGTCGTGCTGATCTGGGGCGCGAGCGGCGGCCTCGGCTCCTACGCCACCCAGCTCGCCCTCAACGGCGGCGCCATCCCCGTCTGCGTCGTCTCCTCTCCCGAGAAGGCGGCGATCGTCCGCTCGATGGGCGCCGAGCTGGTCATCGACCGTTCCGCCGAGGACTACAGGTTCTGGAAGGACGACACCGAGCAGGACCCCAAGGAGTGGCAGCGCTTCGGCGCCAAGATCCGCGAGCTGACCGGCGGCGAGGACCCCGACATCGTGTTCGAGCACCCGGGGCGGGAGACGTTCGGCGCCTCGGTCTACGTCGCCCGCAAGGGCGGCACGATCGTCACCTGCGCGTCGACGAGCGGGTTCCTGCACTCCTACGACAACCGCTACCTCTGGATGAACCTCAAGCGGATCGTCGGCTCGCACTTCGCCAACTACCGCGAGGCGTGGGAGGCCAACCGGCTGGTCGCCAAGGGGCTGGTCCACCCGACGCTGTCACGCGTCTACCCGCTCGCGGAGACCGGGCAGGCGGCGTACGACGTCCACCGCAACCTGCACCAGGGCAAGGTCGGCGTGCTCTGCCTCTCGCCCGAGGCCGGGCTCGGCGTCCGCGACCCGGCCCTGCGGGCCAGGCACCTCGACGCGATCAACCGCTTCCGCGACGTCTAAGTCGCGCGACGTTCCCGGCGCCCGGCGCTACCGTCCCCGGATGCGGATCGAACCCCACACCGACCCGGTCGCGTACCGCGATCTCGTCTTCCCCGTACTGCTGCGCGACGAGGCGCGCTACAACCTCGAGCTGGCGCTCGTCGAGCACATCGTCGCGGGCACGGTGTTCAGCGACGAGCCGCCGCTGCTGCTCGCGGTGCGCGACGGCGACGAGGTCGTCGGGGCGGCGTTGATGACGCTGCCGTGGAAGCTGCTCATGGCGCCGGTGCCCGGCGCGGCCGCGCCCGACCTGGCGGCGTTCATGGCGGGGACCGGCCTCCCGGTGCCTGGCGTGCTGGGGGCGGCGGCGGACGTGGGGACGTTCGCCGAGGCGTACGCCGCCGCGACCGGCGCGACGTGGCGCGAGGGCAAGGGGCAGGGCGTCTACCGGCTCACCGCCCTGGTCCCGCCGCGACCGGCGCCCGGCGCGCTGCGCGAGGCGACCGACGAGGACTTCGACCTGCTGGTCGAGTGGGTGGAGGCGTTCCAGGTCGACGCGGGGCTGCCCGAGGGCGACGCCAGGCGCAACGCTGCCCGCGCCCGCGAGGGCCTGATCTGGCTCTGGGAGGACGGCGGCCCGGTGTCGATGGTCGGCGTCGGCGGCTTCACACCGAACGGCGCCCGCGTCGGACCCGTCTACACCCCGCCGGCGCTGCGCGGCCGTGGCTACGCGAGCGCCGCGACCGCCGCCGTGACCGCGCTGATGCTCGACCGCGGGCGGACGTGCACGTTCCTCTACACCGACCTGGCCAACCCGACGAGCAACAAGATCTACCGGGCCATCGGCTACGAACACGTGACCGACGTCCGCGAGGTCTGGTTCGACCGTTAGGCGCTGCTCGACCGGTAGGTTCCGTGCATGGCCGAGCCGCCGCCGCACGACGAGGACCCGCTGGACCCGTCCTGGGAGTGGGAGGGCCGCGCCGACCCGGCGGACGCCGTTCGCGGCGCGACGGAGGCCGCGGCCGACGCGACGCGCGAGGCCACCGAGGCCGAACGCGAGGCGGCCGAGGCGACGAGAGCCGCGGAGCGCGCCGAGCAGGCGGCCGAGGCCGCCGAGAACGCCGCCCCTGAGGAGCGCGCCGGGGCCGTCGGCGAGGCCGTGCAGGCCGCGGCCGACGCGGTCCGGGAGACCCGCGAGGCCGAGGAGGAGGCGGACGAGGCGACGATCGCGTCCCAGCGCGCCGGCGAGGCCGCGCTGCTCGCCGCCGCCGAGGCCGACCCCGACGACCCGCTGCTCGACACGGCGATCCGGCAGATCGAGGCGGGCGCGTCGGACGAGGCGCCGTTCGGCGAGCCCGGCGCGCCGATCGCGCCGCGGTCGCCGTTCCGCATCGCGTTCATGGCCGCGTGGGGCGTGTTCACGGCGTTCGCGATCGCGAAGGCGATCGTCCACGTCCAGGACGTCATCGTCCTCATCGTCATCTCGGCGTTCCTCGCGATCGGGCTCAACCCGGCCGTCGAATGGCTGCAGCGCCACCGGTTCAAGCGCGGCCTCGCGGTCGCGACGATCGTCGGCGCGGTGCTGCTGTTCGTCGGCGGCTTCTTCGCGGCCGCCGTACCGCCGGTCGCGCGGCAGGCGACACAGCTGCAGAAGACCATCCCCGACTACGTCGACCGCCTGCGGACCAACGAGCAGTTCCGCAAGCTCGACGACAAGTACAAGATCCGCGAGAAGGCCACCGACCTGGTCCAGAAGAACACCGGCCAGGCCGCGGGCGCCGCGCTCAGCGTCGCGACCGGCGTTCTCACGGCGACGTTCAAGCTGCTGACCGTGCTGGTGCTGACGCTCTACTTCCTCAGCGCGTACCCGCGCATCAAGCGCGGCGCGTACCGGATGATCCCGCGCTCCAGGCGGGCCCGCGCCGGGCTGATCGCCGACGAGATCCTGGCCCGCGTCGGCGGGTACGTCCTCGGCAACCTCGCCACCTCGGTCATCGCCGGCGCGTGCGCGCTGGTGTTCTTCCTGATCGCGGACGTGCCGTACCCGGTGGCGCTCGCGATGCTCGTCGCCATCGCCGACCTGATCCCGCTGGTCGGGGCGACGATCGGCGCCGTCGTCTGCACGGCGGTCGCGTTCTTCGTCTCGGTCCCGGTGGGGCTCGCGTCGCTCGCGTACTTCGTCGTCTACCAGCAGGTCGAGAACTACGTCCTGGTCCCGAAGGTCATGAAGCGCACCGTCGACATCTCCCCCGTCGCGACGATCATCGCGGCGTTGATCGGCGGCTCGCTGATGGGCATCCTCGGCGCGCTGCTCGCGATCCCCGTCGCCGCGGCGATCCAGCTCGTCGGCACGGAGGTGCTGTACCCCCGGCAGGACGCGACGTGACGTTGTTCGGCCGCGCGCGCGCCGACGTCGCCGCGCGGTCCGCGGCGAGGTCCGCGGACACCGCGCCGAAGGAGCTGGCCGCGCTCGCCCGGCACGCCGAGGCGATCGTGCGCCGAGCCGTCGCCGCCAACGCGGCGACCCCGCCGAACGCTCTGGAACGGCTCGCGAAGGACCCCGACCCGCAGGTCCGCGTCGCGGTGGCCTCGAACCCCGCGGCCCCGCCGGCCGCGCTGCGCGCGCTGGCGCGGGGCGACGGCGGCGGCGGGTTCGCGGGGGTCGCTCGACGGAAGGCGCTGCTCGCGGTCGCCACCCACCCCAACGTCACCCCCGAGCTGCTCCGCCTCCTCGCCGACGACGCCGACGCGCTCGTCGCCAGGAAGGCCCGCGCATGATGCTCGCCGTCCGCCTCCACGCGGTCGGCGAACGCCCGCGCCTCGACGAGGTCCCGGTCCCCGAGCCGGGTCCAGGCGAGGTCCGCGTGGCCGTTCGCGCCTGCGGCATCTGTGGCTCCGACGTCCACCTCCTGCACGGCGTCACGCCGACCGGGCCGCTGCCGCTGACCCTCGGCCACGAGCCGTCCGGCGTGGTCGACGACCCCGGCGACAGCGCGTGGGCCGCGGGCGCGCGGGTCGCGATCGCCGCGGGGTACGGCTGCGGCGAGTGCGCGGCCTGCCTCGCCGACCGCGAGAACGTCTGCCCGCGGCTCGTCATCCCCGGCATCGACCGCGACGGCGCGCAGGCGGCGTACGTCGTCGTCCCTGCCCGCGCGCTCGTCGCGCTGCCCGACACCGTCGACTTCGCGACCGGGGCGATCCTCACCGACGCGGTCGCGACGCCGTTCCACGCCATCCGCCGGTCCGGTATCGAGGCGGGCGGGACGGCCGTCGTCTACGGCCTCGGCGGGCTCGGCCTGCACGCCGTCGCGATCCTCAAGCAGGTCGTCGGCGCGCGCGTCATCGGCGTCGACCCGCTGCCCGCCGCGCGCGAGCGCGCGCTGGCGTTCGGCGCCGACGAGGTCGTGGACTCCAGCGAGCCGGCCCGCGCGGTGCGCGCGATGACCGGCGGGGGCGCGGACTGCGCGTACGAGTTCGTCGGCAACGCCGCCGTCACCGACCAGGCGGTGAAGTCGCTGCGCGGCGGCGGCACCTGCACCGTCGTCGGCGTCACGCCGCAGCCGTTGCACCTGGGCCTGCCGCAAGCTCTGCTCGTCGCGGGCGAGCTGCGGCTCCAGGGCTCGTTCGGCTGCTCGCGCGCGGAGCTGGCCGAGCTGGTCGGGCTCGTGGCCGGCGGCCGGCTCGACCTGACCGGGACCATCACCCACCGGTACGCCCTCGCCGACTTCGACGCCGGGCTGCGCACGCTGGAGACGAAGGACGGCGACCCGATCCGCGTGGTCGTCGAGCAGTGACGCTGCTCCGCCAGAACGCCGCGTTCCGCAACCTCTGGCTGGCCCGCCTCGTGTCGTTCCTCGGCGACTCGCTCGGCCTGATGGCGCTGATCCTCTACGTCGCCGACCGCGCAGGGACCGGCGCCGCGGTCGGCATGCTGCTGCTCGCCGGCGACTTCGCGCCGACGCTGGTCGGGCCGGTGGCGGGCGCGCTCGCCGACCGGCTGCACCGCCGCCGCGTCATGATCGCCTGCGACGTGCTGCAAGGCTTCGTCGTCGCGGCGATCGTCGCGTTCCAGCCGCCGCTCGTCGCGCTGCTCCCGCTCGTCGCGGTGCGCGCGGCGCTGTCCACGACGTTCCAGCCGGCCGCGCGCAGCGCCCTGCCCGACCTGGTGAACGACGCCGACCTCGACCGCGCGAACGCGCTGCTCGGCTTCGGCACCTGGGGGCTCGACGCCGCCGGGCCGCTGCTCGCCCTCGTCCTCGTCCCGCTGCTGGGGGTGCGCGGCATCCTGGCCGTGGACGCGGCGTCGTTCGTCTTCGCGCTGCCGTTCCTGCTGGGCCTGCCCCCGCTCGGCCCGGCGGCCCGCGACGTAACGCCGTCGCTGCGGGCCGACGTCCGCGACGGCATCCGGTACGTGTGGACGCACCGCTTCGTCCGGGTGCTCGTCCTCGGCTTCGCCGCCGTGGTCCTCGTCGGGGCGGTCGACGACGTGGCGCTGGTGCTGTTCGCGAAGGGCGCGCTCGGCGGCGGCGACGCGCTGGCCAGCCTCCTCTACGCGGGCTCGGGCATCGGGCTGCTCGCCGGGTTCCTGCTGCTGGCGCGCAGCCGCCGCGGCCTGAGCGCGCCGGTGGCGCTGCTCGCGGGTTTCGTCGTCACCAACGCGGCCACGTCGCTGACCGGCGCGACGCGGATCGCGTTCGTCGCGGTCCTCATGCAGGTCGGCCGCGGCCTCGGCATCGCGCTCGTGGAGGTCGGCCACAACGTGCTCGTCGCGCGCGCGGTCCCGGCCCACCTGCGCGGCCGGGTCTTCGCGAACCTCTACGCCGCCCTCGGTGTCGCCGCCGGCATCGCGTACCTCGTCGGCGGCCGGCTGGTCGACGCGACGACGCCCCGCGCCGCGCTCGTCGTCTCCGGGCTGCTCGGCCTCGGCGTCGTCGCGGTCATGGCGACGAGGCTGCCGCCGGCCCCGCCAGGAACGCCGCCAGCGCCGCGTTGAACTCCTCCGGCGCCTCGACCGCCGTCAGGTGCCCTGACCCCGGGATCGTGACCAGCCGCGCGCCGGGGACCGCGTCCGCCATCGCGCGCGCGTCGGCCGGCGGCGCCAACGTGTCCTCCTCGCCGACGACGACGAGCGTCGGGACCGTGACCGCCCGCAAGGTGTCGAACGAGTCCGGCCGCGCCGCCATCGCGCGCTGCGCCCAGGCGACGGCGTAGGCGGGGGCGCGTTCGACCAGCGCCTTCACCCGGCCGGTCACGAGCGCGCGGCGCTCGCGCGTCGTCTCCCCGAGCAGGCTCGGCAGCATCTCCTCGACCAGCTGCTTCGCGTCGCCCGCGGCGAGCACCTCCTCCGCGATGCGCAGCCGGTTGGCGGCGGCCTCGGGAGTGTCCGCGCCCGCCTTGGTGTCGGCCAGGACGAGCGCCCGCACGCGCTCGGGGTGCCGTCGCAGGAACGCCATCGCGACGTACCCGCCCATCGACAGGCCGCCGAGCACACAGGTGTCCACCTTGCGGGCGTCGAGCATCGCCGCGACGTCGTCCGCGACCTCGTCCAGCGACGGGTCGTCGTGGCCGGACTGCGTCCCGCCGAAGCCGCGCTGGTCCGGGCAGAGGACGCGGTAGTCGCCGGCCAGGGCCTCGCGCTGCGCAGCCCACATGGACGCGTTCAGCGGGAAGGCGTGCAGCAGCACGACCGCCGGACCGCGGCCGGACTCGATGACGTACGGATCGACCCGCACGGCACCGACACTACATACAACTACGCCCCGCCACCCGCGGTGATCCCGCCGTCGACGACGAGGGTCTGGCCGGTGACGTACGACGCGCTGTCGCTCGCGAGGAACACCGCCGCGCCGACCATCTCCTCGGCCCGGCCCCAGCGGCCCATGGGCACGTGCGCCATCATCGCCGCCGACGTCGCCTCGTCCTCCCACAATGCGCGGTTCAGGTCGGTCGCGGTCCAGCCGGGGCAGAGCGCGTTGACGCGGACGCCACGGCTCGCCCACTCGATCGCGACCGACTTCGTCAGGCTGACGACGGCGGCCTTGGAGGCGCCGTACGGCGCGAGCAACGGCGTCCCGCCGAGGGCCGCGACGGACGCGACGTTGACGACGCTGCCGCTGCCGCGCTCCAGCAGGTGCGGCCCCGCGGCCTGCATGACGTGCACGATCGAGTCGGTGTTGAGCCGCATCACCTTGGTCCAGCCGTCGAACCGCAGGTCGGTGAACGGCGCCATGAACGACGTCCCGCCCGCGTTGTTCACGACCACGTCGAGGTGCCCGAGCGCGGCGATCGCGTCGCGCACCATGCCCTGCGCCGCGTCCCTGTCGGTCACGTCGGCGGGGACCGCGAACGCCTTGCGCCCCAGCGCCTCCACCTCGCGTACGGTCTCGGCCAGCGCCTCCGCCGTCCGCGCGGACAGGACGAGGTCCGCGCCCGCGCGCGCGTAGCCGACCGCGATCGCGCGGCCGATCCCGCGGCTCGCGCCGGTCACCAGCGCGGTCTTGCCGGCCAGGTCGATCGTCATCGTTCCTCCCACGTCCGCGGCAGCGGCGCGCTCCCCGGCGCCAGCCGGTCCGCCACGATATCGAGGACCTCGTCGGCGAAGCCGACGAACAGGTGCTTGGACCGCTCGACCACGACCACCTCGGCCTGCGGCACCCGGGCGAAGCGCTCGTACGCCTCGGGCGGGCGCAGGTAGTCGTCCAGCTCGGGCACGACCGCCGTGAGCGGCTTGCCGGACGCGGCCCACCGGTCCAGGTCGGCGTCGCCGGCGCGCTTCAACGGCGGCGCCAGCAGGATCGCGCCGACCACCGTCGGGTCATCGGCGCCGTACATCAGCGCCAGCTCGGACCCGAACGACCACCCCATCAGCCACGGCCGCGGCAGGTCCTCGGCCTCGACCAGGTCGAGCGCGGCGGCGACGTCGTAGCGTTCCGCGTCGCCGCCGTCGAAGGCGCCCTCGCTCCCGGCCGTGCCACGGGTGTTGAACCGCAGCACCGCGATGCCGGCGAGCGCGGGCAGCCGCCAGTCGGCCTTGCGGAGCAGGTGGCTGTCGATGCTGCCGCCGTGGGTCGGCAACGGGTGCAGGCAGACCAGCGTCGCCCTCGGCTCCCCCGTCTCGGGCAGCGCGATGGCGCCGTGCAGGGTCAGCCCGTCGGCCGTGTGCAACGTCACCGGCCGGCGTTGCGCGGGCAGCACCGTGTTGGCCCGGATCTCCGTCACGACCCCCCGCCCCCCGCGCGCCCCACCCCGTTGTGTGCGGGATTTGCCGGGCTAGGGCCCGCAAATCCCGCACACAACGTGAAAGGCGGCGCGGGCATGTCAGTACCGTCCGGGGGTGCGGCGGCGCCAGCAGGGCGTGTGCCAGTGCCGGCGGTCCTCGACGTCGTCTTCCCGCCAGACCACGACGTGCGGCGTGCCCGCAACGATCTCGTGGTCGCAGCCGGGGCAGCGGTACACCTTCGTCGCGCGCGCCCCCGCGACCGGGCGGACGACCCAGTCGTCGCCGGTCACCGTTCCGACAGGACTTCCCCGTCGACGACGTCGCCGCGGGCGCCGGCGCGACCCGCCGTCGCCGCGCCGAACGCCAGCACCCCGAAGATCTTCCGCGGCGACAGTCCGGCGGCGGCGGCCTGGAGCAGCAGCTCGAGGCCGCGGTCGGTGCCGTGCCAGTGCTCGCGCAGGACGTTCTCGCCCGCGCCCATCAGCAGGCGACGCACCGCCCACCCGATCACCGCGACGTCGTCCAGCTGGCCGAGGCCGGGAATGAAGTCCGGGATGACGTCGAACGGCAGCACGAGGTACGCCGCCGCCGCACCGACCTCGTACTTCACCCGCTTGGGCACCCGCGGGTCCTTCGCGACGTCGCGGAACAGCCGTGCCACGTCCGGCACGAACTGCGCCGCCTCCCGCGCGATCGCCTTCAGCCGTTGCGTGTCCATGCCCGGATCCTCCCCGGCTAGCGCGCGGAGTAGTCCCGGAAGCCGCGGCCGCTCTTGCGGCCGAGGTAGCCCGCTGTCACGAGGTGCTCCAGCAGCGGCGCCGGCGCGAAGCCGGGCTCGCGGAACTCCAGGTACAGCGTGTGCTGGATCGCGAGCGCCACGTCGAGGCCGACGACGTCGAGCAGCTCGAACGGGCCCATCGGGTGGCCGCAGCCGAGCTTCATCGCGTAGTCGATGTCGTCGACCGAGGAGTAGTGCTCCTCGAGCATCCGGACCGCGTCGTTCAGGTACGGGAACAGCAGCGCGTTGACGATGAACCCGGCCCGGTCCGCGCAGACCACCGGGTGCTTGCCGAGCCGCAGCGCGAACGCGCGCGCGACGGCGACCGTGTCGCCGGACGTACGGACCGTCGGCACGACCTCGACCAGCTTCATCACCGGCGCCGGGTTGAAGAAGTGCAGCCCCACCACGTCGTCGGGCCGCGTCGTCGCGGCCGCGCACTCGATGACCGGCAGGCTGCTCGTCGTCGTCGCGAGGATCGCGCCGGGCTTGACGACCTCGTCCAGCGCGGCGAACAGCGCGCGCTTGACGTCGATGTCCTCGACCACTGCCTCGATCACCAGGTCGCAGTCCGCGAGGTCGTCGAGGTCGACCGTCCCGGTGACTCGGGCCAGCGCCTCGTCGCGGCCGGCCTCGTCCAGCTTGCCGCGCTGGACGGCCTTCTCCAACGACTTCTGCAACGCCGCCCGCGTCGCGGCGACCTTCTCCGCGCTGCGGGCGCGGAACACCACGTCGTAGCCGGCCTTCGCCGCGACCTCCACGATGCCGGACGCCATCGTGCCGGTGCCGGCGACGCCGATGCGGCCGACCTCGCGCGCGGGCTCGGCCGGCTCGACCGGGTGCGCACCGGTGACCATGCGCGGGGAGTCCGGCTCCTCGTACGCGTAGAAGCCGCGCCCGGTCTTGCGGCCGAGGAACCCGGCCGTCACGAGCTGCTTGAGGATCGGCGACGGCGCGTGCAGGTGGTCGCGCGTCTGGTGGTACATCGTGTCGAGGATCTCGTACGCCGAGTCGAGGCCGATCAGGTCGAGCAGCGCCAACGGCCCCATCGGGTGGCCGCAGCCGAAGCGCATCGCCGCGTCGATGTCCTCGGCGGTGGCGTACCTGGACTCCAGCATCCGGACCGCGTTGTTGAGGTAGCCGAACAGCAGCGCGTTCGCGATGAACCCGGCCCGGTCGCCCGCGGTGACGTCGGTCTTGCCGATCCGCGCGACCAGCGCCTCGATGTCGTCCACGACCTCCTGGTCGGTGACGACGGACCGGATGATCTCGACCAGCGCCATGACCGGCGCCGGGTTGAACCAGTGCATGCCGAGCACGCGGCTCGGCCGCTCGGTGGCGACGGCGATCTCGGTGACCGAGAGCGCGGAGGTGTTGGTCGCGAGGATCGTCTCCGGCGGGCAGATCTTGTCCAGCCGCGCGAACAGCTCGGTCTTGAGGTCGAGGCGTTCCGGGATTGCCTCCACGACGAGGTCCACGTCGGCGAGCCGGTCGAGGTCGGTCGTCAGCTCGACCCGGTCGAACAGCGCCGCCTGCTCCTCCGCCGTCATCTTGCCGCGGGCCAGCGCGCGCCCGGTCGAGTGCTCGATGTGGCCGCGGCCGCGGGCCAGCGCCTCCTCGGTCGGTTCGACGCCGACGACCTGCAGACCGTTGCGCGCCAGGACTTCCGCGATGCCCGCACCCATCGTGCCGAGCCCGACCACGCCGACCTTGCGGAACTCGCGCGCCACACCGTCTCCTCGAAGGTCACTGGGTAACGGTGCAGTGTCCCATCCGCCTTCGCGGCGCGGAAATCCCGGTTCGTGACGTTCTGCGGGAGTCAGCCGGGCATGTCCGCCCAGACGACCTTGCCCGGCCCGTCCCGCCGCACGCCCCACCGGGCGGCGACCCGCGCGACGATTAGCAGGCCGCGGCCCGACTCGCCGTTCGCGGCGGCGGCACGCGGGCGGCCGAGGGCCGGGTCGGCATCGCCGACCTCGATGCGGACGCCGCCGTTCTCGACGACGACGTCGAGGGTCACGTTGCCGAGGCCGTGAAGGATGGCGTTGGTGACCAGCTCGCTGACGACGAGCGCGACGTCCTCGACGCGGTCGGTCGTCTCCGCACGCAGGCACGCGTCGCGGGCGAACGCCCGGGCCGCCGCGGGCGCCGTGACCACGGGCTGGAGCGTCGTTCGGGCCCGGATGTCCACGCCGCGACGCCCTCTCTGGTGAAGACCTAGGGGAGCATCCCCGCCTCGCATCGACGCAAACGCCGCGCCGTCAGCCGCCGTGCGCGCGGCGGATCACGGCGACGATCTCGCGCATGATGGCGTTCATCGAGTAGTCCTTCGGCGTGAACACCGCCGCGACGCCCCGCTCCCGCAGCCAGCGCGCGTCGGCGTCCGGGATGATCCCGCCGACGACGACGGGAACGTCGCCCATCCCGGCCTCGCGCAGCCCGGCCAGCACCTCGGGCACCAGCTCGCGGTGGCTGCCGGAGAGGATCGACAGGCCGATGCAGTGCACGTCCTCCTCGACCGCCGCGGCGACGAGCTGCGCGGGGGTGAGCCGGATGCCCTGGTACACGACCTCGAAGCCGGCGTCGCGCGCGCGGACCGCGATCTGCTCGGCACCGTTGCTATGGCCGTCGAGCCCCGGCTTGCCGACGAGCAGCTTCAGCCGCCGGCCGATCGCGTCACCCGCCGCGCGCACTTCATCGCGTACCTCGGCCAGGTCCTCCGTCGCCTCTCCTGGCGACACCGCCGCGGAGACGCCGGTCGGCGCGCGGTACTCGCCGAACACCTCGCGCAACGCCCCCGCCCACTCCCCCGTCGTCACGCCCGCGCGGGCGGCGGCGAGGCTGGCGCTCATCAGGTTCGCGTCCGTCTTGGCGGCGTCGCGCAGGCTCCGCAACGCCTCGTTGACCGCGTCGTCGTCCCGCTCCTCGCGCCACCGCGCGAGCGCGTCGCGCGCCCGCTCCTCGACGCCGGGCTCGACGGTGAGGATCGCGGCGTCGAGGTCGGCGAGGAGGGGGTTCGGCTCGGTCGTCGTGAACGCGTTCACCCCGACCACGACCCGCTCGCCGGACTCGACCCGGCGGCGGTGCTCGGCGTGCGATGCGACGAGCGCGCCCTTCATGTAGTCGACCGCCTCGACCGCGCCACCCATCGCCTGCACCCGGTCGATCTCGGCCTTCGCGCCGTCGACCAGCTCGCGCACCTTCGCCTCGACGACCACTGAGCCGGTGAACAGGTCGTCGTACTCCAGCAGGTCGGTCTCGTACGCGAGCACCTGCTGCAGGCGCAGCGACCACTGCTGGTCCCACGGCCGCGGCAGGCCGAGTGCTTCGTTCCACGCGGGGAGCTGGACCGCGCGCGCCCGCGCGTCCTTCGACAGCGTCACGGCGAGCATCTCGAGGACGATGCGCTGCACGTTGTTCTCCGGCTGCGCCTCGGTGAGGCCGAGCGAGTTGACCTGCACGCCGTAGCGGAAGCGGCGTTGCGTCGCGTCGGCGACGCCGTAGCGTTCGCGCGTCAGCTCGTCCCAGAGCTCGACGAACGCGCGCATCTTGCACATCTCCTCGACGAACCGCACGCCGGCGTTGACGAAGAACGAGATCCGCGCGACGACCTCGCCGAAGCGCTCCTCCGGCACCTGCCCGCTGTCGCGGACCGCGTCGAGCACCGCGATCGCGGTGCAGAGCGCGTACGCGATCTCCTGCACGGGCGTCGCCCCCGCCTCCTGCAGGTGGTAGGAGCAGATGTTGACCGGGTTCCACTTCGGCATCGCGGTCACGGTGTACGCGACCATGTCGGTGATCAGCCGCAGGCTCGGCGCGGGCGGGAACACGTACGTCCCGCGCGAGAGGTACTCCTTGATGATGTCGTTCTGCGTCGTGCCGGTGAGCGTCCTGGGGTCGGCGCCCTGCTCCTCCGCGACCACCTGGTAGAGCGCGAGCAGCCACATCGCGGTGGCGTTGATCGTCATGGAGGTGTTCATCGTGTCGAGCGGGATGCCGTCGAACAGCGCCCGCATGTCGCCGGCGTGGCTGACCGGCACGCCGACCTTGCCGACCTCGCCGCGCGCCAGCTCGTCGTCGGGGTCGTAGCCGGTCTGCGTCGGCAGGTCGAACGCGACCGAGAGCCCGGTCTGGCCCTTCGCGAGGTTGGTCCGGTAGAGGGTGTTGGACTCGGCGGGGCTGGAGTGCCCCGCGTACGTCCGCATCACCCACGGCTTGTCGGGCATGGAGCAAGTCTCGCAGACCCGCTCCGAGCCGTTGTGTGCGGGATTCGCAGGCCCTAGCTGTAGCGACCTGACACGTTGTTCACGCGGCGAGGCGGGTGATCGGCGGGTGTCCGCCGAGCGCGTCGTGGCCTCGGACAGTGTTGTAGTGGTTGAGGAACGTGTCGAGGGCTGCGGTGCGTTGGTCGTTGCCGGTCCAGGGGTAGCGGTAGGCCCAGCGGTTCTGCAGGGTGCGGTTGAACCGTTCGGCTTTGCCGTTCGTCCAGGGGCAGCCGGGCTTGATGAAGCGTCGTGTGATCTGTAGCGCGGCGCAGACGGCGATCCAGTCGGTGCCGACCCGGTAGGCCTTGGCGTTGTCGGTGAGGACGCGGCGGATCGTCACGCCGTGGGCGCGGAACCAGGCGACCGCGCGGTGCAGGAACGCGGCGCAGGTGCTGCCGCGCTCGTTCGGGAGGACCTCGGCGTAGGCGAGGCGGGTGTGGTCGTCGACCGCGACGTGCACGTAGTCCCAGCCGAGACCGCGGCCACGGACCTGCTCGGAGCGGCCGTGCACCCGCCACCCGCCGCCGGGCGGGATCTTGCCGAGCTTCTTGACGTCGACGTGCAGCAGCGAGCCCGGTGCGCGGTGCTCGTAGCGGAGGCCGCTGTGCCGGCGCCCGCGGACGACCTCGCCGGTGAGCCGGTCGATGTCGGCCAGGTGCGGCAGACCGGCGCGGCGCAGCACCGCCCCGATCGTGCTGGCCGGCACACCGAGCAGGGTCGCCAGCTCCCGCGCCCCAGCATGCTCGCTCACCCGCGCGGCCACGACCCGCGCGACCAGCTCGGCCGACACCTGCCGCGGGCTGCGGGCGGCCGCGACGAACGGTCGGCCAGACCGGCGAAGCCCTCCGCGCGGAACCGTGCCATCCACTTGTAAACGGTGGTGCGGCTCACGTTGAGCTGCTTGGCGACCTCACCGGGCCGGTGACCGGCCAGGACACGCTCAACCAGCGTGCGTCGCCCAAAGACGTTCAGCCGAGCGTTAGCGTGGGACACAGGGACCTCCGGGACGAGAAGCGACTTCGACACCGCCACTCCTGCCGGAGGTCCCCCTCCCGATCAAGCCGCCACGCCGACCATCAACAACGTCCCTGGTCGCTACACCTAGCCGGTCAGATCCCGCACACAACGGGGGTTCAGACGGAGACGACGGCGCGGACCTCGGGGAGCCGCGCGCGCAGGACGCGTTCGACGCCCGTGCGCAACGTCACCTGCTGCAGCGAGCAGTCCGCGCACTCGCCGCTCATCCGCACCCGCACCGTGCTGCCATCGATACTCACCAGCTCGATCGCGCCGTGCAGGTGCGGGCGGATCTCGTCCAGGGCGCGTTCGACGGCGGCGGTGTCGATCATCAGACCAGCGAGAGCAGCGTGTTGAGCTGCCGGATCAGGCCCAGGTGCCGGAGGCCGGCGATGCGGACCTCGTGCCTGAGCAGCTGCCGCGTGAACGCGCGCCCCTCCGGCGCCAGCGGGGACGGCATCCCGTAGAGCAGCGGGATGGTCGAGAACGCCATCAACGTCGCCGACGGCATCTCGATCCGCACCTTCGACCCGGCGATCGCGCCGGAGTGCACGCGGCAGACGCCGTGGGAGAAGCGCAGCCCGACCTCCACCTCGGCGTCCGGCACGGCGATGGTGACGGTGCCGTTCATCGCGTCGAGAACGCGGGCCTTGTCTGGACGTTCGACCGCGGCCGTCAGCAGCGCCGCTAGCATCGCGTCCAGCCCGGCCGCCTCCGGGTCGGCGAGGACGACGGACGGCAAGGTCAGACCTCGTCCGCGAACTGCGTGTCGACCGTCGTCGTCAGGTCCACGAGGACGTTCGACGCCTTGACGTAGCGCACGATCGTCGGCAGGTCGCCCTTCACCTTGATCTTGCCCTGCATCATCCCCTTGACCGGGTCGAGCTCCTTCTTCAGGACCGACTTCCAGCGGCTGTACGGCGCGGTGATGGTGAACTTCGCGGCCGTCGCCTTCGGGTCGTCGGGGCCTTCGAGCACGGCCGCGGAACGGCACTTGCCGTGCCACAGGTCGAGCCACGCGTAGAGGTCGTCGGGCACGCCCTTGTCCGGCTCCTTCTCGTAGACGAAGACGAGGTCGCCCTCCCAGGTGGCCGCCGCGTCGGCGTACTCGGCCGAGCCGTTGATCTTCTCGACGAACTCGCCCAGCCACTCCTCGCTCGGGAACACCGGCATCAGGTCTGCTCGCCTTCGTATGGGTACCAGCCGCGGCCGGACTTGCGGCCGAGGTCGCCGGCCGTGACCATGCGCAGCAGGCCCTCGGTCGGGTGGAACTTCTCGTCCTGGGTGTCGGTGTAGATGTTGCGGGCGGCGTTGACCATGATGTCGACGCCCGTCATGTCCATCGTCTGCAACGGCCCCATCGCGTGCCCGAAGCCGAGCTTGCAGGCGACGTCGACGTCCTCGGCGGTCGCGACGCCGGACTCCACCAGCTTCGCCGCCTCGATGCTCAACGCCACGATCAGCCGGGTCGTCACGAACCCGGCGACGTCGCGGTTGACGACGATGCAGGTCTTGCCTACGTCCTCCGCGAACGACCGCGCGCGGGCCAGCGTCTCGTCGCTCGTCTTGTAGCCGCGGACCAGCTCGCAGAGCCGCATCATCGGCACCGGCGAGAAGAAGTGGGTGCCGACGACCGACTCGGGGCGCGCGGTGACGGCGGCGATCTGGGTGATCGGGATGGCGCTGGTGTTGGTCGCGAGAACGGCGTCCGGCTTGGCGATCGAGTCGAGCGCGACGAAGACCTCGCTCTTGACGTCGAGGCGTTCGAACACCGCCTCCACGATCACGTCGGCGTCCGCGACGGCCTCGATGTCGGTCGTCGTCGTGATCCGCGCCAGCGCCGCGTCACGGTCCGCCTCGGTCAGGCGGCCCTTCTCGACGAACCGGCCCAACGACTTCGCGATCGCCGCGCGCCCGCGCGCGAGCGCGTCCTCGCCGACGTCGCGCAACAGCACGTCGTACCCCGCCTGCGCCGCGACCTGGGCGATGCCCGAGCCCATCAGCCCGGCACCGACCACCGCGAGCTTCTTTCCCACGAACGCCCCTCTGCCCCAACGAACCCCCGCTGACCCGACGAGTCTACGGGCGTAGCCTGCGCGCCATGACACCGGTGGTTCTCGCGGTCCTGGTCCTGCTCGTGGCGTTCTTCGTGCTGTCGGTGCGCAGGTCCGACCGCGAGCCGCGGCCGGAGCCGCAGCCGCGCGAGCGCCGGGTCGAGGGCATGCCGGAGATGGGCATGGCCTCCGCGCCGGACGGCTGGGTCACCATCCGCCCGTCGCTGGCCGCCGAGGAGGCGCTGGTCGCGCGCGGGCTGCTCGACTCGAACGGCATCCGGGCCGCGCTGGAGTCGACCGACCCGCTGGTCATCGCGCAGTACCCGATCCGCGCGCTACGGATGCGGCTCTGCGTCGCGCCCGAGGACGCCGAGGCCGCGACGGCCCTGCTCGGGGAGTAGCGCTGACCCGTCAGCCGAGCAGGTCGTCCGCGGCGACGCGCGTGACGTCGGCGCCGAGGGCGCGGAGCTGTTCGATGAACCCCTCGTAGCCGCGGTCGACGTGGAACACGTCGCTCACCTCGGTCACCCCCTCGGCGACCAGCCCGGCGAGCACCAGCCCCGCGCCCGCGCGGATGTCGGTCGCGCGAACGGGCGCGCCGGAGAGCCGTTCGCGGCCGCGGACGACGGCGTGGTGCCCGTCGGTGCGGACGTCGGCGCCGAGCCTGACCAGCTCGTCGATGAACATGAACCTGCCCTCGAAGATGTTCTCCGTCACGAACGCCGCGCCCTCGCTGATCGACGCGAGCCCGATCGCGAGCGGCTGGAGGTCGGTCGGGAACCCTGGGTACGGCAGCGTCACGACGTCGACCGCGGTCGGCCGCCGGTCCATCGACACGCGGAAGCCGTCGGGCAGCTCCTCGACGTCGGCACCGGCCTGCACCAGCTTGTCCAGCGGGAGCCGCAGGTGCTCCGCGCGCGCGCCGCGGACCGACACGTCGCCGAGCGTCATGACCGCCCCGATCGCGAATGTCCCCGCCACGATGCGGTCCGGCACGGTGTCGTGCGTCGTCGGGCCGAGCTCGTCGACGCCCCCGATCTCCAGCGTCGACGTCCCGATGCCGCCGATGCGCGCGCCCATCGCGACGAGCATCTCGCAGAGGTCCACGATCTCCGGCTCGCGGGCGGCGTTGTCGAGCAGGGTCGTGCCGTGGGCGAGGACCGCCGCCATCACGATGTTCTCGGTCGCGCCGACGCTCGGGAAGTCGAGCCAGATCTGCTCGCCCCGCAGCTTCGGCGCGCTGGCGACGAGGTAGCCGTGCTCGCTCTCGAACGCCGCCCCCAGCTTCTGCAGGCCGCTCACGTGCAGGTCCAGCGCGCGCGAGCCGATCGCGTCGCCGCCGGGCAGCGCCACGCGCGCCCGGCCGCAGCGCGCGAGCAGCGGACCGAGGACGCAGATGGACCCGCGGATGCGGCGGACGTGCTCGTAGTCGGCCTCGTACCCGAGCGCCGCGGGGACGGTGACGCGAACCTCGGGAACGGCGTCGGTGACCTCGGCGCCGAGACCGCGCAGCACCTCCGCCATGATCGGCACGTCGCCGATGTCGGGGACGTTGCGCAGCGTCGACGTGCCCTCCGCGAGCAGGCAGGCCGCCATCACCTTGAGCACGGAGTTCTTCGCGCCCGTGACGGTGACCTCGCCCGCGAGGCGGGCGCCACCGGCGACGCGGAACCGTTCCATCCGTCGATCGTAGGGCCCGGCGTAGATTCGCGGCATGGCCGTGCACCTCACCCGCATCTACACGAAGACCGGCGACGACGGGACCACCGCCCTCGGCGACATGAGCCGGGTCCCCAAGACGTCGCCGCGGATCGCGGCGTTCGCCGACGTCGACGAGGCGAACGCCGCCATCGGCGTCGCGATCGCCCTCGGCGGCCTCGCGGAGGACGTGCGCGAGGTGCTGCTGCGGGCGCAGAACGACCTCTTCGACGTCGGCGCCGACCTCTGCACGCCCGTCGCACCCGACCCGGAGTTCCCGCCGCTGCGGGTGACCGATGCGTACGTCACCAGGCTGGAAGCCGAGTGCGACAGGTGGAACGAGCGGCTCGAGCCGCTGCGGTCGTTCGTGCTGCCGGGCGGGTCGGCGGGCAGCGCCCTGCTGCACGTCGCGCGGACCGTCGTCCGCCGCGCCGAACGCCTCGTCTGGGCGTTGCTCGAAGCCGAGCCGGCGACCACCAGCCCGACCCCTGCGCTGTACCTGAACCGGCTCTCCGACCTGCTGTTCATCCTCGGCCGGGTCGCCAACGACGACGGCGCGGCCGACGTCCTCTGGAAGCCCGGGGGCTAGGCCGCCCAGGCGAGGAACCGGTCCAGCTCGGTCCGCGGCACGCCGAACTGCACCGCCTCCCCCTTGTACAGCGCGTCGACCAGCTCGCAGAGGTCGTTCAGCATCGCGTCGGCCTTCACGACCGGCCGGTGCTCGCGGACGACCAGGTCGCCCCTGTCGAACGTCAGGTCCGCGCGCTGCCGGAGGCTGTGCTCCGCGCGCCACTCGGCGCGCTCGTCGTCGAGCCGGGCGAAGCCGTGCCGCCAGCCGAGGGGGCGGGGCGTCGGCTTGAGTCGGATCGCGAGCGTCACGCACTCGTCCGGCGGGCTGAAGCGCGCGCGGGCG
This sequence comes from Frankiaceae bacterium, assembly GCA_030840645.1. Lineage (GTDB taxonomy): Bacteria > Actinomycetota > Actinomycetes > BP-191 > BP-191 > BP-191. The sequence continues at coordinate 53,480 of JAVEEC010000042.1, forward strand.
CGCCGCGCGACGGCGTAGCGCACCGCCCACGCGGCGAGCAGCGCCGCGAGGACCAGTACCGGGATCACGCCGGTCAGGCCACCGGCTGGCCGGCGGCGCGGAGCCGGGCGGCCGCGCGGGCCACCGCCTCGCGCGCCGGGGCGTCGTCGTCGGCGTTGAGCGACGCGACGGCGCGGTCGTACGCCGCATGCGCGCGCTGGAGATCGATGTCCGGCGCCAGCTCGGCGATGTCGGCGAGGATCGAGACGCCGGTCGCGGCGACCGAGAGGAACCCGCCGTGGATCGCGGCGGTCACCTCGTCGTTCGGGCCCTGGATGATGCGCAGCACGCCCGAGCCGAGCTCGCCGAGCATCGGCGCGTGGCCGGGGAGGATGCCGATCTCGCCCTCGGTGGTCCTGGCGACGACCATCTCGGCCTCGCCGGACCAGAGCCTGCGCTCGGCGGAGACCAGCTCGACCTGCATCGTCGTCACTGAACGCACCTTCGGGTCCGGGGAACGGTAGGTGCGCAGAATACCGGGCCGCGACCGGCGCTCCCAACCCGGCGTAGCGTCTCGCGGGTGGACCGGACCGGGGTGCTGGCGCGGATCGCGGCCGCGCGCCCGCGCGTCGCGGCGGAGCTGGAACGCCCGCACGCCGAGGAGGCGCTGCTCGCCGGGGTCGTGCTCGACCTCGCGGCGACCTCGGCGCTGGCCGCGCTGGCCCGCGCCGTCGGCGCGGTCGGCGGGTACCAGCGCTCGCTGCTGTGGGGCGCGGACCCGGTGACCGGCGCCGAGGACCTCGGCCTCGCGGCGGCGTTGCACACGGTCGCGCCCGGCGCGGGCCGCGCGGCGCTGCTGGAGGCCGAGCCCGACCTCGTCGTCGTGTCATCGGAGTCGGTCGTCGTCGTGGACGCGACGGTCGGGCGGCCCGGCCACGCCGCCGCGCGGGCGGCCCGCGGCGAGCCGGTGCCGCCCCGGCTGCTGGACGGCGTGCGGGATGCGCTGGCGTCGTACGGCATCGTCCTGGACGCGGCCGACGTCGTCACCGCCTACGCCCCCGCGCGGCTCGCGGCGGTCGCGCTGGTCCTCGGCGACGCGCTCGACCGGCCCGCGGTCACCGTCGCGCTGGCCGGGCGGGCGGTCGACCTGCTCCGGCCCGAACGCGACGATGCCGCGACCTGGTCGGACGCCGCCGCCGCCCTGCTCCGCGGCGCGGGCGGGCGGGTCGAGGTCCGCGCGCTGTCCTGGCTCCAGGTCGCCGACCGGCTGGCCCAGGCGCCGCGGACGGAGCCCGCCGTCGAACGCATCCGTACCCACCCGACCCTCGCGGCCCGGTGACGCTGAACGACGCCGCCGGGGTGCCGGTCGCGACGGTCGCTCGCGACGACGCGGGCGGCGTTCGCTGGGCGATCGTCACGCTGCTCGCGCCCGCCGCCGTCGCGGCGCCGGTCGTCGTCGCGAACCTCGGCGGGCACCGCGTCGTCACCGGCGACGACGGGCTCGTCGCCGCGCTCGTCGCGGCCGGCGGGCGGGTACAGCGCCGCGCGCACGACTACGAGTACGACCTCGCGACCGTTCCCGCGTCGTACGCCGAATCGCCTGTCCCCCAAGGCTTCCGGCTCTCCCGCAACCTCGACCCGGCGGGTCTCGCCGAGGCGCACGACCTCGCCAACCCGCCAGGCCACCCGGACCACGACCCGGCCCTCGACCACGTCGAAGACCTGCGTTCGATGCTGGTGGGCCGCATCCTGGGGCCGCTCGTGCCCGAGGCGTCGTGGCAGGTGTGCGACGGCGCCGGGCCGTGCGGCGCAATCCTGGTCGTGGACCGTCCGGCGGGATCGGACGGCGTACGGCGGGCCTGGGTCGTGGACGTGTTCGTACACCCGAAGCACCAGGGGTGCGGGCTCGGCGGCGCGCTGCTGCGCCGCGCGGTCGCGGGCGCGGCGGCGGCCGGGCACGCGCGGCTCGGGCTGGCCGTCAGCGACGGCAACCCGGCGCGGGCGGCGTACGAGAACGCCGGCTTCCGGCTCGTGTCCTCCGGCACCAACGTCGACCTGCCGTGACCGCTGGGACGATCACCACGCTCGAGAGGGGCGGGGCGCGAGTAGGGCGAACGGTGCCGGACGCGTACTAGCCCTTCTGCGACTCGGCCTTCGCGACGGCCTCCTCGATGGAGCCCACCAGGAAGAACGCCTGCTCGGGCAGGTGGTCGTACTCGCCCTCGCAGACGGCCTTGAACGACGCGACGGTCTCGTCGAGCGGCACGTACTTGCCGGGGATGCCGGTGAACTGCTCGGCGACGAAGAACGGCTGCGACAGGAAACGCTGGATCTTCCGCGCCCGCTGCACGAGCACCTTGTCCTCCTCGGGCAGCTCGTCCATGCCGAGGATCGCGATGATGTCCTGCAGGTCCTTGTACCGCTGCAGGATGCCCTGCACGCGGCGCGCGACGTCGTAGTGCTCCTGGCCGATGATCCGCGGGTCGAGGATGCGCGAGGTGGAGTCGAGCGGGTCGACCGCGGGGTAGATGCCGAGCTCGGCGATCTGCCGCGAGAGAACGGTCGTCGCGTCGAGGTGGGCGAACGTCGTCGCCGGCGCCGGGTCGGTGAGGTCGTCGGCGGGGACGTAGATGGCCTGCAGCGACGTGATGGAACGCCCCCGGGTCGAGGTGATCCGCTCCTGCAGCACGCCCATCTCGTCGGCCAGCGTCGGCTGGTAGCCGACGGCGGACGGCATCCGGCCGAGCAGCGTGGAGACCTCGGAGCCGGCCTGGGTGAAGCGGAAGACGTTGTCGACGAACAGCAGCACGTCCTGGCGGTCGACGTCGCGGAAGTACTCCGCCATGGTGAGCGCCGACAGGGCGACGCGGAGGCGGACGCCCGGCGGCTCGTCCATCTGGCCGAAGACGAGCGCGGTCTTCTCGAGGACGCCCGACTCCTTCATCTCGAGCCAGAGGTCGTTGCCCTCGCGGGTGCGCTCGCCGACGCCGGCGAACACCGAGGAGCCACCGTGCTGCTGCGCGACGCGGTAGATCATCTCCTGGATGACGACGGTCTTGCCGACGCCGGCACCGCCGAACATACCGATCTTGCCGCCCTTGACGTACGGCTCCAGCAGGTCGATGACCTTGATGCCGGTCTCGAAGATCTCGGCCTTCGGCTCGAGGTCCTCGAACCGCGGCGCCGACCGGTGGATCGGCCAGTAGTCCGACGGCGTGATGTCCTCGACCGCGCAGTCGAGCGGCTCGCCGAGGACGTTGTAGACGTGGCCGAGGACGCCCGCGCCGACCGGGACCTTGATCGGCCCGCCGGTGTTGACGACGGTCTGGCCGCGCTGCACGCCGTCGGTCGGCTTCAGCGCGATGGTGCGGACGACGCCCGAGCCGATGTGCTGGGCGACCTCCAACGCGATCCTCGCCGTCTCGCCCTCGATGGTGCGGTCGAGGGTGAGCATGTAGTCGATCTCGGGCAGGGAGCCGACGGGGAACTCCACGTCGACGACCGGGCCGATGACCTGGACGACACGGCCGTCGGGCAGGCCGGGCGCGGCGGTGTCGGCCGGCGGAGTGAGGGTCTCGGTCATCTTCTACGTGCTCCCTGTTACTAGTCGTCCTCGGCGAGCGCCTCGGCGCCGCCGACGATCTCGGAGATCTCCGTGGTGATTTCGGACTGGCGCGCGCGGTTGGCGTCGCGCGTCAGGATCTTGATCAGCTCGTCCGCGTTGTCGGTCGCGGCCTTCATCGCGCGCCGCCGCGCGGCATGCTCCGACGCGGCCGCGTCGAGCAGCGACGCGAACACCCGGCTCTCGACGTACCGCGGCAGCAGGGAGTCGAGGATCGCCTCGGCGCTCGGCTCGAACTCGATGTCCGCCCGCAACGCCGCCTCCCCAGTCTCGACCTCAGGGGCGACGACCGGGAGCAGCTGGACCGTGCGCGGCCGCTGGATGGCGACGTTGACGTACTCGGTGTACGCGATCACGACGCGGTCCACCTTGCCGGCGAGGTAGTCGGCGACGAGCCGCTCGCCGATCTCCTTGGCCACGGTGTACGGCGGGGTGTCGCTGACGCCGGTCCACGTGCCGCCGAGCGCGACCTGGCGGTAGCGGTAGTAGGACAGCGCCTTGCGGCCGTACGCGTAGGTCTCCGACCGCTGCCCCGCGGCGGCCGCCTCGCGGCGCGCGGCCTCGGCCAGCTTGAGGACGTTGGTGTTGTACGCGCCCGCCAGGCCGCGGTCGGCGGTGACCGCGAGGACGCCGACGGCGCCGATCTCCTCGCGCGTCGACAGCAGCTCCGCGCCGCCCCCGCCGGCCGCCATCAGGTCGGCGACGACGCGGGCGATCTCCTCGGCGTACGGGCGCGCGGCCTCGCTGCGCGCCTGCGCCTTGACGATGCGCGACGCCGCGATCAGCTCCATGGCACGCGTGATCTTCTGCGTGCTCTTCACCGACCTGATGCGCCGGCGCACCTCGCGGAGCTTGCCCGCCACGTGCCGTCCTCTCGCTGGTAGTGGGGGCCGGCCTAGACCGGCGCCGCCGAGCCGCCGGTGCTGGCCGGGCCGATCTTCTCGTCGGCCGGCGTGGTCGTGATCCCGGCCGGCTTGGTCGGGTCGATCGGCGCGGTGGGCGAGCCGGCGACCCCGACCTTCGGCAGGGCGACCGTCGCCGTGTCTGCGGGCTGCTGGAACTGCTCCAGCGTGGCCTGCGCGGCCGCCGCGAGCCGGTCCTCGACGGCGTCGAGGGGGGCGTTCGCGTCGAGCTCGGAGAACAGGCCCGGGTCGCGGCCCTTGATCCAGTCGACCAGCGCGATCTCGAACGCCTTCACGTCGCGGACCGGGATGGTGTCGAGGTACCCCTTGGTCGCGGTCCAGATGATCGCCACCTGCTCGCCGAGGGCGACCGGCTGGTACTGCGGCTGCTTCAGCACCTCGACCAGCCGGTTGCCCCGGTCGAGCTGCTGCTGCGACGCCTTGTCGAGGTCCGAGCCGAACGCCGCGAACGCCTCCAGCTCGCGGAACTGCGCGAGGTCGAGGCGCAGCGTGCCGGCGATCTTCTTCATCGCCTTGGTCTGCGCGTTGCCGCCGACCCGGGAGACCGAGACGCCGACGTTGATGGCCGGCCGCACGCCCTGGTAGAAGAGGTCGGTCTCCAGGAAGATCTGGCCGTCGGTGATCGAGATGACGTTGGTCGGGATGTACGCCGAGATGTCGCCGCCGCGGGTCTCGATCAGCGGGAGCGCGGTGAGCGAGCCGCCGCCGAGGTCCGGCGCGAGCCGCGCGGCGCGCTCCAGCAGCCGCGAGTGCAGGTAGAAGACGTCGCCGGGGTACGCCTCGCGGCCCGGCGGGCGGCGGAGCAGCAGCGACAGCGTGCGGTACGCGACGGCCTGCTTGGACAGGTCGTCGTAGACGATGAGCGCGTCCTTGGACTCGTACATCCAGTACGCGCCGAGCGCCGCGCCGGAGTACGGCGCGAGGTACTGGAACGGCGCCGGCGACGACGCGGAGGCGTTGACGACGACGGTGTACTCCATCGCGCCGGCCTCGGCCAGCGCGGCCACGACCTCGGCGACGGTCGACGCCTTCTGGCCGACTGCGACGTAGATGCAGCGGACTTCCTTGTCGGTGCCCCAGAACCGCCGCTGGTTGATGATCGCGTCGATGGCGATGGCGGTCTTGCCGGTCTGCCGGTCGCCGATGATCAGCTGGCGCTGGCCGCGGCCGACGGGGGTGATCGCGTCGATCGCCTTGACGCCGGTGAGCATCGGCTGGTTGACGGGCTGGCGCTCGACGACCGAGGCCGCCTGGACCTCGAGGCGCCGGCGCTCGGTGGTCGCGATCGCACCCTTGCCGTCGATCGGGTTGCCGAGCGGGTCGATGACCCGGCCGAGCATCGCGTCGCCGACCGGGATGGAGAGGATGCGGCCGGTCGCGGTGACCGTCGCGCCCTCCTCGATGACGGCGGCGTCGCCGAGGACGACGGCGCCGATCTCGTCCTCTTCGAGGTTGAGCGCGAGCGCCTGAATGGTGCCGGCGTTGTGCGAGTTGATCTCGAGGATCTCGTTCGCCATGGCGTGCGGCAGCCCGGAGATGCGCGCGATGCCGTCACCGGCCTCGAGTACCCGCCCGACCTCCTCGCGGGTGATCCCCGGCTCGTACGCCGCGGCGGCGGAACGCAGCGCCGCCGAGATGTCCTCGGGGCGGATGCTCAGCTCAGTCACGTTGAATCTCCAGGATCGGTGGTGCTCTAGCCGGCCAGGCTGGCGCGGAGCTGCTCGAGACGGCGGCGTACGGAGCCGTCGATGACCTCGTCGCCGATCGTCGTGACGACGCCCCCGATGACCGACGGGTCGACGATGACCTTCACGTCGACCGGGCGACCCTTGCTCTGCGACAGCGCCTCGGCGAGGCGGACGCGCAGGTCCTCGTCGATCGGCGTCGCGACCCGGACCTCGGCGATCGCGGACCCGGTCGCGACCGCGACCCGCGCCGTGAACGCGTCTACGACGCGGGACAGGTCGCGGGCCAGGCCCGCGTCCACGAGGAGGACCAGCAGCCGCTCGGTGACCGGGTGGACCCGGCCGTTGAGCAGCTCCTCGATGACCCGCGCCTTGGCCTCGCCGGGCGACGCGGGGTCGGTCAGCGCCGACCGCAGGTCGGGGTTGGCCTCGACGATCCGGCTGAACCGGAAGACCTCGTCGTTGACCCGGCCGAGGACGCCCTCGGCCTCGGCCACGTCGAACATCGCCCTGGCGTAGCCGTCGATCTTGTCGTCGCTCATCGTCCGGCCTCTAGTTCCGGCTCGCGAGCTGGTCGATGTAGCCCTCGACGAGCGCGCGCTGCGCCTCGGTGTTCAGCGACTGGCCGACCACCTTGCCGGCGAGCTCGATCGACAGCGAGGCCAGCTCGGAACGCAGCGCCGCCAGCGCCCGGTCCCGCTCGGCCTGGATGTCGCTCTGGGCTCGTTGCAGCAGCGCCTGCGCCTCCGCCTCGGCGCGGGTCCGCGCGTCGCCGATGATGGCCTCCTGCGTACGGCGGCCCTCCTCGATGATGCGGTTGGCCTCGGACTGCGCGTCGGCGAGCCGCGCGCGGTACTCGGCGAGGACCTGGTCCGCCTCGGACCGGACCCGCTCGGCCTCGGTGAGCTGGCCGGACAGCGCCTGCTCGCGGGCCGCGAGGGTGGCGTTGAGCTTCGGCAGGGCGACCTTGACGATGATCGCGAACAGCAGCAGGAAGAAGATCGCCGCCGCGATGATCTCGCCGCCGTGCGGCGTGGTCGGGTTGAACTTGTCGACCGGCTCGGTCTCGGCGGTCCCGTGGGCCTGGGCCCAGAGGATCAGGTGGTACGGCACGGAGGTTGTCCCCTCTCGAAGGCTGGTCGGGAAGGGCTAGCTGATGATGAACGCGAGCGCGAGGCCGAAGATGGCGAGCGCCTCGACGAGGGCGATGCCGATGAACATCGTCGTCCGGAGCTGGCCGGCCGCCTCGGGCTGGCGGGCGATCGCCTGGACGGTCTGGCCGACCAGGTAGCCGATGCCGATGCCGGGGCCGATCGCGGCGAGGCCGTAGACCAGACCACGACCGACGACGCGGAGCGTGTTCACCCCGCCCTGCTGCGCAAGGGTGTTGGCGGCGTACACGACGGGTCGCATGGAGATCTCTCTTTCGTCCGACAGGCCCGGCCGGTCGGCCGGGGTGGGGTCTGGTGGGCTTAGTGCTGCGGGTGGACGGCGCCGCCGATGTAGAGCGCGGTGAGCACCGTGAAGATGAACGCCTGGAGGAAGCCGACGAAGATCTCGAAGCCGGTGAGCCCGACGCCGATGGCGATGACGAACGGCGCCGCGAGGACCTTCGGGCCGAGCTCGTGCACCGTGCTGAGGAGCAGGATCGCGAGCAGGCTGAGGATCAGGTGGCCGGCCAGCATGTTGAACGTGAGTCGCAGGGTCAGCGTGATCGGCCGGATGATGATGTTCGACAGGAACTCGATCGGCGTCAGCAGGAAGTAGAGCGCCACCGGCACGCCGGGCGGGAAGAGGATCTCCTTCCAGTACCTGCCGAAGCCGTTCTTGCGCATGCCCTCGACGTTGAAGACGACCCAGGACAGCAGCGCGAAGACGAGCGGCACGCCGATCTTCGAGCTCGGGGGGAACGCCACCCCGGGGAAGACCTCCATGAAGTTGAAGGCGAAGATCAGCGTGAACGTCGTCAGCAGGTACGGCACGTAGCGGACGCCGTCGTGGCCGATGACCTCCTCGGCGATGTTGGTGCGGACGAAGCCGACCAGGCTCTCGCCGACGAGCTGCAGCTTGCCCGGCACGATCTCCTGCTTGTTGAACGCCGTCAGCAGGAACAGCGCCGCGAGGCTGAACGCGACGAGCATCGCGAACACGGTCCAGTTCAGGAACGGGATGTGCCAGAGCCCGAACTTCCAGTTGAAGAGCTCGCCGAGCTCCGGTACGCCTTCAGCCAGCGACATGGGTGCGACTACGCCCTTCAGTCCAGCGGGCCGACGAACGACGGCCCGTGCAGTACGACCCAGCTCTGCGCGGCGACCACGCAGACCTCACCCCCGCAGACCGCGAGGACCACCGGCAGCGCCGGGAGCCCGAGCGGCCCGACCGCGACGGCGAGCGCCGCGGCCAGCAGGGCGATCCGCACCGGCATGGCGAGGAGCACCGTTCCGGGGCCGATCCGGCGGCGCGTCCGGCCGGTCCGGGCCGAGACCCAGGCGGCGGCAGCGCCGTTCGTGCCTACCGATCCGACGCCCCAGAGGGCGCCGGCCGTCCCGCTGCGCCCCGCCACCGCGTACCCGAGCGCCGCCGCCGGCACCGCGACCGCCAGGGCGGTCCACAGCGCGACGGTGACGAGCCGGGAGTCGGTCAGCAGGTCGACGCGGTCAGCCGGCCGCACGGTCCGCACGCCTCGCCGCGAGGTGCTCCCGCTCGGCCTGGTCGGTCCTCTTCACGATGATGTAGAGGCCGAGCCCCATGCCGAGCAGGAGTCCACCGAGGAACAGGACGTGACCGGTGTGCAGCCACTTGTCGGCGTAATAGCCTCCGACGCCGTAGACGGCCAGCGCTGCCGAGAACTCGATGACGGCGTTCCACGCCGTCCCCAGGTCCTGCCACTGCGTGGGTCCCGATGTCTTGGCCATGACCGGCGCAGCCTAGCAACGCGGCGTTGACGGGGTCAAAACGCGCCGGAACACAAAACCGCAGGTCAGAGGGGGTGCAGCCACCGACGCCCCGAAACTTGTGAAAATTTTCACGAGCCGGTCGCGGGCGTGGCCCCACCCCGCCGACCGGTGGGCCCCGACCGGCGGCCACGTGCTACCGGTGAGTACCGACGTCCGTACCCACCGGTAGCAAGCGCGGGCGCGGGATATCGCGCGGGTCAGCCCGTGGGGCGGTGCTCGTCCAGGTCGATGACGTCGGCGTCCGGTGTCTCGGCGGCCACAGCGGGCGAACGGCGCGGGCCGAGCAGGCTCAGCGCCGTTCCCGCCAGCGCCGCGACCCCCACCCCGGCTGCGACGTACGGTGCCCGGACGAACGACGCCGCCACCCCGCCGAACGCCAGCACCGCGGACCAGTACCAGATCGTCAGCACCGCGCGGCGGTGGGTGTGGCCGATCTCGAGCAGCCGGTGGTGCAGGTGCTCCTTGTCCGGCGCGAACACCGACCGCCCGGTCCGCGTCCGCCGGAACACCGCGAGCAGCAGGTCGAAGAACGGCACCGCGAGCACCGTCAGCGGCAGCAGCACAGGGAAGAAGAACGTCGCCCCGCGCCGCCCGCTGATCGCCGTCGAGTCGAACGACGTCGTCCCCGACGTCACGGCCGCCGCCAGCAGCAGCCCGAGCAGCATCGAGCCGGAGTCGCCCATGAAGATGCGGGCCGGGCTGAAGTTGTGCGGCAGGAACCCGACGCAGACGCCCGCGACGATCGCGGCGAGCAGGGTGGCCGGCGTGACGCGGGTGTTCTGCTGGACGACGGAGAGCTGGTAGCAGAAGCCGAAGAACGCGACCGCCGCGATGCCGACGACGCCCGCGGCGAGGCCGTCGAGGCCGTCGATGAAGTTGATGGAGTTGACCATCACCAGGGTCAGGCAGACCGTCGCGACGACGGAGAGGTTCGGGTCGAGGGCGAAGTTGCTGCCGCTCGTTCCCGGCAGCGTGAGGAACTGCAGCTGCACGCCGAGCAGCACGAGGAGGCCGGCCGCGAGCGCCTGCCCCGCGAGCTTGGTGAACGCGTCGAGCTGCCACTTGTCGTCCACCATGCCGACGACGCAGATGAGCGCGCCCGCGACGAGCACGGCCTTCGGCTCCGGCGTCGCGCGGACCAGCTGCAACGACGGGAGCGACCGGGCGACGAACATCGCCGCCACGACACCGCCGAGCATCGCGATCCCGCCGAGGTACGGCGTGGGGATCGCGTGCACGTCGCGGTCGCGCGGCCGGGCGAGCGTCGACGTCGCGACGGCGACCCGGCGCGCGATCGGCGTGAGCAGGTACGTCACCGCCGCGGCGACGAAGAAGACGAGCGCGTACTCGCGCACGGCTCCGTGCCTCAACCGCGGGGGTACGCCGGGTGTGCCTGCACGAGCGCCGTGACCGCGGACCTGACCTCGTCGAGGACCGCCTGCGACGAGCCGTCGCGGACCGCGCGCGCGATGAGGGAGGCGACCTCCTTCATCTCGCCCTCCCCCATGCCCTGCGTCGTGACCGACGGCGAGCCGACCCGGATGCCGGACGCGACCGAGGGCGGCTGCGGGTCGAACGGGATGGCGTTCTTGTTCAGGACGATGCCCGCCGCGTCGCAACGGTTCTCGGCCTCGGCGCCGGTGACGTTCAACGCCTGGAGGTCGAGCAGCGCGAGGTGAGTGTCGGTGCCGCCGGACACCGCGCGCATGCCCTCGGCGACGAGGCCGTCGGTGAGGACCTGGGCGTTCGCGATGACCTGCCGCGCATACGCCTGGTACTTGGGCGTCGCGGCCTCCTTGAGCGCGACGGCCTTCGCCGCGACCGCGTGCATCAGCGGCCCGCCCTGCATCATCGGGAACACCGCCTTGTCGAGCTTCGCGGCATGCTCGGCCTTGCAGACGAACGCGCCGCCGCGCGGCCCGCGCAGCACCTTGTGCGTCGTGAACGTCACCACGTCGGCGTACGGCACCGGGCTCGGGATCGCCTGTCCCGCAACGAGTCCGATGAAGTGCGCCGCGTCGACCATGAGGATCGCGCCGACCTCGTCGGCGATCTCGCGGAACGCCGCGAAGTCGATCAGCCGCGGGATCGCGGACCCGCCGCAGATGATCATCTTCGGGTGGTTGGCGCGGGCCAGGTCGCGGACCTGGTCGTAGTCGATGTGCTCGGTCGTCTTGCTGACGCCGTAGTGCACGGGGTTGAACCACTTGCCGCTGAACGACACCTTCGAGCCGTGGGTGAGGTGGCCGCCGTGCGGGAGGCTCATGCCGAGGTAGGTGTCGCCGGGCGTGAGGAACGCGCCGTACACCGCCTGGTTGGCGCTGGCGCCGCTGTGCGGCTGGAGGTTCGCGTGGTCGGCGCCGAAGAGCGCCTTGGCCCGCTCGATGCCGATGTTCTCGGCCTTGTCGACCTCGGCGCAGCCGCCGTAGTACCGCTTGCCTGGATACCCCTCGGCGTACTTGTTCGACAGCGTGCTGCCGAGCGCGGCGAGGACCGCCGGCGAGGTGAAGTTCTCGGCCGCGATGAGCTGGAGGCCGGAGCGGAGCCGGTCCAGCTCGGAGAGCAGGACCCCCGCGATCTCCGGGTCGGTCTCCTGCAGCGCATCGAAGTCTGGACCCCAGAACGTGTCGGTCATGGCCCAGACTCTAGACGCCCGCGAGCCGCTCCAGGGGCAGCCGGAGCGCCTCGGCGATCTCGGCGGCGGCCCGGTCGTACGCCTTCGGGCCGAGGCCGTAGGGGTCGTCGATGTCGTCGGCCTCCGGCGGGACCCAGACCCGGCCGCGCTGCGCGGCGGCCGCGGCGACCAGTGCCCGGCCGCGCTCCGCGAGGTCGTCGCCGGGCAGGCCCTCGACGTGCTCGACCAGCCGCGCGAACTCCCGCAGCGTGAACGTCCGCGGCAGCGCGCTCGGCACCAGCGTCACGACGGCGGTGCGGTGTTCGCGGGTGGCGACCAGCACCAGGTCCGCGCCCTCGACCTGCTCGGCGGTGAGGCGGCGGGCCCGGAAGGCGTCGTACGCGATCCCGAGGTCCTGCAACGGGCGCGCCGCGCCGGGCTCGATCGGGTACCCCTCGAGCCCGTACGTCCCCGCGCTGTGCACGCGGAACGACTCCGGCGGGAGCCGGTGCGCGGCGACCAGCTCGGCGGTGGGCGACCGGCAGATGTTGCCGGTGCAGACCATCAGGATGTCGAACGGGTCGCTCATCCGAGGCCCGGCACGACCTCGGCGAGCCGCGCGGCCGGGATCGCCCCCTCGCGCAGGACGACCGGCGCGGGCCCGGTCAGGTCGACGATCGTCGACGGCGTGCGGTCCGCGGCCGGGCCGCCGTCGAGGTAGACGGCGACAGACGAGCCGAGCTGCGACTGCGCCTCGTTCATGGTCAGCGCCGGCTCGGCGCCGTGGCGGTTCGCGCTGGAGACGGCGAGCGGCCCGGTCTCGGCCAGCAGCTCGATGGCAACCGGGTGCAACGGCATCCGCACGGCGACCGTGCCGCGCGCGTCGCCGAGGTCCCACGTCAGCCCCGCGCCCTGCCGCAGCACCAGCGTCAGCGCCCCCGGCCAGAACGCCGCGATCAGGTCCTTCGCGGTGTCGGACAGCGTGTCGACCAGGCCGTTGACGGTCCGCCACGACCCGACGAGGACGGGGACGGGGACGTCGCGGCCGCGGCCCTTCGCGTCGAGCAGGCGGCGGACGGCGTTCGGCGAGAACGCGTCCGCTCCGATGCCGTAGACGGTGTCGGTCGGCAGCACGACGAGGTCGCCGCGGCGGATGGCCGTGGCGGCCTCGGCGATCGCGCCCGCGCGGCCCGCCTGGTCGGTGCAGTCGAAGGTGCGGCTCACAGCACCATCTTCGTCGCGACGGTGTACCTCGGCCGGCCGGCGAGGTCCGGGTGGTCCTGCACACCTGCCCAGCCCCCCGCGCTGTCGAACAGCGCGGGCACGCTCTCGCCCTGCCGGTCGCTGTGCTCGACGACGACGACGCCGCCGTTCCTGAGCAGGCGCTTCGCGGTGCGCTCGACCTCGGCGATCACGTCCAGCCCGTCGCGGCCCGCGACCAGCGCAAGGCGCGGGTCGTGGTCGGCGACCTCCGGCTCGACGTGCGCCATCTCGTGCTCGGCGACGTACGGCGGGTTGCTCACGACGACGTCGACCGTGCCGTCCAGCTCCGGCACCGCGTGGCTCACGTCCGCATGGTGCAGCGTGACCGTCGAGTCGCCTGCGCGTCGGCGGGCGGAGGCGTTGCGCCGCAGCCACTCCAGGGCGTCAGGGTCGATCTCGACGGCGTGCACCTCGGCGTTCGGGACCTCGTGCGCGACCGCGAGCGCGATCGCGCCGGAGCCCGAGCAGAGGTCCACCACGACGGGCTTCGGCGTACCCGCCCGCCGCGCCTCCTCGACGGCACGGCCGGCGACCGACTCCGTCTCGGGCCGCGGGACGAAGACGCCCGGCCCGACCGCCAGCTCGATGTAGCGGAAGCCGACGCTGCCGACGATGTGCTGCAACGGCTCCCGGCTCGCGCGCCGCGCGACCAGTGCCTGGAGTGCGTCGTACTGCGCCGCGTCGAGGTTCGGCACGACCGGCAGCGACGTCCGCGCGACGCCGAGGACGTGCGCGACGAGCTGCTCGGCGTCCCAGCGCGCGGACTCGACGCCCGCCGCGGCGAGGCGTTCGACGGCGTCGGCGAGGGCGGGGCGGAGCGCGACGTCAGTCATCGGTCCCGGCGAGCCGGGCGGCGTTGTCCGCGTCGACCAGCGACTGGATGACGCCGTCGAGGTCGCCGTCGAGGATCTGGTCGAGGTTGTAGGACTTGAACCCGGTGCGGTGGTCGGAGAGGCGGTTCTCCGGATAGTTGTAGGTCCGGACCCGCTCGCTGCGGTCGACGGTACGGACCTGCGCGCCGCGCTGCGCCGAGGCCTCGGCCTGCTGCGCCTCGATCGCCTGGGCGAGGAGGCGGGCGCGCAGGACGCGCATGCCGGCCTCCTTGTTCTGGAACTGGCTCTTCTCGTTCTGCATCGACACGACGGTGCCGGTGGGGACGTGCGTGATGCGTACGGCGGAGTCGGTGGTGTTGACGCTCTGGCCGCCGGGGCCGGACGAGCGGTAGACGTCGATGCGGAGGTCGTTCGGGTCGATGGTCACGTCGACGTCCTCGGCCTCCGGCATGACGAGAACGCCGGCCGCGCTGGTGTGGATCCGGCCCTGCGACTCGGTCGCGGGGACGCGCTGCACCCGGTGCACGCCGCCCTCGTACTTGAGCCGGCGCCAGACGCCGCCGTTCTTAGCCTTCACGGCGACGCTGACGTCCTTGTAGCCGCCGAGGTCGGACTCGGTCGCGTCCAGCACCTCGGTCTTCCAGCCGTGCCGCTCGGCGTAGCGCAGGTACATGCGCAGCAGGTCGCCCGCGAACAGCGCGCTCTCGTCGCCGCCCTCGCCCGCTTTCACCTCGAGGATGACGTTCTTCGCGTCGTTCGGGTCGCTCGGGATGAGGGCGTTGCGCAGAGTGCCCATCAGCTCCTCGCGCCGTGCCTCCAGTACGGGTACCTCGTCGCGGAACGACTGGTCGTCCTCGGCCAGCTCCTTGGCCGTGCCGAGGTCGTCCTCGACCGCCTTGAGGGCGTTGTACGCCTCGACGACGGGAGTCAGCTCGGCGTAGCGCTTGCCGAGGTCGCGGGCCTTGTTCTGGTCCGCGTGGATGCCGGGATCGCCGAGCTGGGTCTCCAGCGCGGCGTGCTCGGCCAGGATGTTGTCGAGCTTGTCGAACATGCTCTGCTCTCGGGTCGGCGGGCGCTCGGACCGGTGCTGCGCCCGGACGCTAACCCTGAGCGGCGTCGCCCTTCGGCGTGCGCTTGCCGAACCGCTTCTCGAACTTCTCGACGCGGCCGCCGACGTCCATGATCTTCTGCTTGCCGGTGTAGAACGGGTGGCACTTGGAGCAGACGTCCGCGTGGATGTCGCTCACGGTGCTGCGCGTCTGGAACGTCTCGCCGCACGAGCAGTGCACGGTGGCGTCGACGTAGGTCGGGTGGATGCCGGTCTTCACGGGGTTCCTCTTTCTCAGGTGGCGCCGGGTCGTCGCGAACGACGGGAACCGGACCGGGATTCGTTGCAGTGTGCCAGAACGGCGTACGCAGGGTCCAACGCAGGAAGGCGTCCCGGTATGCCTACGCGCGCCTTCGATGCTTGTTCTTCAGGTACTCGTCCACCCAGTTGCGGCTGCTACGCCACTGGCCGTCAGGGCCTTTCGTCGCCTGGAGCCGCCCGCGCACCGCGGCGGCGCGGAGGGCGCTCGCCCCGATCTGCGGTGAGGAGAGTGCGGCTATCGGGACCAGGCGGGCCGGCCCCGCGACGGCCGGCACGACGAACTTGTAGAGGTTGTCGAGGACGGCGCGGGCGAGCAGTTCACCCAGCGCGCCATATTCGCCGGTGTCAGCCCGACGGAGCGCGGCCAGGTAGTTGGCCCGGTCGTTCTTGTAGACGATCGCCGGGGGGTAGCCGAGCCGGACGAGAACGAGGTTCAGGACGAGGCGGCCGGTCCGGCCATTGCCGTCGAGGAACGGGTGGATGCTCTCGAAGCCGCAGTGCAGCCGGGCGAGCACCTCGGGGAAGTCGGGGGCGCGCGGGTCGAGACGGTTCGCCTCCGCGACCCACGACTTCATGGCCGGCGGAACGAGCGGCCAGGTCGGCGGCCGCATCCCACCGGGGAACGGGTGGATGTCGTGCTCCCGGAAGCTGCCGGGACCCTCGCGGTCCGTCGCCTCGGGATGGGGTGACACGTTCCACACCGGACCCATCGCAGCGGCGTGGACGCGCCGTATCTCCGTGAGGGAGATCCGGTCGGAGGATCCGGCAGGTCGGTTGTGCGCCTGGCCGTAGACCCACTCCGCCGCATCGGCGTAGCCCCGTACCTCCATGTACTCGCCGAGCGCCTTGTCCCCGACGGCCCGTCCCTCGGCCAGCAGCCGCTCGACCTGCTTCATGACCAGCGTGTTGCCCTCGATCGCGGTCGAGTGGTGCGCCTCCTCGTACCAGATGCCTTGCCAGATGTCGGCGGCTTCGAGCGGGTTCGGGAGCCCGCCCATGCGCTGCCAGAGCTCATCGATCTGGGTCCGGAGCCGGTGGTAGACGACCTCGCGCGGCGGGCGTCCGGGCGGCACGGTGACTCCGAAGTTGTTGAGGTAGGGGCAGAGCGAATCGTACCGTACAACTTCGGAAGTTGTTGAGGTGAGGCCCGATCGAATTGAACAGTACAACTTCGGGGTTCCGCACGAACGAAGGCCCGGCACCACCGGTAGGTGGGCCGGGCCTTCGGGACGTGCGTCGAGGTCCGCTACTCGTTCGGGCCGACGGTCGTCTTCTGGATCTGCATCAGGAACTCGATGTTGCTCTTGGTCGCCTTCATCTTGTCGATGAGCAGCTCCAGTGCCTGGCCCGACTCGAGCGCGTGCAGGACGCGGCGGAGCTTCCAGGTGATGGCGAGCTCCTCGGCGGACATGAGCAGCTCCTCCTTGCGGGTGCCGGAGGCGTCCACGTCCACGGCCGGGAAGATGCGCTTGTCCGCGAGCTTGCGGTCGAGCTTCAGCTCCATGTTCCCGGTGCCCTTGAACTCCTCGAAGATGACCTCGTCCATCCGGCTGCCGGTCTCGACCAGCGCCGTCGCGAGGATCGTCAGGGAGCCGCCGTTCTCGATGTTGCGGGCGGCGCCGAAGAACCGCTTCGGCGGGTAGAGCGCCGTCGAGTCGACACCACCGGACAGGATGCGGCCGGAGGCGGGGGCCGCGAGGTTGTACGCGCGCCCGAGCCGGGTGATCGAGTCGAGCAGGACAACGACGTCGTGGCCGAGCTCGACCAGCCGCTTGGCACGTTCGATGGACAGCTCGGCGACCGTCGTGTGGTCCTCGGCCGGGCGGTCGAACGTCGACGCGATGACCTCGCCCTTCACCGACCGCTGCATGTCGGTGACCTCCTCCGGCCGCTCGTCGACGAGCACGACCATGAGGTGGACCTCGGGGTTGTTGCGGGTGATCGCGTTCGCGATCGACTGCAGCACCATCGTCTTGCCGGCCTTCGGCGGGCTGACGATGAGGCCGCGCTGGCCCTTACCGATCGGCGCGATCAGGTCGATGATCCGCGTGGTCAGCTGGGTCGGGTCATTCTCCAGGCGGAGCCGGTCCTGCGGGTACAACGGCGTGAGCTTGGTGAACTCGACGCGGTTGCGCGCGGTCTCCGGGTCGGTGCCGTTGACGGTGTCCAGGCGGACCAGCGCGTTGAACTTCTCCTTGCGCTCCCCCTCGGCCGGCTGGCGGACGGCGCCGGTGACGGCGTCGCCCTTGCGCAGGCCGTGGCGACGGACCTGGGAGAGGGAGACGTACACGTCGTTCGGGCCGGGGAGGTAGCCGCTCGTCCGGACGAACGCGTAGCTGTCCAGGATGTCGAGGATGCCCGCGACGGGGACGAGGACGTCGTCCTCGCGGATGACGGGGTCGGGCTCGTTGGCGAAGCCGGGGGCGCCACCACCGCGGTTGCGGTTACGGCCGCGCTCGCGGAACCGGCCGCGCTGCCGCCGGCCGCCCTCGCCCCACTGCTCGTCGTTGCGGGGGCCGCCGCCGCCCTGGTTCTGCTGCTGCTGCTGCTGCTGGCCGCCCTGGCTCTGCTGGCCGCCTTGGCTCTGCTGGCCTTGGGGGCGGTCGCCGCGCTGGCGCTCGCGGAAGCGCTGGCCGTCGCGCTGCTGCCCGCCCTGCTGCTGCTGGCCGCCGCCGTCGCGGGGCTCTCTCGGCTCGCGGGGCTCGCGCGGCTGGCGGGGCTCGCGGGCCTCGCCGTCGGTCGCGGCGGGGCGTTCGACGGAGATCCGCGGCTCGCGCGGCTCCTCCTGGCGCTCCGGCGACTCGGCGCGCTCGGTCCGCTCGGTCCGCTCGGCGGCGTGGCCGTTGCGCTGGCCACCGCCCTGGGCGGCCTGGATGGCGGAGACCAGCTCGGCCTTCTTCATGCCGCCGGCGCTGATGCCGAGCCCGCTCGCGACCTGCTTGAGCTCGGGCAGCAGCATGGTGCTGAGGCCGCCGCCGCGGGCGCGACGGGGCTTGGCGCCGTCGGCGGGCTGGTCGGCGGCGGGTGACGAGGTCGGGGTGACCTCGGTGGTGTCGGTCAAGGTGGTTCCTCTCACTGCGTGGCTTGCGCCACGTCCCCCGCTGGAAGCGGGAGTGGTCTGGCCGGGCGGCGCGCGTGACGAGGCTGCGGGCGGATGGCCGCGCCACCGTCGGCGGAACACCGGGCGGGTGGCTCGCGCCGAACGGCGCGGGCGGTGCGTGGGGCTCAGAGGAGCGGCCGGAGGGCCGCGAGACGCGGAGCCCCGGACGAGGCGGGCTCGGCAAGACACAGCGTAACCAG
This sequence comes from Frankiaceae bacterium, assembly GCA_030840645.1. Classification (GTDB taxonomy): domain Bacteria; phylum Actinomycetota; class Actinomycetes; order BP-191; family BP-191; genus BP-191. The sequence continues at coordinate 72,025 of JAVEEC010000042.1, forward strand.
CCCAGCACCAGGGAGCAACACACGCCACGCCCCGGGAATTTCGCCGGGGCCTCAGAGGTACGAGCGCAGCTCCCACAGCTCGGGGAAGAACCGCACCCCGAGCGAGCGCCGCAGGTACGGCGCGCCGGTCGAGCCGCCGGTCCCGGACTTGGTGCCGATCTGGCGTTCGACCATGTCGACGTGCCGCGCCCGCCACTGCCCGACCAGCTCGTCGTGGGAGACCAGCGCCTCGGCGACGTCCCAGAGGTCGCCGTACGCGGCCCGGTCCCGCGCGACCGCGAGCAATGACTCGCGACGGGTCTCCTCGCCGTCGACCGGCAGGCCCCGCGTCGCGAGGAGGGCGCAGAACGCGTCCCAGAGCGACGGCTCGGCGAGGCGGCGGTCGAGGCGGGCGCGTTCGGCGTCGGAGAGGTGCAGGCGGGCGACGAGGGCCGGGTCGCGCCGGCCGGAGAGGAACTCCAGCTCGCGGAACTGCACCGACTGGAACCCGCTCGCAGGCGCGAGCAGCGAACGGAACGCGAGGAAGTCCTGCGGCGTCATCGTCTCGAGTACGGCGACCTGCTCGACGAGCACGCGTTCGATGACGTGGCAGCGGCCGAGGGCGTGGCGGGGGGCGTACGTCTCACCATTCACCATCGCGTCACGGGCGTAGGTCAGCTCGTGCAGCAGCTGCTTGAACCAGAGCTCGTACACCTGGTGGATGGTGATGAACAGCAGCTCGTCGTGCGCCGCCGGGTCGCTCGCCAGCACCTGCTGGGCGAGCAGGTCGTCGACGCGCAGGTAGGAGCCGTACGACAGCGTGCCGCCCTCTTCGCCGAACCGGCGCTCGCGCTCCTCCACGAGCGCGAGAGTAGCCGTTACGCGGCGGGCGGCAGCAGCGACGCGACCGGGGCGAGCAGCGTCTCGGCGCTGGTCGTGTCGAGGACGTCGCGCACCAGCATCGCCGCGACGACGCCGAGGCAGACGGCGAGCACCGCGCGGTCCTCGTCGTCGGCGACCCGCGCGCAGGGGCCGCAGGCGCGGTCGTACCCTTCCTGCGCGCTGCGGCTGGCGAGGAACCAGAGCCGCCGCCGGCCGGTCAGCACCGCGGCCTGCCAGGCCGACTCGACGGCGCGGGCGTGCGCGTCCGGGTCGAGGCCGCGGGCGTGGAGCAGCAGGTTCGCGAACAGCGTTGCGGACTCCGGGTCGTGGCGGTGGCAGGACAGGCCAGGGACCGACGTGAGCAGCGCGAGCACCTCGTGGTGCTGCGGGCCGAAGTCCGGCATCTGCATCCGGCGGTCCGGGTAGACGGCGTGCCAGGGCGCGGACAGCTCCGCGTAGTCCTGCGGCGTGAGGATCGGCCGGGCGTACGCCGCCGCGATCGCGTCGCGCACCGCCTTGAGCGCCAGCGCCGTCGTGGGGGCGGGAAGGGTGACGTACGGCGCCGTTCCGGCCAGGTCGTCGGCGAACAGTCCGGCCAGCGAGTCGAACGCCGCCAGCACCTCGAGGATCAACGGCGTGTCCGGCTGCAGCGCCTTGTCGCGCGCGCGGGACACCTCGGGGGTGTCCTGCCACGCCAGCGCGAGGCGGCGCAGCCCCTCGTCGTCGAGGTGCACGACCTGCGCGAGCACCCCGAGGATCTCGGCACAGTGCGGATGGGTCTCGGTGCTCGTGATCGCGACCGCCATCGCCCACCTCCGCGTCGCCGGCCAGCGGCCGGTGCTGAGGCGATTGTCGGGAACGACGGGGCGCGACTGTGGGTTTCCGCGCGCAATTGACCCGAAGTGACTATGTCGGGACGGTGACGCCGAGGTGGCTACCCCATGTGCGGGTAGCGGTGGTCGGTCGGCGGGACGAACGTCTCCTTCACGGTCCGCGGGCTGACCCAGCGGACCAGGTTGAGGTACGAGCCCGCCTTGTCGTTGGTGCCGCTGGCCCGCGCGCCGCCGAACGGCTGCTGCCCGACCACCGCGCCGGTGGGCTTGTCGTTGATGTAGACGTTGCCCGCGGAGTAGCGCAGCACGTCCATCGCGTGCGCGACCGCGACGCGGTCGTCGGCCCAGATGGCGCCGGTCAGCGCGTACGGCGCGATGTCCGCGGCCTGCCGCAGGACGTCCTCGTAGTCGGCGTCGGCGAACACGTTGACGCCGAGGATCGGGCCGAAGTACTCGGTCGTGAAGATCTCGTGCTCGCGGTCGTCGGACCGGAAGATCGTGGGCCGGACGAAGTACCCCTCGCTGCCGTCGTACGAGCCGCCGGCCAGCAGCGTCAGCGCGCTGTCGTCCTTGGCCCGGTCGATGACGCCGGACAGGCGGGAGAACGCGCGCTGGTCGATGACGGCGCCCATGAAGTTGGTGAAGTCGGTGACGTCGCCGACCTTCAGCGCCTCGGTCTCGGCGACGAGGTCGTCGCCGATCTGCCGCCAGAGCGACTCGGGGACGTAGGCCCGGCTGGCCGCCGAGCACTTCTGCCCCTGGTACTCGAACGCGCCGCGGATCAGCGCGGTCCGCAGGCCGGCCGGGTCGGCCGACGGGTGCGCGACGACGAAGTCCTTGCCGCCGGTCTCGCCGACCAGCCGCGGGTACGAGCGGTAGCCGGCGATACCGGTGCCGACGGCCTGCCAGAGGTGCTGGAACGTCGCCGTCGAGCCGGTGAAGTGGATGCCCGCGAGGTCGCGGTGCGGGACGGCGACCTCGCTGACCGCCTTGCCGTCGCCGGTGACGAGGTTGATGACGCCGGGCGGCAGGCCCGCCTCCTCGAACAGCCGCATCGTCAGGTGAGCGGCGAGCTGCTGGGTCGGGCTCGGCTTCCAGACAACGGTGTTGCCCATGAGGGCCGGAGCGGCGGGGAGGTTCGCCGCGATGGCCGTGAAGTTGAACGGCGTGATCGCGAGGACGAACCCCTCCAGCGGCCGGTAGTCCATCCGGTTCCAGATGCCGGGCGAGGAGTGCGGCTGCTCGGCGAGGACGTGGCGGCCGAACGCGACGTTGAAGCGCAGGAAGTCGATCAGCTCGCAGGCCGCGTCGATCTCGGCCTGGATCACGGTCTTGCTCTGGCCGAGCATCGTGGCGGCGTTGATCGTGTCCCGCCACGGTCCGGCCAGGAGGTCGGCGGCGCGGAGGAACACCGCGGCGCGGTCGTCGTACGACAGCCGCGACCACGCGGGGTGTGCGCGGAGGCTGGCGTCGACGGCGGCCTGCACGTCGCCGTTGGTCGCGTTGCGCATCGTGCCGAGGACGTGGGCGTGCCGGTGCGGCATCACCGTGTCGATCGGCTCGCCGCCGCCGAGGCGTTGCTCGCCGTCGATCGTCTGCGTCAGCTCGACCTGCTCGGCGGCCAGCTCCTTGAGCCGCGCCTCCAGGCGGGTGCGCTCGGCCGAGCCGGGCGCGTACTGGCGGACCGGCTCGTTGACCGGCGTGGGTACGGAGGTGACGGCGTCCATGCCACGCATCCTCCCACCCGCGCTCGGGGCCGCGCGACCGTCAGCCGAGCAGCGTGCCGGCCTCCTGCGTGGCGAACCACATCAGCTCCCACGCGTCCGCCTCGTCGACCGTGAAGCGCGCGTCGTCGTCGCCTGCCTGGGCGGCGGCGTACGCCGCGGCGGCCGCCTCGATCGTCGCCGCCGCGGCCGGGTCGTCGGCGTGCAGCGCGTCGACGGACCGCCACGGGATGGCGGCGGGAACGACGACGCCGGACGGGCCGGCCTCTGGGTCGTACGTGACGTCGGGGACCTCGGCCGCGACCACGAAGCGCCGCCGCGGCTCGGCCGGCGCGGCGTGCAGCAGCGGCAGCGCCGAGTCGGCGGCGGCCGTCAGCGCGACGTACTCGAGCTCCTCCGCGTCGGCGGTGGCGTACGACTCGCGCAGCGCCGGCGTGACCGCGTGCGCGGCGAGCGGCGCGGGACCGACCTCGCCGGTCGCCAGTGCGTTCGCGAGCGCGGAGCGCACGAGGCCGACGTAGACGCGCATCAGCCCGCGGCCGCGAGGTCGCCGTAGTGCTTCACCAACGCCGCCGCGCTGGTCCGCAGCGACGTCTCCAGGACGGCGGTACGGCGGGTCGCGTCCATCAGGTTCGCGCCGATCGCCTCCAGGTCCTCGGCGCCCGGGCCGAGCATCACGACGGCGGTGCCGGACTGCCTGACCTTGACCGCCTCGCGGATCAGGCGGCGGGTGACGATGCGGCGGAACTGGCGTTCCAGCCGAGCCATCCGCGAGGCCGGCCGGTCGTAGTCGAACGACGTCATCGGCGACAGCACGAACACCTCGTCCAGGTCCAGCGGGATGACCAGGTCGAGCGAGGTCGGCGAGCAGGCGCCGCCGTCGACGTAACGACGCCCGCCGATCGTCACCGGCGCGTACCAGCCGGGGATGGCGCACGACGCCATCACCGCCTCGGACAGCCCGGCGGGCGGCGAGCCGGCGCGGCCGAACGGGATCCGCTTGCCGGTGTCGTAGTCCATCGCGACGACCCAGGTGTTCGGGTGCGGCGCCCACTCGCCGGCCGGGCAGACCGCCTCGACCAGGCCGCGTACCGGCTCCAGCGAGCCGCGGCCGCGCGGCAGGATCGAGACCATCGCGGCCATCGGCGTGATGCGGTTCGGGTGGCGGGCGACGGTGCTCAGCAGCTTCGTCGAGCCGAGGCCGAAGCGCGGTAGCTGCGGCAGTGACCGCGTCGAGTCGGCGTCGTACTCGATCACCGGGTCGCCGGGCACGATGATGCCGCGCTGGTGGTTGAGCAGCTGCTCGGTGCCGATGCCGCTGCCGACGAACGCCGCCAGCACCGACCCCGCCGACGTCCCGACGATGACCTCGGCAGAACGCGGGTCCCAGCCGGTCGCTTCCTCGACGGCGGCGAGCGCGCCGATCGTCCACGACGCCCCGAGCACGCCGCCCGCGCCGAGGACGAGCCCGCGCCGCTTCGCCTGCTGCCGCGGGCTCAACGCACGGTCTCCACGAGCTCGGCGAGCGACTCCTCGATGCACTGCGCGAGCACGTCCACGTCGGGCATCGCGTCGCGGTCGGCGTTGAGGCCGTAGTAGACCCCGCCGTTGTACGACGTCAGCCCGATCGACACCGCCTGCCCCCTGGCGAGCGGTACGACGGGGAACACCTCGAGCATCTCCGCGCCCGCCGCGTACAGCGGGATCTGCGGGCCTGGGACGTTCGTGACGACGACGTTGAACAGCCGCTTGGTCAGCGCCGCGGCGGCCCGCGCCCCCATCGCGTGCAGCGTCGGCGCGACGAAGCCGGCCATCGACACGAGCGCCTCGGCGCCGACCGACTGGCCGGAGTCCTTGTGGCCCGACATGGCGTAGGACACCTGCGAGAGCCGCAGCACCGGCGACGGCTCCCCGACGGGCAGGTCGACGAAGTACGCGGAGACGCGGTTGCCGAGCGCGCCGCGCTCGTCGTCGGAGCGCACGCTGACGGGGACCATCGCGCGGATCACCGTGTCGTTGACGCTCTCGCCGCGCGTCAGCAGCCAGGTCCGCAACGCGCCCGCGACCGTCGCGAGGACGACGTCGTTGACCGTGCCGCCGTGCGTCTTGCGGACCCGCTTGTAGTCGTCCAGCTCGGTCCGCGCCATGCCAAAGCGGCGCTGTGCACCGATCTCGACGTTGAGCGGCGAGTCCGGCGCGGACCGCGCGGTGACCTTCAACGTCGCCGCGAGCCCGGCCGCGATGCCCGCCGCGCGACCCGCGACGCGGCGCGCGTCGGCGACGGCGTTGCGCGCGGTCGTCACGATCTCGGCCGGCTTGCGGACCAGCTCGCCGACCGCGTCGGCGACGAGCGCGACGCCGGACGGCTCGGGCTCCGGGTCCCACTCGTCCGGCACCGTCTCGCGCGGCTCGCGGGTGAGGTCGAGGATCACCGCGCCGATGTCGACGGCGCTGATCCCGTCGACCATCGCGTGGTGGGTCTTGGTGATGATGGCGTTGCGGCCGTCGGCGAGTCCCTCGACGAGGTAGATCTCCCAGAGCGGGCGGCTGCGGTCGAGCAGCCGCGACTGGACTCGGCCGGTCAGCTCCTTGAGCTGCTCCTCGGTGCCGGGCTTGGGCAGGGCGGAGCGGCGGACGTGGTACGTCACGTCGAAGTCGGGGTCGTCCACCCAGACCGGGTTGCCGAGATGCCCTGGTACCCAACGGATCTTCTGCCGGAACCGTGGCACCAGCGCGATGCGGTCGCCGATGATCCGGACCAGCCGGTCGTAGTCGAAGCCCTCCGGCGCAGGCTCCAGGACACAGACGCCGCCGACGTGCATCGGGGTCGTCTCGCTCTCCAGGTAGAGGAACGAGACGTCGAGCGGGCTCAACCGGTCCGGCATGCGCTGATCGTCCCACGCCTACCCGAGCGCCACCCCGAACAGCGTCTCCAGCTCCAGCAGGGTGGCCGCCGTGTCGGTGTGGTGCACGCCGACCATGCCAGCAGCCACGGCGCCGCGGACGTTCGCCGCGATGTCGTCGACGAACACGCACTGCTCCGGCGGCACGCCGACCTCGCGGGCCGCGAGCGCGTAGATGCCGGGGTCCGGCTTGCGCATCCCGACCTCGCCGGAGATGACGACCGCATCGAACAGCGTGTCGAAGTGCTCGAACGCGTACGAGTCGCGGTTGCCCCACGAGTTGCTGAGTAGCGCCGTCCGCAGCCCCGACTCGCGGGCCTTGCGAACCGCGCCGAGCATCCGGCCGTCGGCCCCGGCGCCCGCGAACATCCTGCGTACCAGGCCCTCCGCCGCGACCGGGTCGCCGCTCGTGGTCTTGAGCCGGGCCGCCAGCTCGCGCTCGAACTCCTCCATCGTCACGGCCCCGGTCTCGACGCCGTGGACCAGCGTGCCCTCGCCGTAGTCGCCGAACAGCACCGTGTGCAGGTGCTCGCCGTCGACGTCCTCGGCCTTGACGAACTCGGTGAACGACTCGCGCATCGACGTCGTCAGCACGCCGCCGAAGTCGACGACGAGTGCGGTCAGCTCAGGCACCGGCGATCCTCCTGGCGCGGGCGAGCAGCGCGGGCACGCCCTTGTCGAGCAGGGCGAAGAACGGGTCGTCGGTCGTCCCCGCGAGGTGCCGCGCGTACGACGCCTCCAACAGGATCGCGAGCTTCCAGATCGCGAGGACGACGTACGCGGTGAGGTCGCTCACGTCGCGGCCGGAGCGTTCGGCGTAGCGCGCGACCATCTCGTCGCGGGTCGGGAAGCCGGGGTTGGTGGTGACGTTGCCCGCGACCGCGGCGAAGTCGTCGTGCTCGCCGGGCTCGATCCAGAACGACATGAGGTAGCCGAGGTCCGCGAGCGGGTCGCCGACCGTCGCCATCTCCCAGTCGAGGATCGCGGTGACACGCGGCCCCTCGGGCGAGACGGCGGCGTTGTCGAGCTTGTAGTCGCCGTGCACGACGCTAGCGCCGGACTGCGCGGGCAGGTGGTCGCCGAGCCATGTCGAGAGGGCGTCGTAGTCGGGCAGCTCGCGGGTCTCGGCGCCCTCGCGCTGGCCGCGCCAGCGCCGGAGCTGGCGTTCCAGGTAGCCCTCGGCCTTGCCGATCCCCGCGGCCACGAACGGCTCGACGGGAACGGCGTGCAGCTCGGCGAGCGCGTCGACCAGCTCGAAGCCGATGGCCCGCCGCTCGGCCTCCCCGGCCCACTCCGGGAGGCTGGCGCGGATCACCTCGCCGTCGACGCGTTCCATCAGGTAGAACGGCGCGCCGATCACCGCGGGGTCGGTGCAGGCCAGCGTGACCCGCGGCACGCGGACGCGGGTTCCGCTGCGCCCCAGCAGGTCCAGCACGTTGTACTCGCGGATGACGTCGTGCGCGGTCGGCAGCAGCGGGCCGCGCGGGGGCCGGCGGAGGATCCACTCGTCGTTGCCTCGGCGGACGGTGAACGTGAGGTTCGAGTGCCCGGCGGAGAGGCGCTCGACGGTCAGCGGTCCTTCGCCGGGCAGCGAGCCGGCGGCGTAGGCGGTCAGTGCGGCGGGGTCAACGAGCACAGCGGTGATCCTGACAGACTGCGGTCATGGACTTCGCTTTCGGCCCGGTGGCAACGGAGTGGCAGCAGCGGGTGGGGGGTTTCATGGACGAGCGCGTGTTCCCCGCCGAGCCGGTGTACGCGGCGCAGCGGGCCGCGTTGATCGCCGAGGGCAGGGCGCACGACCTGCCGCCCGTTGTCGAGGAGCTGAAGGCCGAGGCGCGCGCGCGCGGCCTCTGGAACCTCTTCCTCCCGGCCGTCTCCGGGCTGTCGAACCTGGAGTACGCGCCGTTGGCCGAGCTGTCCGGGTGGTCCCCCTGGCTCGCGCCCGAGGCGATGAACTGCTCCGCGCCGGACACCGGCAACATGGAGGTGCTGCACCTGTTCGGCACGCGCGAGCAGAAGGAACGCTGGCTGGCGCCGTTGCTCGACGGGGCGATCCGCTCCTGCTTCGCGATGACCGAGCCGGACGTCGCGTCGTCGGACGCGACGAACATCGCGACGTCCATCGTCCGCGACGGCGACGAGTACGTGGTCGACGGCCGCAAGTGGTGGATCACCGGCGCCGCCGACCCGCGCTGCCGCGTCGCGATCGTGATGGGCAAGACGAACGTCGACGCGCCTGTCCACCAGCAGCAGTCGATGGTGCTCGTACCGTTGGATGCGCCCGGCGTGGAGATCGTGCGGGCGCTGCCGGTGTTCGGCTACCACGACCAGGAGGGGCACTGCGAGGTGCGCTTCTCGTCGGTGCGCGTGCCGGTGTCGAACCTCGTCGGCGAGGAGGGCGGCGGCTTCGCGATCGCGCAGGCGCGGCTCGGCCCCGGCCGCATCCACCACTGCATGCGCGCGATCGGCATGGCCGAGCGCGCCGTACGGCTGATATGCGAGCGCGCGGTCTCGCGGGTCGCCTTCGGGCGGCCGCTGGCCGCGCAGGGCGTCGTCCGCGAGTGGATCGCGGAGGCGCGGATGGAGATCGAGCAGGCGCGGCTGCTCGTCCTCAAGACGGCGTGGCTGATCGACACCGTCGGCGCGCGTTCGGCGGCCACGGAGATCGCGGCGATCAAGGTGGTCGTCCCGCGGATGGCCTGCCGCATCCTCGACCGCGCGATCCAGGTGCACGGCGGCGGCGGGGTCTCCGACGACTTCCCGCTGGCGCAGATGTACGCGGGTGCGCGGACGCTGCGGATCGCGGACGGGCCCGACGAGGTGCACCTGCGCACGGTCGGCCGGCGCGAGCTGCGGAAGTACGCGCCTACCGCCTGACCTCCACGCCGGCGAGGCGGCCGGCGTACGCCCGGATCGCTTGGCGCAGTGGGGATCGCGGCGCCGACTCGGTGAGCGACAGGCCGCGCATCGTGGCCTCGTCGGCCGAGACGCGGTCGTACGGCAGGAACGCCCGTGGCTCGACGCCCGCGTAGCGCTTCAGCGCGGCCGCGATCTCGGTCTCCGGGTTGCCGGGCATGACGCCGTTGCGGACGCGGTTGACGACGACCTCGGGCGCGACGGCGGGCAGGTCGGCGAGGCCGCGGACCAGGCGCTGCAACGACACCGGGTCGGCGGAGCCGACGGCGACGACGGTGTCGGCGGCGTCGATCGCCGTCAGGGTTGCGCCGTTGCGGCGGGCCGCCGTCTGGTCGTACGACAGCTCCTCGTCCTGCTCCAGGCCGAAGCCGCAATCGACGACCGTGAACGCCGTCAGCCCGCGGCAGAGCGCGAGTACCTCGGCGACGCCGTTGGGCCGCAGCTCCGGCCAGCGGTCGGCGCGGGTGATGCCGGTGAGGACGCGGAGGTTCTCGGTGACGGCGCGGGCCAGCTCGGCGAGGGCGGCGCGGTCGAGGAGGCCGTTGGTGGCGAGGCGTACGGCGGCCGCGAGGCCCGGCGCCTCGTCGAGCAGGCCGAGGGTCTGCGCGACGGCGCCGCCGTAGACGTCCGCGTCGACCAGGGTGGTCGTGACGCCGAGGCCGGCCAGCTCGGTGGCGAGGGTGACGGCGAACGTCGTCCGCCCCGGCGCGCCGGTCGGGCCCCAGACCGCGACGACGTGGCCGGTGCCCTCGGGCTCCTCGGCCGGTCGTTCCGCCCGCGGGGGCAGCGCCGTGACGGCGACGGCCGCGACGGCGGCGATGACGGCGTTCGCGATGCCGGCGGGCTCGGCAACGGCAGCGACGACGTGCAGGACGCCGAGCCGGTCCAACCGCTCGCGGTCGCCGACGCCGATGACGGCGACGCCCGCGACGGCGAGCCTGGCCAGCGCCTCGCGGTCGAGGCGGCGCAGGTCGGCGGAGAGCAGCACGGCGCGCGCGGTCCCCGCGGCGGCCGTCGCCAGGAGGTCGGCGAGGTCGACGCAGCGCCGGACGACGGCGACGCCGTGGTCGCCGTTCTCGAACGCCTGCACCAGCCCCGCCTCCCACCGCGCGTCGGTGACGGCGGTTAGGACGGGGACCTTCACGGCCGCGCCGCGCCGGTGACCAGTGGCTTGGCGCCGACGTCGCCCGGCCCGTCCGCCCCCGGCACGACGAGCGAGAGGTCCAGCTCGGCGCTCTGCAACGCCGCGAGCACCGGCAGCGCGAGGTCGGGCGCGACCTCGACCATGACGACCAGGTCGTTGCGGCCCGCGCCGAAGCCGTTCGCCGGCTTCGCGACGTCCACGACGCGGACCCGGCGGACGACGGCGTAGGTGGTGAACGCGCCGTTCGCCGTCTTGCGGGTCGCCACGACGTCGACCACGTCGCCGCGCCGTACGCCGCCGCCGAGCGCGTGCGCCCGGCTCATCGGCAGGCCGATCACCCGGGCGGCGCGGGCGGCGTTCGGGTCGCCGAGGGCGGAGACCGGGAGCAGGTCGCCGGCGCCGAGGTCGCGGGTCAGCGGGCGGCCGGTCGGGTCGCCGCGGCGGACGTCGACGTAGCGCGCCGCGTCGGCGCCGTAGAGGCGGACCTTGCGCGCGACGAGGTCGGCCCGCTCGACGGTCGTGCCGGCGGCGAGGGCGCGGCGGACCGCCCAGACGCGGGCGGACCGGTCGGCGCCGTTGACGACGGCGGAGCCGATGACGACGGAGAGCAGCACCATCAGGACCCCCGCGACCAGGCGCGCGTCGGTCCACGACGGCTGCCGCAACCGGGTCGCGGCGGGCGAGGTGGGATCGGCCACGGGCGGGACGGTATGACATGTCCGGTTCCGCGGCCAGTGGTTGTCCACAGGTACCGCGGGCAAACGTCCGCTATCGGCGGCATACTGCCGCCATGGCGCGTTTCCTGCAGCTCGCCGACGTCGCGGAGATCCTCAGCATCTCGGCCGCGCAGACGTACGCGCTGGTGCGTTCCGGGGACCTTCCCGCCATCAAGGTCGGCGGCCGCGGGCAGTGGCGCGTCGAGGAGTCGGAGCTGGAGTCGTACATCCAGCGGATGTACGCGAAGACGCGCGAGTTCGTGGCCGAGCACCCGCTCGGGGGCTAGCGCGCCCGGACCGTCGCGATCGCGGCGAACGGGATCGTCCGCGTGCCGGTGACGTTGTCCGGGCGGCGGGGCTCACCCGGCGGGTGGACCGCCAGCTCCGCGTGGTCGGCGCCGACCCGGTCGAGGGTGCCGTCGAGGCTCAGCCCATCGGTGAGCGTGATCGCGACCGGGACGCGGCGGCGGGCGAGGGCGCGCAGCGCGTAGCCGATCGTCAGCGCCCGCCGGACCGCTCCCGGCGCGTCGGCGTACGGGCCGAGGCCCTGGATCGACGTGACGGCGGCCTCCGCGACGAGCGTGTCGCCGACCAGCAGCCAGCCGGGCCCGGCGTCGGCGAGCGTGCCGCTCGTGGCGCCGGCCCTCGTCGTCACGGTGACCTCAGCGCCGAGCGCGGCCACCAGGCGGCCGGCGAGCGGGACGCGCGCCAGCTCGCGGCGCGTGCGGTCACGTATCTCGGCGTCCGTCTCCGCCGCCTCGGCCGCGTCGAGCTCGGCCGCCAGGTCCGCGAACAGCGCCGCCCACCGGTCCCCCATGGCGGCACTGTCGCAGGTATCCACAGGCAACCGCAATATGTTGACCGCAAACGAACAATGGCGTAGACACGCCAACGTCGGCAAACGGAGGCAAACTCATGGATCTACGACGTGTGCTACGGCTGCTCGTGACGCTCGGACTGCTGGTGCTCGCGGCCGCGGTGCTGGCCAGGCTCGGGCCGCGCGACTGGCCGTCGTCGTTGCGCGACGCCGGGCCGTGGCTCGCCGCGCCGCCGCCGGAGGCGCGGGTGGTGGCGTTCGCCGTCGTGGCGGCGTACGGCTGCCTGGCCTGGCTCGGGTACGCGCTGCTCGCGGTCGCCGCGGGGCAGGCGCGGTGGGTGCCCGGCGCGGCCCGGCGCCTCGCCGAGCGCGCCCTCGGCGTCACCCTGGTCGGCGCTGCCGCGGGCGTGCTGGCGGCCGGCAGCGCGGCGGCGGACGGGCCGTTCGACCGGCCGGCTCCCCCGGCGAGGGCGTCACCCGCGACCCGGCCGGCGGCGACCGGCGGCGGTCACGTCGTCGTCGTACGGCCCGGGGACACGTTGTGGGACCTGGCCGGCGCGGACTGGCCGCGCTGGTACGCCGCCAACCGTTCGGTCGTCGGCCCCGACCCGGGCCTGATCCACCCGGGCCAGCGGCTCGTACCACCGGGGGGCGTGCCGTGACCGCGGCGACCGTCCTCGCTTACCGGCCGCTCCTGCGGGTCGTCGCGCGACGCGTCCCGGACGCGGAGGCGCCGTACGACGACGGCCTGCCGCCGCGCCTCGGCGCGACGTGGGCGCTGCCGGAGCACGTACCCGTACCGCCCAGCCCGATGCTGCGGCTGGTGGCGGCACTCGAGGAGGAGGACGACGTGGCCTTCGACTACGTGCGCACGCCACGCGACGAGCTGGACGACCCGCGGGCCCGGGCGGCGACGTTCGTGCGGGCACTGCTCGAAGCGCTCGCCGGCGACCGCCCGGTCGCGCAGTTCCTGCGGTGGACGACGCCGAGCGTGTTCGACGACCTCGAACCGTTGGTCGCCGCGCGCGCCGGCCGGCCGGGCCGGATCTCGTTGCGCCGCCTCTACGTCGCCGAGCCGGCGCCCGGGGTGGCCGAGGTGACGGCGGTGGTGCAGCAGGGTCCCCGGGCCGGGGCGATGGCGTTGCGCCTGGAGGGCCTCGACGGGCGCTGGCTCGTCACGGCCCTCCAGGTGGGTTAGCGAGTCCTCTACGAGGCGGCCGGCCCGCCTGGCGCGCCGTGGCACTTCTTGTACTTGCGGCCGGAGCCGCACGGGCAGGGAGCGTTGCGGGCCGGCCCGCTGCCGGTCGCCTGGCCGGTGATGCCGCCCTCGCCGGCGTTGACCATCGAACGCGGCCCGGCCGGGTCGGCGACCGGCGCGCTGATCGACGAACCCCCGTCGACGGAAGGAGCGGAGTACTGGACGTGCGAAGGCCGGTGCGGCTGGGTGAGCTCGCGCGGCAGGACCGCGTGCGGCGCGGGCGCCTCCTGCGTCACCGGCGCCGCGGGCGCGGCCTCGGCGACCGCAGCGGCCGGGGCGGACCCGAGCGGCTCCGTGACGACGGGTCCCGGGTCGGGGTCCGGGAGCGGCTCGTTCGGGGCGTGCTCGCCGGTCAACGCGCCGAACAGCGGCGACTCGCCGAACGCCGCCGACTCGCCGCCGATGACACCGTTCGACGCGGTCTCGGGCGTCGCCGCAGCGCCGGCCGGGTCGCCGTCGATCGGCCCGCCCAGGACCGCGGCGTCCGGCACGACGCTGCCCTCGACGACGCCCGCGTCGGTGGGCTCCATCTGGACCTCGACGTTGTAGAGGAAGCCGACGGACTCCTCCTTGATGCCGTCCATCATCGCGGCGAACAGGTCGAACCCTTCGCGCTGGTACTCGATCAGCGGGTCACGCTGCCCGACCGCACGCAGGCCGATGCCTTCCTGGAGGTAGTCCATCTCGTAGAGGTGCTCGCGCCACTTGCGGTCGAGGACGGAGAGGATGACGCGGCGTTCCAGCTCGCGGGTGACCTCCTCGCCGAGGGTCTCCTCGCGCCGGTCGTACGCCGCCAGCGCGTCCTCGGTGAGCTGCGCGGCGAGGTACTCGGCGGACAGGGCGCCGCGGCCGCCGTTCTCCTCCTCGAGGGTCTCGATGGAGAGGCCGACCGGGTAGAGGGTCTTGAGGGCGGTCCAGAGCTGTTCCAGGTCCCAGTCCTCGGCGAAGCTGTCCGCGGTCGCGCCCTCGACGTACGCCGCGACGACGTCCTCGATCATGCCGCGTACCTGGCCGTGCAGGTCGGCGCCTTCGAGGACCTTGCGGCGCTCGCCGTAGATGACCTCGCGCTGGCGGTTGAGGACCTCGTCGTACTTGAGGACGTTCTTGCGGATCTCGAAGTTCTGGCTCTCGATCTGGGTCTGCGCGTTGCGGATCGCGCGGGTGACCATGCCCGCCTCGATCGGGACGTCGTCGGGGATGTTGAGGCGGTCCATGATGCCCTCGACCGCGGCGGCGTTGAACAGCCGCATCAGGTCGTCCTGCAGCGACAGGTAGAACCGCGACTCGCCCGGGTCCCCCTGGCGGCCGGAGCGGCCGCGGAGCTGGTTGTCGATGCGGCGCGACTCGTGCCGCTCTGTGCCGAGGACGTAGAGGCCGCCGAGGTCGGTGACCTCCTCGTGCTCGGTGGCGACCGCGCCCTTCGCCTTGTCGAGTGCCTCGGGCCAGGCGGCCTCGTAGTCCTCGGGCGCCTCGACCGGCGAGAGGCCGCGCTCGCGCAGCTCGTTCGCGGCCATGAACTCCGGGTTGCCGCCCAGCATGATGTCGGTGCCGCGGCCGGCCATGTTCGTCGCGACGGTGACCGCGCCCCGGCGCCCGGCCTGGGCGACGATCTCGGCCTCCTTCTCGTGGTACTTCGCGTTCAGGACCTCGTGCGGAACGCCGCGGCGCAGCAGCATGCCGGAGAGGCGCTCGGACTTCTCGACGGAGACGGTGCCGACGAGGACCGGCTGGCCCTTCTCGTGGCGTTCGGCGATGTCCTCGACCACGGCCTCGAACTTCGCGGCCTCGGTCTTGTAGACGACGTCCTTCTTGTCGACGCGCTGCATCGGCCGGTTGGTGGGAATCGGGACGACGCCGAGCTTGTAGATGCGGTCGAACTCCGCGGCCTCGGTCATGGCCGTACCGGTCATGCCGCCGAGCTTGTCGTAGAGACGGAAGAAGTTCTGGAGGGTGATCGTGGCGAGGGTCTGGTTCTCGTCCATGATCTTCACCCCCTCCTTGGCCTCGATCGCCTGGTGCATGCCCTCGGAGTACCGGCGGCCGTGCAGGATGCGACCGGTGAACTCGTCGACGATGAGGACCTCGCCGTCCTTGACGATGTAGTCCTTGTCGCGGTGGTAGAGCTCCTTCGCCTTGAGGGCGTTGTTGAGGTAGCCGACGAGCGGGGTGTTGATGGACTCGTAGAGGTTCTCGATGCCGAGGAAGTCCTCGACCTTCTGCACGCCGCGCTCGGAGATGGCGACGGTGCGCTTGCCCTCGTCGACCTCGTAGTCCTTGCCCTCGCCGGGTTCGAGGCGCCGGGTCAGGCCGGAGAACGTCGCGTACCACTGCGTCGCCTGGTCGGCCGGGCCGCTGATGATGAGCGGCGTCCGCGCCTCGTCGATCAGGATCGAGTCGACCTCGTCGACGATGGCGAAGCTGTGGCCCCGCTGGACGCACTCGTCGATCGTCCAGGCCATGTTGTCGCGCAGGTAGTCGAAGCCGAACTCGTTGTTGGTGCCGTACGTGATGTCGGAGTTGTAGGCCGGGCGGCGCTCCTCGGGGCGCATGCTGCCCTGGATCAGGCCGACGGACAGGCCGAGGAACCGGTGCACGCGGCCCATCCACTCGGCGTCGCGCTTGGCCAGGTAGTCGTTGACGGTGACGACGTGGACACCCTTGCCCTCCAGCGCGTTGAGGTACGCGGGCAGCGTGCCGACGAGCGTCTTGCCCTCACCGGTCTTCATCTCGGCGATGTTGCCGAGGTGCAACGCGGCGCCGCCCATGAGCTGGACGTCGAAGTGCCGCTGGCCGAGGGTGCGCTTCGCCGCCTCGCGGACCGCGGCGAACGCCTCCGGCATGAGGTCGTCGAGCGTCTCGCCGTCGGCCAGCCGGGCGCGGAACTTCTCGGTCTCCCCGCGCAGCTCGGCGTCGCTCATGGCGACGAACTCGTCCTCGATGGAGTTGACCTGGTCGGCGATGCTCTTGAGCTTGCGGAGGATCTTGCCTTCGCCGGCGCGCAGGATTCGGGAGAAGACCATCGGGTGTTCGCACTCCTCGTCGGTGTCCCACGACCGCGGGAGGGCAGCCGTAGGGGACGGCGGTGGCCCGCCGACCCGGTCATGGTAGGCGGTCGCGGGAGTCGCCCGTGACCTCGTGCCCGCAGAAACGTCTCAGGGGGCCCGTAAGGTGCCCGGATGGACGAGCTGAGTGCGGACGAGGCGCGGCGGCTGGCGGTCTGGTCGCAGGGCCTGTCCGGACCCGCTGCCGCGCGCCGGGCGGGCGGGGTGCCGGGCATGCTGGGGCGCCTCGGCGCGGTACAGCTCGACACGATCTCGGTGCTCGCGCGCTCGCACGAGCTGGTCGCGTACGCCCGGCTCGGGCCGGTCCCCCGGGCGGCCGTGGAGGCGGCGTACTGGTCCTCGCCGGCCGTGGCGTTCGAGTACTGGTCGCACGCCGCGTGCGTGCTGCCGCTGGCCGCGTGGCCGTTGTACGGCGTCGTCCGGCGCGCCCAGGCCACGCGCGAGCACCCGCGGCGGCGAGCCGGAGCGGCCGCCAGGAAGTCGGTGCTCGCGGCGTTGCACGACCGCGGGCCGCTGACGGCGACCGAGCTCGGCGGGGCGAAGCGCGGCGGACCCTGGTGGGACTGGTCGGAGGTCAAGATCGCCGCGGAGGACCTGTTCCGGTGGGGTGAGGTCGTGGTGACCCGCAGGGCCGGCTGGCGGCGCGTGTACGACCTGCCGTCGCGCGCGATCCCCGCCCCGCTGCTCGTCGCGGAGCCCGACGACGAGACCTGCCGGCTCGCGCTGCTCGCCATGGCCGGCGCGGCGCTCGGGGCGGGGACGGCGGCGGACCTCGCGCGGTACTTCTCGTCGCCGTTCTCCGTGGCGTCGGCCGGTGCGCTGGCCGAGCCGGCCGGCCTGGTGCCGGTGCGGGTCTCGGGGTGGAAGGACCGCGCGTGGGCGGC
The DNA here is from genome assembly GCA_030840645.1 of Frankiaceae bacterium. Lineage (GTDB taxonomy): Bacteria > Actinomycetota > Actinomycetes > BP-191 > BP-191 > BP-191. The sequence continues at coordinate 89,143 of JAVEEC010000042.1, forward strand.
GCCTGCTGCGCTGGCCGCGCTGTCGGCCGGCGCGGTGCCGGCGCGCTCGCGCGTGACGCTGCTATCGCCGTTCGACTCGCTGATCTGGCACCGCGAACGCATGGAGCGCGTGTTCGGCCTGCGGCACCGGCTCGAGGCGTACGTACCCAAGCCGCTGCGCGAGCACGGCTACTTCGCGATGCCCGTCCTCGCTGGCGGGCGGCTGGTCGGGCGGGTCGACCCGGCGCGGTCGGGGTCGACGTTCGTGGCGCGGCAGGTGTCGCTGCTGTCGCCGTCAGCGCTCGGCTCGGTGGCGGCGGCGCTGCGCGAGGCGGCCGCGTGGGTCGGCTGCTCGGCGATCGCGGTCGAACGCGTGTCGCCGCCCGAGCTGGCCGCACCGTTGGCGGTGGCGGTCTCGTGACCTGCTTGCGCGAGCGTCGCGTTCTGTGCAGGAATCTCGGCCCCGCTCGAGCGTGGTGATCTTCACAGAACGAGCCGGGCGGGTGGTGGGGTTCGGGACCCGTTGCGCGGATCCCTACTAGGTGATCTCGAGGAGCTTCTCGCGGACGGCGTAGACGACCGCCTCCATCCGGGAGTGGAGCTGGAGCTTCTCCAGGATGTTGCGGATGTGGTTCTTGACGGTGTTCTCCGAGATGAACAGCTGCTTGGCGATGTCGCGGTTGTTCAGGCCCTTGGCGACGAGCTTCAGGACCTCCATCTCACGGTCGGTGAGCCGCGGCGTCGGCACCTGCTGGCGGTCGTCGGTGCGCTTGATCATCGAGGCGAACTCGGTGAGCAGCTTCGACGCCATCGACGGGGAGATCAGCGACTGGCCCTCGTTCACCGCGCGGATCGCCGAGGCGACCTCCTCGATCGAGATCTCCTTGAGCAGGTAGCCGGAGGCGCCGGCCTTGATCGCGTCGTAGAGGTCGGCCTCCTCGTCGCTGATCGTCAGCATGATGATCTTGGTGCTCGGTACGGCGTCCTTGATCGCGGTGCACGCGTCGATGCCGCCGCGCTTCGGCATGCGGACGTCCATCAGGACGATGTCGGGCATCGTGTCGGTGGCGCGTTCGACGGCCTCGGCGCCGTCGCCGGCCTCGCCGACGACCTCGATGTCCGGCTCCTGCTCGAGGACCATCTGCAGGCCGCGACGGAACAGCGCGTGGTCGTCGACGACGAGTACCCGGATCGGTTCGCCCGTGCCGGCGCTCGGCGGCTTGGCAGCCGCCTCGTCCTCCGTCACACGCCCTCCTAGGACGATCGGACGCGTACCGACCTCACCGGGCGAGGCGGATCACGCCGTAGTCGTAGCCCTTACGCCGGTAGACGACGCTGGGGAGGCCGGTGACGGCGTCGGGGAACAGGAAGAAGTCGTGGCCCACGAGCTCCATCTGGAACAGGGCCTCGTCGAGGGTCATCGGAACGCCCTCGAACTGCTTCTCCCGTACGACGACGCCGGCTGGCTCCTCCTCGTCCGGACTACCGGCAGCGTTCGCGTCCGGTTCGTGCCCTTGGGAGGGCTCTGACCCGTTCGCGTGCGCTGTGGGCGAGTGTATCGAGTCAGGCGTCCGCAATCCGTGATGCACGCGACGCTTGTCCGCCGCGCGGCGGAGCCGCGCCTCGAGCTTGTCCAGGGCGAGGTCGAGCGCGACGTACGGGTCGCTCGACGCCGCCTCGGCCCGGATGACCGGCCCCTTGGACAGGCAGGTGACCTCGACGCGGTCCTTGACGGAGGACAGCCGGGGGTTGTGCTCCGCGCAGAGCTCGACCTCGAGCCGGAAGATGCGGTGGTCGAGCCGCTCGACCTTCGAGAGCTTCTCGGTGGCGTGCTGCCGGAACTTGTCCGAGACCTCGACCTTGCGGCCCTTGACCACGATGTCCATCAAGCTCCCCTTGCTGCCGGCGGGCGTGCAGCCGCGGCCTCGGGGCTCTCGATGGGGGCAGTCGCCCCAGCGGCGCGCATCGGGGGACGTGCGTCCCGTGCGCGCACTGCTCGCATCGTTGTCCTCACGACGGCCACGTAGCCGGACGGAGTCCGGACCCCCACGCTATCCCGCCGCCGCCCGCGCGTGCAGGCGTTTGGCGGGCCGGACGGGACCGGTTGCGTCTCCGCGCGAAGCGGCCGTCGCGCCGGTCGGCGCGAGGGTGTCGGTGGTGCCGGTGGTCACGGCGGCGCGCGTGCGGTCACGGCACGTCCGGCCAGCGCGGGAACGGGCCGGCGCGGGCGGTGCGGCGGGTGCGGCGACGGGTCGTCCGGCGGTGAGCCGGCGGCCGCACCGGGCGGCGCGTGGCGGCGACGGCGGCGCGACGTGGGCCCGGGGTCCCGGCGTACGCCGGCCGCCACGACGGCGGCGCCGACGACGTCGAGCCCTTCGGCGCGGAGCGCGCGGGCGGCCTCGGCGAGTGTTGCGCCGGTGGTCATGACGTCGTCGACCACGACGATCCGCCGGCCGGCGAGCGAGAGCGCGACGTGCGAGTCGACGCGGAACGCGCCGGCCAGGTTGGCGGCGCGGTCGGCGGCGTTCAGGCCGGACTGGTCGGCGAGGCGGCGGGCGACGAGGACGGCCGGAACGGCGGGTACGCCGAGCCGTCGCGCGGCGCGGATGGCGAGGCGGCGGGCGTGGTCGTACCCGCGCGAACGGATCGCGGCCCGCCGCGACGGCACCCAGACGAGGACGTCGGGCGCGCCGGCCGAGGCCGCCCGGGCGAGCGCGTCGGCGAGGGGACCGGAGAGGGCGAGGCGGCCGCGCTCCTTGTGGGCGAGGACCAGGGCGCGGACGGGCCCGTCGTACGGCGCGATGGCCCAGGTCCGCGGGAGGCCGCGGGGCGCGGGGACGGGAACGGCGCGGGTCGGCCCCGCGGCGAGCAAGGCCGCGCAGCGCGCGCAGATCGGCGACCGGCACGGCCGAGCCTGCCCTGCGCCGCTCGCGGACCGGGCGGCGCGGGACGTGGCGCCGCGCCAGGGCAGCGGCGTGCCACAGCCCGGGCAGGTGCGCGGGAGGAGGAGGTCGAGGAGAGCGTTCAGCACGGGTACGACGATGGCGCGCGCGCGACCCCAGGAACGGACGCGTCACGATCTGTGGACGGCGCGGCCGGCCTGTGGACGACGAGCTGTGGACGACGCCGGCCCCGGGAAGCAGCTCAGCCCGCGAAGACGCCGCCCGCCCCGCGCCCCGGCAGGGCCCGCCAGTCGCCCCCGGGGGAACGCAGCCAGATCCCGGTGCCGACGGACGCGGCGCGGTCGGCGGGCGTTGCCGCGGATGCGGACACCGTCGAGACGGCGGCAGCCGGGAGGGACTCGTCGCGCTGGCGGACGAGGTCGTAGCCGTCGAGGTCGGCGCGGTAGACGGCAGGGCGGCGGCCGTCGTAGGCGGCGAACAACACCTGTGCCGCGCCCTCGAACGCCGCCGCCGTGACGCCGCGGACGGACGGCGCGACCGCGCGCGGGTCGGCGAGGACGCGGCCGCCGGCGGCGGGGCGTTCGACCCGCGCCAGCCAGAGCGCGGACGCGGCGCCGGCACCGGCGACCAGGGCGACGCGCGACCCGTCGGGCGAGAGCCGCAGCGACGACACGGGTCCGGGCAGCGTCGCCGCCACGGCCGACACCGCGTCGCGCGCGGAGTCGGCGGACACGGCGACGACCTGCTGGATGCCGCCGGACGAGTGCGCGACCCAGACCACGTCGCCGGCGGGCTCCCACGCCGGCGCGGTGATCCGGTTGCTCGTGAGCGTCGTCCGCGCGCGCCCCGAGGCGAGGTCGACGAAGACGAGCGACTGCCGCCCGCCGACGGGCAGCGTGACGCCGGCGAGGCGGGTGCCCGCGCGGTTGACGGCGATCGACGCAAACGACTGCGCGACAGGGATGCGCGTCTCGCGGCCGGCGTCGTCGCGCGCGTACGCGCCGCCGTCGCGGACGAAGAAGAGCCGCGTGTCGGCGGTCTCGGGAACGGGCGCGTACTCGCTCCAGTCGATCCGCCGGTGGTCCCGCAGCCCCGGCCGGCCGGGGACGACGAGCTGCTCGCCCTCGACCTGGACGTGCACCGCGTCGACGGCGAACACCGGCTCGGTCAGGGTCCAGACGACCTGCGCGACGAGCGCGCCCAGGGTCTCCTGCGGCGCGAGCCTGATCTCCCGGGAGAGGTTCACGGTGGCGACGTGGTCGACGACGGACGGCTCGTCGAGCAGCTCCGTGTTGGCGGGGATCGCGGAACGCACCGCGGGCGCGACCCACCCGCGCGGCCCGCCGAGCAGCGCGCGAACGGCCGTGCCGACCGGCTGGTCGGTCGCCGGCAGGAAGACGGTGTCGGGAACGAGGCGGCGCGCCTGGTTGGGGAAGTACAACGTCGTCCGCTCGAACGTCCCCCTGAGCTCGTCGCGGCCGAGGACGAGGCCCGCGGGCGCGCCGGAGAGCCGCCAGCCGAGACCCGGAACGCGGCGCAGCCGGAACGTGACCGTCTGCCGCGCCGGGAGGGGCGCCGGCCGGAACTCGCCTCGCGGCGAGATCGTGCCGACCCGGTCGATGGCGGTCCTGACGGAGGCGACGTCGCCGGCGATCGACGGGGTCCCGACGCGGGTCGCGGCGACGGTGACGCCGGCATGGTCGTTCCACGTCACGTCCGGCGCGAGGTACCTGCGGGCGACGGCGTGGTCGTTGCGCGGGTCGACCTGCGCGACGAGGAAGCCGCGCAGGATCTCGTCGGGCGGCGCGTCCTCCTTGGGGGCCGGCGCGGGCAGCCGGAACACGCGCGGCTCCGGCAGCTCAGGACCCTCCGCGGTGACGTGGCGTACGACGTTGACACCGCCGGGCGCGGGCACGCCGGTGCAGCCGGCTAGCAGCAGCACCGCCGCGGGCAACGACCACAGCCGCCTAGCCACGGAACGTCACCGCACCGGGTTCGAGCGGCAGCGGCGAGGACCGGACGTCCCCGCCCACCTGCCGCGGCAGCGTGACGCGGAACGCCGAGCCGCGCCCCGGCTCGCCCCACGCCTGCAGCCAGCCGCCGTGCAGCCGGACGTCCTCCAGCGCGATGGACAGGCCGAGCCCGGTGCCGCCGGTGTGGCGCGCGCGGGACGGGTCACCGCGCCAGAACCGCGAGAACACCCGGCTCGCCTCGCCGGGCCGCAGGCCGACGCCGCGGTCGCGGACGACGATCGCGACGACCTCCGCGTCGCCGCCGAAGGCGACGTCGATCGGCAGCCCCTCGCCGTGTTCGATGGCGTTCGCGAGCAGGTTGCGGAGGACGCGTTCGACCCGCCGCGGGTCCGCCTCCAGCAGCACGTCGGTCCCGGCCGCCGCCCGCACCGTCACCTCGGAGCCGCGGCGCGCGGCCAGCGGGCCCAACGCCGTGACGACACGGTGCAGCAGCGCAGACACGTCGAACACCTCGGCGTCGAGCACGGCCGCGCCCGCGTCGAACCGGCTGATCTCCAGCAGGTCGACGAGCAGCGACTCGAACCGGTCCAGCTCGTTCTGCAGCAGCTCGGCGGAACGCGCCACCTCGACGGGGAACGTCCCCCGCGACGAGTGCAGCACGTCGGCCGCCATGCGAACGGTCGTCAACGGCGTCCGCAGCTCGTGCGACACGTCGGACACGAACCGCTGCTGGAGCCGCGACAGTCCCTGGAGCTGGTCGATCTTCTGCTGCAACGACACCGCCATCGCATTGAACGCCTCCCCGAGCCGCGCGATCTCGTCGTCGCCCTTCACCTGCATCCGCGACTCCAGCCGCCCGCCCGCGAACTGGTCGGCGACGCGGGCGGCAGCGCGCACCGGCGACACGACCTGCTTCGCGACCAGCCACGTGACGCCCGCGACCAGCAGTGCCAGCGCGAGGCCGCCGCCGAGCAGCGCGCTGCGGACGGAGCTCAGCGTCGACGTCTCGAGGTTCAGCGGGAAGAAGAAGTAGAGCTCGTACCGCCTGCTCGGCGCGTACAGCGGCGCGCCCACGACGAGCCGGCGCGACACCCGCTTGCCGGAGCGGAGGTCGGAGTACGCGTACGCCATGTTGCTGCCCCCGCGGACCGCCTCGCGCAGCGAGTTCGGAACGGTCGTCACGTCCGGCCCCTGGAGGCTGCTGACGAGGTCGCCGAGGGGGCCGCCGAGCAGCGCGACGTCGTACGTCCCCGCCGCGCCGGCGCGGATCGCGAGCTGCTGGATCAGCTCGCGGAGGCGTTGGTCGACGGCCTCGGGGTTGGCGTCGGTCTCGACGGTCGACAGCGTCGCGCTGGCGTACTGGAGGCTGGAGTCCACCTCGGCGAGCGCGCGCTGGCGCTGCGTCGTGACGAGGCCGCGCGCGACCCGGTCGAACACCAGCACGCCGAGCAGCGCGACGACGACCATCGAGATGATCAGCGTCGACGTGACGACGCGGAGCTGCAGCGAGCGCCGCCACCGGCCGGCCGCCTCGCGCAGCAGTGAACGCGGCGTGCGGACCCGCCCGAGAGCCTGGCGAACGGTCAGGGCGGCCCCGCCTTGTAGCCGACGCCGCGAACGGTGAGGACGACGTCGGGGTGCTCCGGGTCGCGCTCGACCTTCGCGCGCAGCCGCTGGACGTGCACGTTGACCAGCCTCGTGTCGGCGGCGTGCCGGTACCCCCACACCTGCTCCAGCAGCACCTCGCGGGTGAACACCTGGCGCGGCTTGCGCGCCAGCGCCACAAGCAGGTCGAACTCCAACGGCGTCAGCCCGATCTGCGCGCCCTCGCGCAGGACGCGGTGGCCCGCGACGTCGATCTCGACGTCGCCGATGTGCAACGGTTCGGCGGGCACGTCCTCGTTGCGCCGCAGCCGCGCGCGGACCCGCGCAATCAGCTCCTTCGGCTTGAACGGCTTGACGACGTAGTCGTCGGCACCCGACTCCAGGCCGAGGACGACGTCGATGGTGTCGCTCTTGGCGGTGAGCATGACGATGGGTACGCCGGACTCCGCGCGGATCGCGCGGCAGACCTCGAGCCCGTCCTTGCCCGGCAGCATGATGTCGAGGAGGACGAGGTCCGGCTTGGTGTCGTGGAACGCCGCGAGCGCCCGCTCGCCGTCGGCGACGAACGACGGGTCGAACCCCTCGCTGCGCAGCACGATGCCGAGCATCTCGGCGAGAGCGGGGTCGTCGTCGACGACGAGGACACGGCCCTTCAACGGGTAGCCCGCTGGCGGGAGCGGCGGGCGTGCGAGCGCGCGCGGGTCATACGTCCATTGTGCCTGCCAGGCGGGTGCGGGCGCGGTAGTCATGGCCCGATGGTGCGGCCGGGTTGTCGCGGTGCGGTACCGGCCGGGTCACGGATGGGTCCGCAGCGGCCACGGGGCGACCCCGGGTCCGGACCGGCCGGCGGCTCCGCGCGCCCTGCGCGAAGCGGTGCATACCCCCGCAGACGCGCGGTCGCCGCGTTGCTACATTGCCGCCGCGGCAGGGTGCCGCGATCGGCGCGGGTGCGCCGGGGCTGGAGGGTACACATGTCCAGACGTTGGACCTTGCGCGCGTTCCTTGTGAGCGCGACGCTGGTCATCAGCCAGGCGGTGCTGCCCGGGGCGGCGCGGGCGAGCGGCAGCTGCGGCGACGGCACGCTGTTCCTCGGGACGACGGCCGGCACCATCGCGCCGTACGACCACCACTGGTACGAGACTCCGAGCACCGGCGAGACGACGATCACGCTCCAGTCCCCGTCGGGCTACCCGCTGGAGCTGCGGGTGTTCACGGGGAACTGCAGCTCACCGGCGTGCGATGTCTGGATATCCCCGACGCTGACCTGCACCGTCGAGCACACCGGGCTGCTGTACGTCGACGTGTGGGCCGCCTACGGCAACTACACGCCCTACACGCTCACCTCGTCGGCGTTTGCGGGCGTCCTCCCGTCGTGCGACGGGCTGGTCTGCCTCTCGGTGACGCCGGGCGAGCGGATCCAGACGGTGTCCGTGGGCGGAGTCACCACCGTTCCCGGCCTTGCGAACCACGTCGTCGGGAGCGTGGACCTGTTCCGGTTCGACCTGCCCACTGGCGGCTCGGCCGTGCTGCCGTGCGCCGAGGTGACGTTCAACGCGACGGTGGTCAGCCCGTGCCGGACCGCGGGCGGCACCTTCGTCGGCCACGTCGCGACGCTGTACGACGGCCCGCTCGACGTACCGAGCGTCTCGGTTGGCGTGCCGCTCGTGTCGGCCGGGCTCTGCGAGGCGCTGGTGACCGCGAAGGTCGCGGGCATCGGCGTCGAGGACGTCCCGGCGTACACGCTCTGCTAGAACGCGGCCGGGGTCGCGCCGGTCACCGGGCGGGTGACGCCCCGCTCGGTCACCAGCGCGGTGACGAGGCGCGCCGGGGTCACGTCGAACGCCGGGTTGTACGCGCCGCCGAACGCCGTCACCTCGGCCGGGTCGCGCTGCTCGATCACCACGTCCACACCGAGCGACGCCGGGTCGACGGTCGAGACCGGCGCGACGACGACGAACGGCACGCCGTGTGCCCGCGCCAGCACCGCGAGCGGGTACGTGCCGACCTTGTTCGCGACGCTGCCGTCGGCGCAGACGCGGTCGGCGCCGACGACGACCAGGTCGACCAGGCCGTTCGCGAACAGCGACCCGGCCGCGTTGTCCGCCAGCACGGTGAACGGCAGGCCGTCGCGCCGCGCCTCCCACGCCGTCAGCCGGGCGCCCTGCAGCAGCGGCCGCGTCTCGTCGACCCAGAGCATTGCCAGCCGTCCGGCGCGGTGCGCGGCGGTCACGACGGCGTAGGCGGTGCCGCCGCCCGCCGACACGAGCGAGCCGGTGTTGCAGTGGGTCAGGACGCGCGCGCCGTCGGGGACGAGGTCGAGGCCGTACGCCGCCATGGCGTCGCTCGCGGCGGCGTCCTCGGCGGCGATGCGGTCCGCCTCGGCGACCGCCGCGCCGACCGCGTCGTCGGGCGAGCCGAGAGCGGCGGCCAGCGCGCCTTCGACGCCCCACCGGAGGTTGACGGCGGTCGGCCGCGCGCTCGCGAGCCGTTCGGCGGACGCGCGGAGGTCGCCGCCCTCGGCGGCCGCGAGCGCCACGCCGTACGCGCCCGCGACGCCGAGCAACGGCGCGCCGCGGACGACGAGTCGCCGGATCGCGTCGACCAGCGCGTCGACCGTCGTGCAGCGGACGACGACCTCGTCGGCGGGCAGGCGGGTCTGGTCGAGCAGCACGACGCAGCCCGGCTGCCAGGCAAGGGGCGGGACGCGTTCCACCGGGCGAGGGTACGTTGCCCGACATGAGCGACATGCCTGGGTGGACCCCGCCGACCGAGCCGGGCGCGCAGCCCGGGTACGGTCCGCCACCACCCGGCTACGGCTCCGGCCCGCCGCCCGGGTACGGCCCCCCTCCGGGGTACGGCTGGGGCATGGGCGCCGCGCCGAAGCCGGGCGTCATCCCGCTGCGCCCGCTGGGCCTCGGCGAGATCCTCGACGGCGGGTTCAGCCTGCTCCGCGAGTACCCCAAGGTCACCCTCGGCCTGTCCGCGATCGTGGTGACGTCGACCAACCTGCTGTCGTTCGCGGTCAACGCGAGCGACCGGCTGAACGGCGGCGGCGCGAACCTGTTCGGCGGCGGCGGCTTCACCTGGGGGACCGTCGCCGCGTGGGCAATCGGCGCGACCGGGCTGATGATCCTCGGCGGCATGATCACCGCCGTCGCCGGGGAGGCGGTCCTCGGCCGCCCGGCCACCCTCGGCGCGACGTGGGCGAGGGTGCGGCCGCTGTTCTGGCGGCTGCTCGTCGCGGGCAGCATCGCGGGCATCGTGCCGTACCTCGCGAGCTGCCTGTTCCTGATCCCCGGCGTCTTCCTGTGGGGGGCGTGGGCACTGACGACGCCCGCGCTCGTCCTCGAACGCCTTGGCGTCTCCGAGTCGTTGCGGCGCTCGTGGCGGCTCGCGGTACCTGACTGGTGGCGGGTCTGGGGCATCCGCGCGCTGTCGACGCTGATCGCGTTCGCCGTGCAGGCGGTCATCGTCGTCCCGGCGTACCTCATCGCGAGCGCCTGGGCCGGCTGGAACCTCGAACGCGTCTCCGTCGACATCGTGCCGCTGGTGATCATCACGGTCGGCGGCATCGTCGCCGGGACGATCACCGCGCCGTTCACGTCGGGGGTCCTCGCGCTGCTCTACATCGACCGGCGGATGCGCGTGGAGGGGCTCGACGTGACGTTGACGCAGGCCGCCGCCGCGGGTACGGGCTGACCGTGCGACTGCTGTACCTGCTGGCGCAGGACCCGGGCGGCATCACGCGCTCCGGCGCGCGCGACGAGGCGCGCCGCGAACTGCGGAAGGCGGTCTACCACCGGGGCGGCGAGTCGCTCGCGGCCCGCGTGATGAACTGGGTGTTCGACCGGCTCGGCCGCGTCGTCGACAAGCTGATCAGCGTCCTGCCCGGCGGGCTGCCGTCGCTCGTGGTCATCGTCGTTCTCGTCGTCCTGCTGGTCGTCGCCGTCCGGCTCGGTCTCGGGCCGTTACGGCTGCGCGACGCGCTCACCGACCGGCGCCGCGACGCGCGGTCGCGCACCGCCGCCGAGTACCGCGCGGAGGCCGAGTCGCTGGCCGCGCGGGGCGAGTACAAGGAGGCGGTGCGCGCGCGGTTCCGCGCGATCATCCGCGAGCTGGAGGAACGCGGCGTGCTCGACCCGCGCGCCGGCCGGACCGCCGGGGAGATCGCGCGCGAGGGCGGCGCGGCCGTGCCGTCCGTCGCGCACCACCTCGCCGACGCCGCGGCGGCGTTCGACAGCGCGTGGTACAGCCGCAGGCGGCCGGGGCCCGCGGAGTACGAGCGGGTGCGCGTCGCCGACGACGCGATCCGCACCGCCCGCCTGGTCACGGTGACACCGCAGTGAGCCTCCTCGACACCGGCCCGCTCGACGTCGACGCGGTTCCCGCGACGTCCGCGCGCGCCACGACGACGCCGCGCGCGGCGTGGCGCAAGGCCCGCCTCCCGGTGCTGCTCGGGGCGTTCGTCGTCGGGGCGGCGGTGCTGCAGACCGTTCTCACCGGTCACGTCGGTGCGAACCGGCTCGACCCCGACGCCGCCGCGCCCGAGGGAGCGCGGGCGCTGGCCACGCTGCTGCGCGCGCACGGGGTCGACGTCCGCAAGGTCGACGTGCCGAGCGGCGCGGACGACACGACGGTGTTCATCCCCGACCCGTTCCTCGTCAACGCGAGCCGCCCGGAGACGCTCTCCGCCGTCGCCGTCGCGAGCGAGGTCGTCGTCGCCGAGGCGGAGGACGCGCACCTCACCGCGCTCGGCGTCGACGCGAAGGCGACCGGCGTCATCCCGGAGCGCAGCGTCGACCCGGGCTGCACGCACCCGGACGCCGTTGCGGCGGGGTCGGTGTACCTCGGCGGCCTCACCTACTCGGCGGGTCAGGACGCGGTCGCGTGCTACGCCCTCGGCGGCGAGCCGGCGTTCCTCGAGCTGCGCTCGCCGGGCCGGCGCGTGACGCTGCTCGGGTCGGCGGCGTTCATGACGAACGACCGCCTCGGCGACGACGGCAACGCCGCTCTCGCGCTGCGCCTCCTGGCCCGGCACCGCACCGTTGAGTGGGTCTACCCGAGCAGCCTCCTGCCGGCTTCTCCCGAGGAGGAGCAGAGCCTCACCGACCTGCTGCCGCGGCGGCTGGTCCTCGCGGTCGACGAGCTGCTGGTCGCCGTCCTGCTGCTCGCGCTGTGGCGCGGGCGGCGGCTCGGTCCTGTCGTCACCGAGCCGCTGCCGGTCGTCGTCCGCGCGGCCGAGACGATCGAGGGCCGGGCCAGGCTCTACGAGTCCGCCGGCGCCCGCGACCAGGCCGCCAACGCCCTGCGCGCGGGGCTGCGCGACCGGCTGGTCCGCGTCCTCGGGCTCGCGCCGGACGCGGGGCGCGAGACGCTCGTCGCCGCGGTGACGAGCCGTACGGTCAAGGACGGCCCCACCGTCGACGCTCTCCTGTACGGTCCCCCACCGGCCGACGACGCGGCGCTGGTGCGCCTCGCCGACGGCCTCGACTCTCTCGACTCCGAGGTGCGTGCCCAGTGACCGAGACCCCCTCCGCCCCGCGCCGCAGGACGGCCGCCCGCCGCGCGCCGGCCAACCCGCGACAGGCGCTCGTCGACCTGCGCGCCGAGGTCGCCAAGGCCGTCGTCGGCCAGGACGCCGCCGTCACCGGCCTGGTCATCGCGCTGCTCTGCCGCGGCCACGTCCTGCTCGAAGGCGTGCCCGGCGTCGCCAAGACGCTGCTCGTCCGCGCGCTGGCGGCGGCGCTGGACGTCGAGACGAAGCGGGTGCAGTTCACGCCGGACCTGATGCCGGGCGACGTCACGGGCTCGCTGGTGTACGACGCCAGGACGGCGGAGTTCTCGTTCCGCGAAGGTCCCGTCTTCACCAACCTGCTGCTCGCCGACGAGATCAACCGCACGCCCCCCAAGACGCAGGCGTCGCTGCTCGAAGCGATGGAGGAGCGGCAGGTCACCGTGGACGGCGTGCCGCGGCCGCTGCCGGAGCCGTTCGTCGTCGCCGCGACGCAGAACCCGGTCGAGTACGAGGGCACGTACCCGCTGCCGGAGGCGCAGCTCGACCGGTTCCTGCTGAAGCTCACGATGCCGCTGCCGAGCCGCGACGACGAGGTCGTCGTCCTGCAGCGCCACGATCGGGGGTTCAACCCGCGCGACCTCGCGGCGGCCGGCGTCACTGCCGTCGCGAGCACGGCCGACCTCGCGGCCGGGCGGGCGGCCGTCGCGGCCGTCACCGTCGAGCCCGCGGTGATCGGCTACGTCGTCGACGTCGCCCGCGCGACCCGGCAGTCGCCGTCGCTGTCACTCGGCGTCTCGCCCCGCGGCGCGACCGGCCTGATGAACGCCGCCAAGGCCTGGGCCTGGCTGTCGGGCCGCGACTTCGTCACCCCGGACGACGTGAAGGCGCTCGCCCGGCCCGCGCTGCGGCACCGCGTCGCCGTCCGCCCCGAGGCGGAACTGGAGGGCGTCACCGCCGACGGCGTCCTCGACACCGTTCTCGGCTCCGTCCCGGTCCCCCGCTGACCTCATGGCACTGACCGGGCGGCTCGCCGTCCTCGCCGCCGTCGTGGCCGGGTCGTTCCTGGCCGTGCCCGGCGTCGACCGCCGCGCGTTCTGGCTGGCCAACGCCGCCCTCCTCGCGCTCGCCGCGCTCGACCTCGCGCTCGCGGCGAGCGTCCGGCGGCTGGCGCTCGCCCGCTCCGGCGCGACGTCGGTCCGGCTCGGCGAGGCGGCCGTCGTCCTGCTCACCGTCGCCAACGGCTCAGGCCGCACCGCGCGGCTGTCGATCCGCGACGCCTGGCCGCCGTCCGCGGGCGCGACGCCGCGCGTCCACCGCGTCCGCGTCCCCGGCGGCGAACGCCGCCGCCTCACGACGGAGCTGCTCCCCACCCGCCGCGGCGACCGGCGGCCGGAACGCGTCACCGTGCGTTCGGCCGGCCCGCTCGGCCTCGCCGCGCGGCAGGGCCGCCACGTCGCGCCGTGGCAGGTGCGGGTGCTGCCGCCGTTCACGTCGCGGAAGTTCCTCCCCGAACGCCTCAACCGGCTGCGCCAGCTCGACGGCGCGGTGCTGGTCCGCGGCCGCGGGCAGGGCACGGAGTTCGACTCGCTGCGCGAGTACGTCGGCGGCGACGACGTACGCTCCATCGACTGGCGCGCAACGGCTCGGCGGGACACCGTCGTCGTCCGCACCTGGCGGCCCGAGCGCGACCGCCGCGTCGTCATCGTCCTCGACACCGGGCGTACGTCCGCGGGCCGCGTCGGCGACACGCCGCGCCTCGACCACGCGCTCGACGCCGCGCTGCTGCTGGCCGCGCTCGCGTCGCGCGCCGGGGACCAGGTCGAGCTGCTCGCGTACGACCGGGTCCAGCGCGCCCGCGTCTCCGGCGGCTCGCGCGCCGACGTCCTTCCGCGGCTGGTCAACGCGATGGCGACGCTCGAGCCGGTCCTGCTCGAAGCCGACCACCAGGGCATCGTCGCCGCGGTGCTGCGCCGCGTCCGGCGGCGGGCGCTGGTCGTGCTGTTCACCGAGCTGAACACCGCCGTCGTCGAGGAGGGCCTGCTGCCCAACCTCGGCCCGCTCACGTCGCGGCACACCGTCGTCGTCGCGTCGGTCGCGGACCCGCGCGTCGGCGAGCTGCTGCACGGCCGCGGCTCGGCCCGCGCGGTCTACGGAGCCGCCGCCGCCGAGCGCGCGACCGCGGAACGCCGCCGCCTCGTCGCGCTGCTGCGCCGCCGCGGCGTCGAGGTGGTCGACGCGGCGCCGGAGTCGTTCGCGCCGTCCGTCGCCGACGCGTACCTCGCGTTGAAGGCCGAGGGCCGGCTCTAGGGCGTGTCTCCCAATCCGCTGACCTGCTGCGCGACGCCCAGCACGGCGCCTCGCGGCGTTGTCGTCGGCGCCGAGAGCGCTGCTCTCGACCCCTCCTCCGCCTGGCGATGCACCGCCCTGGACGCCGCTCGCGACGATCGCGGATTGAGAGACGCGCCCTAACGCTTGACGCCGCGCTCCGCGGTCTCCAGGAACGTCCGGTACGCCGTCACGATCGCCGGGTCGAGGCGCAGGTCGTTGTGGTACGTGTACGGGTACTGCTTGTTCGTAGCGCCCTTCAACGCCGGCGACTGTGCGTACGTAGGACCGGTGTAGCCGGGGTCGCCCGCGCCGGTGCCGTCGTAGACCGTCATCCACTTCGCCGGCTTGTACGTCTCGTCGTTGCCTCCCGGGCCGTTCAACGCAGCCAGCCACGCCGACCCGGCGGAGATCTCGTTGCACGACGCGAGCTGACCCTCGGACCCGGGCGGGCAGAACGTCGTGCCGTGGTTCGCCCCCGCGATGCCCACGAACGCGACCAGGTCCTTCCGCAGCTCGGGGTGCACCTTCAGCACCTTGCGCGCGACCGTGACGCCGAGCGAGTGGCCGACGATGGAGAACTTCGCCGACCCGGTGTAGGTGCGCACCGCCTTGATGAACGCGTACAGGTCGGGCACGTTCACGTCGTCGGACGTGACGCGCGTCGTGCCGTCCCAGCCCATCGCCGTGTGCTCGGAGTCGCGCTCCGGGTTCGCGGTGTGCAGCGCGGTGCCGTTGTTGCCGCCGAGGCCGTTGTACGACACCGCCCAGAGCTCCTGCGCGGTCCACCCGGCCTTCGTGAACTGGTCGCGGACGGGGTACCAGTCGGCGGCGTCGACGTTGTTGCCGTGAACCAGGATGACGGGGACGTGCTTGCGCGCGGCGCGTGGCCTGACCCCGCCGAAGCCGCCGAGCCGGAACTTCCACTCCGCGTCGTTCAGGACCGGGAAGCCGGTACCGAAGCGGACCTTCGCCGGGCCCTGCGGCTTGCCGCGCACCTCCGCCCGCGCGGGCGGCGCGACGGCGGCGAGCGCGACGAGCGCCACCGCCACGAGCCGCCTCACGGCAGCACCTTGCGTACGGCGTCCGCGAGGACCGCCGCACCCACGGGCGCGAAGTTGACCGAGTAGTGGTTGGTGCCGGGGACCGTCTCGACGGTGAGCTGCGGCAGCGCCGTCGCGAACTCCTCCACGGCCGCCTCCGTCATCATCGGCTCCATCGTCTGCGGCGAGATCGCGAAGCCGTGGGCCGCGCGGACGAGATGTACCGGGCAGGTCACGAGACCGAGGTCGGCCTTCACGTACGGGCTCCCCGCGGGGACGAAGTAGTCGACCGAGTCGGCCTCCGCCGCCACGTCCGAGCAGGCCGACCGGACGCCGCCCTCGACGTCGACGAGCCCCGCGTCCAGCAGCGCGTCCACGTCAGGACCCCACCAGCCGTCGAACGCCGGCAGCGACTTGTAGAGACCGAGGACGACGTCCCGCGACGGCACCGTCATCCGCAGCCGGTCCAGCCAGCCGGGACCCATGATGTTCGCGACCGCGGTCGACGGATCGAGGCCGGCGGGCAGGTCCTGGAAGTAGCCGCCGTCGCCGAGCACCAGCGCGCGGACCGACGACGGGTCGTGCGCGGCAAGCTGCAGCCCGACCCACGCGCCCATCGACTGCCCGAGGACGACCACGTCGCTGACACCGAGGTGTTCGAGAACGGCGCGCGCGTCCTCCGCGTTGCGCCGGTGGCCGTAGCTCGACCGGTCCCCCGGCTTGTCCGACAGGCCGCGCCCGCGCGCGTCGAAGCAGACGAAGTCCGCGTCGCCGTCGAGCGCGCGGATGACCGGGAGGAACGCTTTGCGGTTGCCGGTGATCCCGTGCAGCCCGAGGACGACGGGCGCGCCGGGACGGCCTGGCCAGCGTTCGCCGACCAGGCGTACGCCGTCGTCGGTGAGGACGTCGAAAGTCACGGCAGCTCCTTGTCGGCCAGCTGGGCGCGGATCGCCTTCTTGTCGAACTTGCCGACGCTGGTCTTCGGGATCTCGTCCACGACGATCACGTCGTCGGGCAGCCACCACTTCGCGACCCGCCCGGCCAGGTGCGCGTGCAGCTCGGCCAGCGTCGGCGCGACGCCGTTGACCGGCGCGACGACCGCGACAGGCCGCTCGTCCCACTTCGCCGAACGCACGCCGACGACCGCCGCCTCGCGGACCAGCGGGTGCGACATGATCGCGGCTTCGAGGTCGAGCGAGGAGATCCACTCGCCACCGGACTTCACCAGGTCCTTCGACCGGTCCACGATCTTGAAGTACCCGTCCGGCTCCATGAACGCCATGTCGCCGGTCCGCAGCCACCCGTCGTGGAACCGGTCGCCGAGCCCGGGGTCGTCGTAGTAGCCGGTCGCGACCCACGGCCCGCGGCACTCCAGCTCGCCGACGGACGCGCCGTCCCACGGCAGCTCCGTACCGTCGTCGCCGACGATCCGGGCTTCGAGCCCCGCGAAGATGGTGCCGGTCTTGAGCCGTACCGCGCGCTGCTCCTCGACTGAGAGCGAACGGTGGGCGCGGCGCGGTCGCGACGTGCACGCGACGGGCGCGGTCTCGGTCATGCCCCAGATCTGCAGGATGGGCACGCCGAGCGCGTCCCACGCCTCCATCAACGGCCCGGGTGTCGCCGCGCCGCCGATGCCGAGCGTCCGCAGCGACGAGTAGTCGAAGGAACCGTTCTCCGCCAACGGAAGCAGCCCGGTCCAGATCGTCGGCACGCCCGCCGCGAACGTCACCCGCTCGCGTTCGATGATCCGCGCGAGGTTCTCCGGCGACGTGTCGGCACCGGCGAACACCAGCTCCGCCCCGGTGAACGGCGCGATGTACGGCAGCCCCCACCCGCACGCGTGGAACAGCGGCACGACCGGCAGGACGCGGTCGCGTTCGGAGATCGCGAGGTGGTCGACCATGCACGCCGCCATCGCGTGCAGGTACGTCGCCCGGTGGCTGAACACCACGCCCTTCGGCATCCCCGTCGTCCCCGACGTGTAGCAGATGCCGCAAGGGTCCTCCTCGTCCAGGTCAGGCAGGTCGGCGCACGGCGACGCGGCGTCCACGCGGGCCGCGAGGTCGTCCATGCCGAGCACGTGCTTCAGCCCCGTCAGGTCGACGGACGCGAGCCGGTCCAGCAGGTCGTCGTCCGCGACGAGAACGGTGTCGCCCGCGTGCCCGACGACGTACGCGATCTGGTCGTCGTGCAGGCGGATGTTCACCATGTGCAGCACCGCCCCCGCGAGCGGGACGGCGTAGTAGAGCTCGACGTGCCGCGCGCTGTTGTTCGCGAACGACGCCACGCGGTCGCCTGGCCGTACGCCGAGGTCGTGCAGCACCGTGACGAGCCGCAGGACGCGGTCGGCCAGGTCGCCGTACGTCGTCCGCCCGCGCGCGTCCACGACCTCGCCGTCGCGGTACACCGTCCGCATCCGGTCGAAGATCGTCCGTACGGTCAGCGGCTGGCCGCCGATCAGCCCCCTCACGGCGCGATCCCGAGGCCGAGGACGAGCAGCGCCGCGTCGACGGGGACGCGCGGGTCGAGCCCGGTCAGGTCGCGAACCCGGCCGAGCCGGTACGCGACGGTGTTCGCGTGCACCACCTCGCGCCGCGCGGTCTCGGGGACCGACCCGGTGGCGAGGTACGCGCGCAGCGTCGAGACGATCGCGCCGCCCGGGTCGCGCGCGGCGAGCACGTCGCCGACACGGCGGCGCAGGGCGGCGGCGACCCGCTCGTTGCCGAGCAGCAACTGCTCCACCAGCAGGTCGTCGGGGCCGTACGCACCGGCCGTCCTGCCCTCTGCCACAGCGGCTTCGAGCAGCGCCTCGACCTGGCCCACCTCGTGCAGCAGCGCGGCGCCGGGTGCGGCCGGGCGGCCCCACGCGACCAGCGCCTCGTGCGACGCGAGCGGTGTCACGTCGGCAACCCCCTCGGGCACGAGCAGCAGCACGCGGTCGCCGCGGTGCCCGCCGAGGGTCCTGGCGGGGGCGGTCGCGATCAGCGCGTCGATCCGGCTCGCGACGCCGGCGCCCGACACGAGCACCGGGACGTACGAGCCCGCGAGGATGGTCGAGAACCGCAGGGAGACAGCGGCGACCTCGCCCGGGTCGGTCGCGGTGAGCAGCGCCTCGACCAGTTCGCGGCGGCGCGCGTCGAGCGAGCGGAGGCGTTCGGCAGAGGCGCTCATGTACGCCTTGGCGACGGCCGACGACGCGAGGTCGATGTAGTCCATCCACTGCGCGGCGAGCCCGGCGAGCAGGTGCTCCTCGCCGGGGCGGATCGCGTCGCTCACGGCGTTCCAGGTCACGCGGCCGGCGATCCGGTACGCGTGCAGCATCGACTCCAGCGGCACGCCCATCTCGAGGCGCGCGCGACCGGACTCCTCGAACGACTTCACCACGCGCGCGCCGACCGGCGCGCCGGTGACGACCGCGTCGAAGAACGACGTGACGACGCGGCGGGTGACCGGCAGCACGTCCTCGGTCATCTGCGCGGGCGACATCGACTCGTACTCGGGGATCTCGTCGCGCAGCGCGACGCCGATCGTCGCGACGAGCGCGTCGAGGTCGGCGAGGACGCGCGACGCGATCGCGCGGACGGTGGCGTTCGACGCGCGCCCGGCGAGCGGGCGGACGTTGCTCTCGGTCACTTGGCCACCGCCTTGCGCGGCGCGCGTTTCCGCGGCGCCGCCTTCTTCGCCGGCTTGCGCGCCTCGATGGTCGACGTGACGCCCGCGCCGAGCAAGCGGCCGACGCCGAGGTAGGACGCCACCGCCGCCTGGTCGAGGTCCGCGACCGCGCCGGAGTGCACGATCCGGCCGACCTGGAGGATGTGCGCGGTCGTCGCGAGCTGGAGGCCGAACGCGACGTTCTGCTCGACCAGCACCATCGTCACGCCGCTCGCCGCGACCTCGCGCAGCGTCGCGAACAGCTCCCGCACGACGAGCGGCGCGAGCCCCGCCGACGGCTCGTCCACGAGCATCAGCAACGGTTCCGCCATCAGCGCCCGCGCGACCGCGAGCGACGCCTGCTGGCCGCCGGACATCGTCCCTGCGACCTGCGTACGGCGTTCGCGCAGCAGCGGGAAGCGGTCGTAGACGCCGTCGAGGACGGCCTGGTAACGCCGGGAGTCCCTGCGGCGCAGCGTGTACGCGCCGAGCCGGAGGTTCTGCTCGACGGTGAGCGCGGCGAACACCTGGCGGCCCTGCGGGACGTGCGCCATGCCCTTCGCGACGCGTTCCTCGGCGGACATCCGCGTGATGTCCACACCGTCGAACGTGATGCGTCCGGACCGCACCGGAACGACGCCCGCGAGCACCTTCATCGAGACGCTCTTGCCCGCGCCGTTCAGGCCGAAGATGCCGGCGATCTCGCCCCTGTTCACCTCGTACGAGAGGCCGTGCAGGACGGTCGTCGCGCCGAAGCCGGCGACGAGCTCCTCCACGCCGAGCAGCGGGTGACTCATACCAGCACCGCCTCGCCGAGGTAGGCGCCGACGACCTCGGGCAGCGCGGCGACCTCGCGCGCCGGGCCGCTCGCGATGACGCGACCGGCGTCGAGGACGTACAGGTCGTCGCAGAGGTCGAGGACGAGCGGGATGTTGTGCTCGATGACGAGCACCGTCCGGCCGAGCTGGTCGCGGATGTCGGCGAGGCGGACCGCGAGGTTCTCGGCCGCACCCGGCGACATGCCCGCCGACGGCTCGTCCAGCATCACCAGCTCGGGTGCCGTGACGAGGACGCAGCCGAGCTCGACGATGCGCTGCTGGCCGTGCGACAGGTACTTGACCGCCGTGTCCGCGTACCGCTCGAAGCCCAGCGCCGCAACGGCTTCCGCCGCCCGCGCGCGCAACTCGCGTTCCATCTTCGGTGTGCGTCCGGTCCAGACCAGCGCCTCGGGTGCGGTGTACCCCGCGACGGTGTGCTGGGCGAGCAGCAGGTTCTCCGTGACCGACAGGTCCTTGGCCAGGCCGATGAGCTGGAACGTCCGCCCTACGCCCGCCGCCGCGCGGACGTGCGGCGCGGACCGCGTGACGTCGCGGCCCAGCAGCTCGACCCGGCCGGAGTCGGTCCTCACGAGTCCGGAGACGGCGTTGAACAACGTCGTCTTGCCTGCGCCGTTCGGACCGATCAGGCCGACGATCCGGCCGCGGTGCACCTCGAGCGACGCCTTGTCGACGGCCTGCAACCCGCCGAACGACACCGACACCTCGGTGACCCGCAGCAGCGGCTGACCGGGCGCCTCGCGGGGTCGGTCGGCGAGCCCGGTCGGGCGCGGCATGTCGGGCAGCGTCGGCAGTCCTGGCTCGGGCTCGCCGGACTTCGCGCGCTGCTTGACCAGCTTCTTCTCGCGGGCGTCCGCGACCGCCTCGGGGAAGCCGCCCGGGTGTCGCGCGACAGCGAACATCAGCAGCACGCCACCGGCGATCAGGTCCCAGCCCTTCAACGCCGTCAGCAGCCGCGGCATCGCCGCGAACAGCAGCGCCGCCGTGACGACGCCGCCCCGGCTGCCGAGCCCGCCGACGACCACGATGATGACGAGCAGCAGCGACCAGCGGAGCTCGAACTGCTCGGAGTTCGCGAAGTTGAACAGCGAGCCGTACATCGCGCCGGCCACTCCCGCGAACGCGCCCGAGAGGACGAACGCGAGCAGCTTGTAGCGCGCGACGTCGATGCCGTACGCCTGCGCCATCGGCTCGTCCGCGCGGATCGCCTGGAACGCCCGGCCCAAGCGGGTGCGGGTGACGTTGCGGTCGATCAGCCAAAGTCCGGCGAGCAGCAGCAGGACCACGGCGAGGTAGTCGGCGTTGCGGAGCAGCTCGAAGTCGCCGAACCACGGCCGGGGCACCGGCAGCGCCGAGCCGCCACCGGTCAGCGAGCGGATGCGGAACGCCCACTCGAACATCGCGTACGAGAAGCCGAGCGTCGCGATCGCGAGGTACAGGCCGCGCAGCCGCAACGCCGGCAACCCGATGAGGAACGCCACCGCCGCGCCCGCCAGCGCGGCCAGCGGCACGGCCACCATGAACGGCAGGCCGAGCTTCGTCGGACCCGCGAGCAGGCCGGTCGTGAACGACCCGACGCCGACGAGCGCGTACTGCCCGAGCGAGATCTGGCCCGCGTACCCCATGAGCAGGTTGAGCGAGAGCGCGGCGGCGGCGACGCAGACGCCGTAGCCGATGATCAGGGCGTTCGACTCGTCGAGCAGCCCGGGCGTCGCGCGGCCGAGGACCGGCGGCACGACGGCGAACGCCAGGAGCACCAGCGCGATGCGCACCGGCGAGGGGATGCGATGCAGGTACGTCATGCCGGTGCCTTCCCGAGCAGGCCGCGCGGCCGGACGAGCAGCACCAGCAGGATCAGCGCGAACATCGCCAGCGTCGAGAGGCCCGAGACGGTCGACGTCAGCGTCTTCTGGTTCACGTACGCCTCGATGACGCCGACGACGATGCCGCCCGCGAAAGCGCCTGGGAGGCTCGATAACCCGCCGACCAACGCCGCCACGAGCCCCGCGACGAAGAGCCGGCCCGCGTAGTCGGGCGAGAACGTTCGGATCGTCGGCTCCAGCAGCAGCGCCGCGACCGCGGCGAGCGCGGCCCCCGCGCCCCAGGTGAACGACGTCACCCGCGACAGCCGCACGCCGACGAGCCGTACGGCGGTCGGGTCGTCCGCGGCGGCGAGGACGCCGAGGCCGAAGTCGGTGGACCGCAGCAGCCAGGCCAGCGCCACTCCGGTCCCCGCGAGGACGGCGAGTGAGATCATCTGCGTCGGCGTGACGTAGACGACACCGACCTTCACCCCGTCCCCGGCGACCGGCCCGCGCAGCGACCGCAGCGTGATGCCCCAGACCTTCAGCTCGACGGCGGCGAGCACCGACGCGAGCCCGATGGTCGCGACCGCGACGGAGACGCGGCTCGCCGCCACCATCCGGCGTACGACGAGGAACTCGAACGCCATCCCGATCAGCGTCGCGCCGCCGACCGCCGCGACCGCACCGACCCACCACGGCAGGCCGTGCTCGGTCGTGAGGAACCACGCGAGGTAGAGCGAGAACGTGCCGATCTCGCCCTGCGCGAAGTTGATGACCTTGGTGCCCCGGTAGATCAACACGATGCCGACGGCGATCAGGCCGTACATGGCACCGGAGACGATGCCGAGCGTCAGGACGGTCATGTCAGAAGTGCTCGACGCAGCGGCTGACCGGCTTCCAGCCGAGCTTGCCGCTCGGTCCCGTGTAGGTGTGGAACACGTTGACGGCCTGGCTGCCGAGGTGGCCGCCGTAGCGCGGGAAGTCGGCGGGGCAGTTCGGCGAGACGGTGCCCTTGTACTTCGTCATCAGCGTGGCGAAGTGGTTGCGGGTGCAGGCGGGGCCACAGAGCCGCAGCACGTCGGCGGTCGCCTTCTGCGCCACCCAGTTGAGGAACAGCAGGTCGCCGCCGAGGCTGGAGAGATCGGTGCTCGGCCGCCACTTCGCGTACTGCCGCTCGAACTCCTTGATGTCGGCCGCGTAGCTCGCGAACGGCCCGCTGTAGTCGTGGTAGCTGTACGCCGGCCAGGACGCGATGCCCCAGATGTCGGTGGTCTTGTCGGCAAGCGACTGCGTCGTGAGGTTGAACGGGAACACCATCCAGCTCGGGTGGTAGCCGGGCGGCGTCTGGTTGATCATCTCGGTCGCGGCGAGGGCGTTCTCCCACGCGAAGACGACCTGGATGCCCTTCTGCTGCATGTCGATCAGCTGCTGGCTGTAGTTCGCCTGGTTCTTGGGGGTGCCGTACGACGCGACGACGTTGAGGCCGTACGCCTTCGCGGCCTTGAGGAAAGCGTCGGACCCCGGCTTCCAGTAGTCGCTCGCGCGGTAGATCATGCCGATCTTCTTGCCGGCGAACTCCTTGCGCGCCAGCTCCGCGAACATCGAGCCGAGCTTCTCGACGGTCGGGATCGGCGTGAAGCTGTACTGCTTCCCGGCCAGCCCCTTCTCGGTCGCGTCGTGGTGGATGTAGAGCTCCTTGTGCGACTCCGCCCAGTCCCTGACGCCGGGGATCTGGTCGAAGCCGATGCCGCCGAGGATGGCGAACGGCGACTCCTTGGACACGCAGTCGGTCGCGGCCTGGATCGCCTGGGCGGGGTCGTAGCCGTCGTCCTTGTAGACCATCGAGACCTTGCGGCCGTTGATGCCGCCCTTGTCGTTCAGGTCGGTCCAGAAGACGTTGAAGTCCTCGGGCTTGGTCTGGAACGCGTCGGCGTAGGTGAGCGCCGCGTGGGCGCAGAGCCTGATCTCGTCCCCGCTGATGCCGCGGGTGTTCAGGGCGCCGCTGAACAGGTTCAGGTCGCCGGCCACGTCGTGCGGGGTGACCGCGGGCCGGTTGGTGACGACCGGGCCGTACGTGCTGCCGGGGGTGCCGGGCTTGCTCGCGCCGGGCTTGCCCTTCGCGCCGGGCTTCGCGGCCGCCGCGCTCGCGGTGGCGCGCGCCGCCGCCGCGCTCGCGGATGCCGAGGCGGACGAGCCGGGGGCGAGGCTCCCCTGGGCCAGCGTGTCCGGGCCCGTGGCCCCCTTGAGCTGCGCCCCGCTGCACGCCGTCGTGGCGAACGCGAGGAGGAGCGCACCTGCTCTGCGCCGGGCGTACCGGGTCATGTGTACCCCTTGTCGATCTCCCTGCCCGGGTCGTCGTCGGCCCGGGTGTCGTTGTGAGTTTCGACAGTCGGGTGGCGGACGCCTACCCCGTTCGCACGGAAATCGGGCGGGCGGCGTTGTGGAAACGACAACCTGGGTGGGTCTGCGACTCCTGCTCGAGCCCGCCCTACTAGGTCGTGATCTCCCGGTCGCCACGGAGGTCGGCCAGCAGGTCGCCGGTCTCGCCGGCCCGCGCGGCGCGGCGGCCGAGGACGGTGACGTAGCCGAGGAACGCCAGCTCGATGGCGACGCCCCACGCGACGCGCGCCCAGGTCGGCAGGCCGGACGGCGTGACGAACGCCTCCGTGAACCCGGCGACCGCGAACACCAGCACCAGGCCGAGCACGACCGCCACGCAGGCGCGCCCCTCCTCCGCGAGCGCGTCGGCGCGGCGGCGCGGCCCGGGGTCGATCACCGTCCAGCCGATCCGCATGCCGACGCCGGCGGCCACGAAGATCGCGGTCAGCTCGAGGAGGCCGTGCGGCAGGATCAGGCCGAAGAACAGCCCGAGCTTGTGGTGCGCGGCCATCAGCCCGGCCGCGACGCCGACGTTGGCGGCGTTCTGGAACAGCACCCAGACCGTCGGGAACGCCAGCAGGATGCCGACGGCGAACGCCAGGATGGCGACCCAGGCGTTGTTGAAGAAGACCCTCGCCCCGAACGACGCCGCCGGCGCGCTGCTGTAGTAGTCCTCGAAGTCGTGCTCGACCAGCTGCCGGATCTCCGCCGGGGACGCGATCGACCGCTGGACCTCGGGGTGCGTGGCGATCCAGACGCCCATCGCCGTCGCGACGACGATCGTGAACACCGCCGCGCCGATCGCCCACCGCCGGCTCCGGTAGACCGCCGCAGGGAACGTCACCGCGAAGAACCGCGCGACCTCCGGCCAGCCGCGGACCCGGCCGCCGGTGACGACACTGCGGGCGCGGATCGTCAGCGAGGAGAGCCGGTCCACGAGCGCCGGGTCGGGGGAGGACGTACGGACGACGCTGAGGTGCGTCGCGGTCCGCTGGTAGAGGTCGACCAGCTCGTCCAGCTCGTCGCCGCTGAGCCGCTTGGGGCGGCCGGCGCGCTTGACGAGGCGTTCGAGGCGGTACCAGGCGGGCGCGTGCGCGGCGACGAACGCGTCGATGTCCACAGGTCTCCTCCCGTATCCACAGCAGGCTACCGTCACCGAATTTCGCCGGTGCGGGGTGGCAGACTCAGCCTCGTCGGCGTTCCGGTGCGGTCTTGAGGAGGTGAGCGGTGAGCAGCCAGCTGGTGACGGGCGAGGCGGTCGCGCTCGACCTGCGGCCCGCCCGCCTGCCGTCGCGGATGCTCGCGGCGCTGATCGACCTGGCGATCGAGTTCGTCGCGTTCGGCCTCGTGATGCAGCTGCTGACCATCGCGGTCGTCCTGTCGGACCCGGCGTTCGGGGCGGCGTTGACGATCCTCGTGCTCGTGGCGTTCTTCATCGGGTACCCGGTGGCGTTCGAGTCGCTCTGGCGCGGGCTCACGCCCGGCAAGGCGGCACTGGGCATCCGGGTCGTTCGTGACGACGGCGGGCCGATCCGGTTCCGGCACGCGCTGACCCGCGCGATCTTCAACGTCGTCGAACGCCCCGGCATCACGCTCGGCGCCGGCGCCGTCATCGCGTCGTTGCTGAGCAGCAAGGGCAAGCGCATCGGCGACCTGGTCGCGGGGACGTTCGTCGTGCGCGAACGCGTGCCCAGGCAGCAGATGCTGCCGGCGTTCATGCCGCCGCAGCTCGCGCACTGGGCCACGTCGCTCGACCTGAGCCGCCTGCCCGACGACCTCGCGCTGGCCGCGCGGGGGTTCCTCGGCCGCGCGAGCCAGCTCCGCCCCGACGCGCGCGAGCGCCTCGGGTCCGAGCTCGCGGCCGCCGTCGCCGCCGCCGTCACGCCACCGCCCCCGCCGGGGACACCCGGGTGGGCGTACCTCTCCGCCGTCGTCGCCGAACGCCGCCGCCGCGACGAGGCCCGCATGCCGGCCGCGTACCGGCCCTCGGCCTGGCAGCCCGCCGCGCCCTCGCCGGGGTGGGGTCCGGCCCCGCCGGCGCCGACCTGGGCCGCGTCCGCGCCACCGGTCGGGGCACCGCCCGGGGTCGGCCCGCCCCCGCGCGTCGGGCCACCACCCGCCGTTCCCGGGCCGCCGCGGATGCCGGCCGCGCCGTCGCCGCAGTGGGGCCCGCCACCGGTGCCACCGCCGATCCCGCCGTTGCCGCACCGTCCGTCAGGCGCGCCGGTGGCCGTCGAGCCGCCCGTCGAGCAGGTCACGGAGGGAGGCTTCGCGCTGCCCGGGTGACGGCTACTGGGTGGGCGGTGACTCCAGGTTCGCCAGCTCGAGACCGGGGGCCTCCAGGACCACGTCGCCCGCGAGGTGGACGACGCGGCGTTCGGCGGTGGCGAGGTCGGCGACCTCGTAGCGTTCGACGCGCAGCGGCGCGGTGTCCGTCGCGTGTTCCTCCACGTCCACGAGCGCCCACCCCTCGTCCACCGGCAACGCGACACACGCCGGCTCGGTCACGCCCACCAGCCGGACCCGGCGCCGGTCGAGCAGTCCGAGGCCGAGCAGCCGCGCGGTCGCGACAGCGAACGCCGGCGACCTCCCGGTGAACCCCGCCGCCGTCGCCGCCTGCTCCGCCGCCCCCGCCGCGTGCGCACCCGGCCCCTCCGCGTCCTCGGCCGGCACCCGGACCCAGACCGCCTCGGGACCGGCGAGGCCGCCGCGCAGCGTCCACGCGCCCGACGTGACCTGCACGCGGACCTGCCGCCAGCGGTCGTCGACGGTGACGTCGACCCGGCCGAGCGGGCGGTTCTCGGCGTCGTAGGTCTGCGAGACGTAGCGCCACCCGGCAGGCCCCGGCGCGCACGAGAACACCTCGACCCCGGCGAGAGTCCCGCCGGGGTCGAGGTGGTGGTACGTACCGCGCGGCATCAGCAGCCGTCGCCTACTGCCTAGGAGCCGTGCTCCCAGGAGTTCAGGTACTCCTCCTGCGCCGGGGTGAGCGTGTCGATCGAGACGTCCATGGAGGCGAGCTTGACCGACGCGACCTCCTTGTCGATGAACTCCGGAACGTCGTGCACGCCCGGCGCCAGGTCGGCGTGCGCCTTGACGAGCCACTCGGCCGTGAGCGCCTGGTCGGCGAACGACATGTCCATGACGGCTGCCGGGTGACCCTCGGCGGCGCCGAGGTTGACCAGCCGGCCCTCGGCGAGCAGGAGCAGGCGGCGGCCGTCGGCGAGGACGTACTCGTCGGTCTGGTGGCGGATCTTCTCGCGCTTCTCGACGGCGTTCGCCTCGAGCCACGCGACGTCGATCTCGATGTCGAAGTGGCCGGAGTTGCAGAAGATCGCGCCGTCCTTCATGACCTCGAAGTGCTCGGCCCGCAGAACGTCACGGTTGCCGGTGACGGTGATGAAGATGTCGCCGACCCGCGCGGCCTCGGCCATCGGCAGGACGGTGAGGCCCTGCATCTTCGCGTCGAGGGCCTTGGTCGGGTCGATCTCGGTGACGACGACGTTCGCGCCCATGCCGCGCGAGCGGTCGGAGACGCCCTTGCCGCAGTAGCCGTAGCCGGCGACGACGACGGTCTTGCCGGCGAGCAGCGTGTTGGTCGCGCGGAAGATCGCGTCCAACGTGGACTGGCCGGTGCCGTACCGGTTGTCGAACATGTGCTTGGTGTCGGTGTCGTTGACGGCGATCATCGGGAACTTCAGCGCGCCGTCCTTCGCCATCTGCTTCAGGCGGATGACGCCGGTCGTGGTCTCCTCGCAGCCGGCGAGGATGCCGGGGAGCAGCTCGGTGCGCGTGGTGTGCAGCGTATTGACGAGGTCGCAGCCGTCGTCGAAGACGTAGTGCGGCTGGCAGTCGAGCGCGGCGTTGATGTGCGCGTAGTAGCCGTCGCGGTCGACGGCGTTGCGCGCGTAGACGTTGACGCCGAAGTCGGCGACGAGCGACGCGGCGGTGTCGTCCTGCGTCGACAGCGGGTTGGACGCGCAGAGGTGGACCTCGGCGCCGCCCGCGACGAGGGCGCGCATGAGGTTGGCGGTCTCGGTGGTGACGTGCATGCACGCCGCGATCCGGGCGCCGGCGAACGGCTGCTCCTTCTCGAACCGCTCCTTGATCTGGCGCAGCACGGGCATCGCCCGCTCGGCCCAGTCGATCCGCTTGCGGCCGGCGGCCGCGAGGGACAGGTCGGCGATGTCGTGCTTGGGCAGGTCTGCCACGAACGCTCCTAGCGAGGTCGGGAACGGAGGCCGCTCAGTGCGGTCCGGCCAGCCTGCCAGCGGCCCCGCGCGCGGGTCAAGCCGAGTTGACACTGTAATGTCAACTCTGTGCTGATCGACACCGTTCGGGCGCGGTACGGCGTCCGCGCGGGCCTGCGCCTCGCGATCGCCGAGGCCGCCGCGCGGCTCGGCACGACGCCGCGGATGCTGCGCTACCGCGAGTCGCTGGGCCTGGTCACGCCACCGCGCGGCGGCGGCGGCAGGCGGCGGTACGGCGAGCGCGAGCTGCTCGCGGCCGGTGCGGCCGTGACGCTGGAGAAGGCGTACGGCGTGCCGCCGGGCGCGCTCGCGTTCGCGCTGCGGGCGCTGTCGGACCCCGACGTCGCGGCGGACGTACGGACGCTCGGCGCGCTGGCGCGGGCGGGCGGCTTCGCGCCGACGCCGATCGAGGCGCTCGACTTCGACGCGGCCAAGGCCCGCGACCTGCTCCGGCTCGGCGGCCGGTAGCTACGACGACACGACCCGGCCGCCGTCGAGGACGACGACGCGGGTCGCGATGTCGAGGACGTGCGGGCGGTGGCTGACGAGCAGCGCGCTCCGGTACCCGCCCGCGACGAAGCGCTCCCACAGCCGCGTCTCGGTGTCGACGTCGAGGGCGCTCGAGATGTCGTCCACGACGACGAGGTCCGGGCGGCGGACGAACGCCCGCGCGGCGGCCGCGCGCTGCACCTGACCGCCGGACAGGCGCAGCCCGCGCGGCCCGATGACGGTCGCCACGCCCTCGGGCATGGCAGCGACGTCGCCGTCGAGGCAGGCGAGCCAGACCGCCTCGTCCAGCCCCTCGGCGGGCAGGCCGAGCAGGATCGTCTCGGCGAGCGCCTCGCTGAACAGCCGCGGGACCTGCGGCAGGTACGCGACCCGCGGCGGGACGAGGAACGTCGACGGGTCGGCGACGGCGGCGCCGTTCCACGACACCGTCCCGCCCTCGGCGGCGAGCAGGCCGAGGACGCCGCGCAGCAGCGTCGACTTCCCGGCGCCGACCCGGCCGGTGACGACGACCAGCTCGCCGCGGCGGACGACGAGGTCGACGCCGGTGACGCCCTGTTCCGATCCCGGGTGCCGGACCGTGAGGCCGGAGACCGTGAGGGCGTCGAACGGCTCCGACGCCGCCGCCGGGCGCGCAAGCGCCGGCGGGCCGTGCCTGAGGTAGGTGCGGACCGGCTGCACGGCGGCCATCCGGTCGCGTGAGGGCATCAGCTCGGCGAGCCGGTCGACGGAGACGTCGGCCTGCCGGTGGTACGCGCCCATCCGGCCGACCCACTTCGGCAGGCCGGAGATGACGCTGACGACGTACGTTGCGAACAGCCCGATGTCGCCGACGCTCAGCGCGCCGCGCCGGAACCCGGCCGCGACGAGGAGCAGCACGATGCCGACGGTGACCTCGCCGGTGCCGTAGCCGAGCGAGCGGACCAGCTCGGTGCCGACCTGGTCGCGACGCGCGACGGTGGCGCGCAGGGCGTTCAGGTCGGCGAAGCGCCGGTCCACGGCGGCCTCCGCGCCCGCGGTCTTGACCGCGAGCACGCCGCCGAACGTGTCGCCGATGAACGACGTGACCGCGGCCGTGGCCTCGCGCGCGGAACGCCGCCACTCGCGCAGCCGCGGCCCGAGCCAGACCGAGCCGAACAGCGCCGCCGCGATCGGGACCGCGACGGCGAGCGCTGCGCGCAGGTCGATCGCGGCCATGATCGCGACGGCCACGGCCGAGGACACCAGCGCTCCGGACACGTCGAGCCAGACGTCGAGGACCAGCGCGACGTCCTCGACGTCGTCGCGGAACCGGCTCACGGCCTCGCCCGGCGAGCTCGGCAGCCGACCGACGGCGGGTCCCGGCGCGGTCGCGAGCGCGGTCAAGGCGTTGACCCGCGGAACGGTCTGCCAGCCGACCCACGCGCCGTGCCACTGCAGCACCGCCGACACGAACAGCGCCCACCGGCCCGCCTCGATGCCGAGGAGGACGGCGAGCAGCAGCCACGGCACGCCGGGCGCGCCGCCCGTCAGCCGGTCGAGGATCACCTTGAGGCACCAGCCGACGGCGAGCGGCGCGGAGTGGAACGCGACCCACTGCGTCCAGCCGAGCGCGTACGCCGGAACGTCGTTGCGCAGCAGCCGCCACGCGACGCGCGACGTGCTCGCGGTCGTCACGACACCTCCTCGGCCAGGCGGGCGTCGTGCGACGCGCGGAGCAGCCGGGCGTACCGGCTCGCGGGGTCGGCCGCGAGCGCGTCGCGGGGGCCGTGCTCGACGACCTCGCCCGCGTCGACGACGGCGATCTCGTCGACCTGGTCCAGCGTCGCCAGCCGGTGCGCGACGACGACGGCGGTGCGGCCCGCGAGCAGCCTGCGGGTCGCCGCCATCACGTACGCCTCGGTCGTCGGGTCGAGCCGGCTCGACGCCTCGTCCAGAACGACGACGTCGGGGTCGGCGAGGAACGCCCGCGCGAACGCGAGCAGCTGCGCCTCCCCCGCCGACAGGCTCTGCCCGCCGCGCAGCTCGGTGTCGAGGCCCTCGAGCTGCGCGGCGTACCAGCCGCCGAGCCCCACCTGACGCAGGACCGCGACGAGGTCGTCGTCGGGCGACGGGCGCGCGCCGAACAGCGTGAGGTTGTCGCGCAACGACGCGCGGAACAGCTCCACGTCCTGCGTCACGACGGCGACCCGCGACCGCAGCGCGCCGAGCGCGAGGTCGCGGACGTCGACGCCGCCGACGCGGACGGCGCCCTCCTGCACGTCCCACAGCCGGACGACCAGGCGGCCGAGCGTCGTCTTGCCGCTGCCCGTACGCCCCACGACGCCGAGGTGCGTGCCGGGTGCGAGCCGCAGGTCGACACCGCGCAGCGCGGGCCCGGACGCGGCGTCGTACCGGAACGTCACGCCGTCGAGCTCCACCGCGAGCGCGCCGGGCGGCAGCGCGGACGCGTCGAGCGGCCCGTCCGCTACGGCTGGCTCGGTCGCGAGCAGCCGGGCCGCGCGCCTCGTCCCCGCGAGCGCCTTCTGGAACTCCTTGAGCTGCTCGGCGATGCGTTCGAGCGGCTCGCGGAGCATCTGGCTGTAGCGGAACAGCGCGAGTACCTCGCCGACCGAGACGAGGCCGCGCGCCCGCAGCGCGAAGCCCAGCGCGAGCGTCGCGACCGAGCCGACCGCGAACGTCGTCGCCGCGAACGCGTACGACCCGTCGCCGAGCAGCGCGGCCCGCCGCGCGGTCGACCACGAGCGCGCGGAGTTCGCGTGCAGCCGGTGCACTGCGTACGCCCCGGCACCGTTGGCGCGCAGGTCCTCCAGCCCGCCGAGGCGTTCCTCGAGGTCGCCGTAGAGGACGGCGTTCGCCTGCCGCTCGGCCTCGCGCGCGGGCACCGCCGCGGTGCGCAGCCGCAGCAGGACGTACGCCCCGAGGCCGCCGGACAGGAGCAGGAGCGCGCCCGCGCGCAGGTCGATCGCGAACGACACCGCGACCATCCCCAGGATCAGCACCACGCTGCCGAGGACATGGACGAGCGCGTTGGCGAAGAACACGCCGAGCGCGTTCACGTCGCCGTCGATGCGCTCGATGAGCTGGCCCGGCGCGTGGGAGCCGTGCCACGCCATGTCGAGCCGGACCGCGTGCCGGGCGAGCCGCTCGCGCAGCCGGTTGCTGGCGTTCCACGAGATCTGGACCGAGCCCCACATCACGGCGAGCTGGAGCAGCTCCGCGGTCAGCGCGGCGGCGACGTAGAGCGCGGCGACCTTCGTGAGTGCGGAGACCGGCCGGCGCGCGACCGCGTCGTCGACGAACCGGCCGAGCAGTGCCGGGGTCAGCAGCCGCAGGCCCAGGGCGATGACGAGGACGGCGACGACCGCGCCGACCCGGCGGCGTTCCGGGCGGAGGGTCACCGCGAGCAGGCGCGCGACGGGACCCGGGGAGCGCGACATGGCCGGACGAACCTACGGCCTGCGGCCGAGCGGCGCGACCAGTTTACGAACGGCCGCGCCTGGCCTTCGGCGTCTTCGCGCGCCGGCTCGCGTCGACCGCGTCCTCGGCCCAGGCGAGCAGCGTCGCCGGGTCGGCGAGGATGCCGGCCGGCACCGAACGGTACGTGTCCGACGGCGGCTCGCCCGGCGCGTAGCGGAAGCCGGTCGACTGCCGCGCGTCGTACCCGGGCCGGGTCTGCGCGTCGGTGCGGAAGTAGACGTTGCCGTCGTCGACGATGCCGAAGAACAGCCCCTCCTCGGCCCAGAGCCCGTACCCGCCGAACATCCCCTTGCTCCGCAGCCCGGCGAGCCCGTCGAGCTTCGCGACCACGTCGTCGCGCAGCGCGGCGAGCGCCGGGTCCGCCATCAGAGCGCCGACGTCAGCGAGATGCCGCCGTCGACGGGGATGACCGCGCCGGTTACGTACGCGCCCGCCCGGCTCGCGAGGTAGACGACGGCGCCGGCCATGTCGTCGGGTCGGCCGATCCGCCGCAACGGCGCGTTCGCCGCGATCGCCTCGCCGAACGCGTCCAGCGTCGCGGCCATCATCTTCGACTCGAACGGTCCCGGCGCGACGGCGTTGACGGTGATCCGGCGCGGGCCGAGCTCGCGCGCGAGGACCTTCGTCAGGTGGTGCACGCCGGCCTTGCTCGCGGAGTAGGAGTAGGTCGGCATCGCGGGCGCGCGGAGGCCGTCGATGCTGCCGACGTTGACGACGCGCGCGGGGTCGTCATCGGTCGCGGCCGCCTCCAGCAACGGCAGGAACGCGCGAGTGAGGAAGAACGGCGCCTTGAGGTTGAGGTCGAGCACCTTGTCCCACGCCGACGCGGGGAACTCCTCCAGCGGCGCGCCCCACGTGGCGCCGGCGTTGTTGACGAGGACGTGCACGGCCGGCTCGCGCGCGGCAACCTCGGCCGCGACGGCGACCGCGCCGTCCTCGGTCGAGAGATCGGCGGCGAACGCCGTCACGTCGCCGTGTGCCGCCAGCGTCTCTGCGGCTGCGGCGCAAGCCTCGGCGCCGCGCGAGCAGACGTACACCCGCGCGCCCGCGTCGAGCAGCCCGCGCGCCATCATCAGGCCGATGCCGCGGGTGCCGCCGGTCACGACGGCGGTCTTGCCGGTCAGGTCGAAGAGGTCCACGCGCCGCACTCTAGGATGCCGGTGTGGCGGACGTTCGCGTGGTCACGGCAGCGGACACGGCGGCGCTGCGGCAGGCCGTGCTCCGGCCGCACCAGACGGTCGACGAGGTGCTCGCCGCGAGCGACGACGCACCCGGCATCGCGGTCTACGAAGGCGGCCGAGCGGTTGCCTGCGCGTCGACCCGCGCGGAGCCGATGCCGGACGACCCGCGGCCCGGCGACTGGCGGCTGCGCGGGATGGCGAGCGACCCAGCCGTACGCGGTCAGGGGTACGGCGCCGCCGCGCTCGCCGCCGCCGTCGACTACGCGCGAGACCGTGGCGCGCAACGGGTCTGGTGCAACGCGCGCAAGCCCGCGCGCGGCTTCTACGAGCGGTACGGGTTCACCACGGTCGGCGACGAGTTCGGCATCGACGGCATCGGGCCGCACTACCTGATGGTGCGGTCCACGTCCGGCTCGACGTAGACCAGCCGCGCGGCGGGAACGGCGGCGCGGACGCGTTCCTCGGCCGCGTCGATCCGCTCCGACAGCGTCTCCGACGGCACGCCGGGCGGGGTCGCGACCTTGGCGCCGACGAGCAGCTCGTCCGGGCCGAGGTGCATCGTCCGCAGGTGGATGACCCGGTCGAAGTCGCCGTTCGCGGTCAGCGCCGCGCGGATCGCCGCGACCTCGCCGGGCGCGGCGGCCTCGCCGATCAGCAGGCTGTGCATCTCGACGGCGAGGATGCCCGCGACGACGACGAGCAGCGCGCCGATCGTGACGGTACCGGCCGCGTCGAACGCCGGCTGCCCGGTCAGCGCGGTCAGGCTGACGCCGGCGAACGCGACGACCAGGCCGATCAGCGCGGCCGCGTCCTCCAGCAGGACGACCGGCAGCTCGGGGGTCTTGGACTCGTGGATGAACCGCCAGTACGACCGGCCCGCGAGCGACGGGCGGGTCTCGCGGACGGCGGTGCGCAGCGAGAACGACTCGAGCACGATCGCGACGACCAGCACGCCGAGCGCGACCAGCGGCGCGTCGAGGTGGTGGGGGTGTCGAAGTTTCTCGACACCTTCGTAGAGCGCGAACGCGCCGCCGACCGTGAACAGCACGACCGCGACGACGAACGCCCAGAAGTAGCGCGCCGTGCCGTGCCCGAACGGGTGGTCCTCGTCGGGTGCCAGCGTCGCGCGCTTCGCGCCGAACAGCAGCAGCCCCTGGTTGCCGCAGTCGGCGAGCGAGTGCACCGACTCGGCGAGCATCGACGACGACCGGGTGACGACGAACGCGACCAGCTTGGCGATCGCGATGCCGAGGTTTGCGAGCAGGGCGGCGATGACGGCCTTGCGGCCCCCGCCCGCGCTCATCGCAGCCGCATCTCGGGGCCCCCGCGGCGGCGCGAGCGCAGCGAGCGGCGTCGTGGGGATTTCATTCAGCCAGCCGCTGCTTGAGCTGCACGATCGGCGCGATGACCGACGGGTCGACCCCGAGCAGGATGGCGAGGTACGTCGTCGTGAAGTCGACGGCCGCGACGAGCGACGCGAGCCGCGCGATCGGCGAGGCGCCCTCGGCGAGCACCTCGTCGAAGCCGATGCCGCGTTCGCGCGCCAGCTCCTGGCAGGCCGTGACGCGGCGCGCGACGGACGGCTGCTCCTCGGCGTCGCGGAGGAACAGCACCCGGATCCGGTCCGCCGCGTCCGGGTCGTCGAACGGCACGACCTGGTTGTGGTTGGCCTCGGGCAGGACGCCCCACGTGGCGGGGCGCTTGGCGTTCTCGTTGAACTGGCAGGCGGTGCGGTACGCGGCGACGCCCGCGAGGGGCGACGTGCCCCACACGACGGGCAGCGGCTCGGCGAACGCGAGCGCGAGCGCCTTCGCGGGGTTGAGGAACGACTCCTTGGCGGCCTTGTACCGCTCGGTCAGCACGTCGAGCAGGTCGGCGGTCGCGTCCAGCTCCTCGCGCGCGACGCGGCAGACGCCGAGCCCGTCGCCGAGGACGAGCAGCGGGACCGACAGCGCCCAGAGGCTGGCCCGCGGCAGGCGGCCGCCCGGCACGGGGACGTGCGCGCCGCGCCCGCGGGCGCCGAGGTCGGCGAGCGGCGAGGACTCGGCGCCGACGGTGACGACGCGCGCCCCGCGGCGGACCGCCTCCTCCGCGGCGGACAGCGTCTCCTCGGTCCGGCCGGAGCAGGACACGGCGACGACGACGTCGGCCGGGCCGACCCAGCCGGGCAGGCCGTAGCCGCGGTGGGTGAGAACGGGGGCCGGCGCGCCGAGCCCGGCGACGGCGCCGAGCACGTCGCCGGCGATGCCCGAGCCGCCCATGCCGGCGACGACGACCGCGCGCGGCCGGCCGCCGTCGGTGACCCGGCCGAGGTCGGCCTCGTACGCCGTCGTCACGGCCTCGCGGAACTGCGCGGGCGCGCCCGCGACGGCGCGGAGCATGCCGTCCGGGTCGGCGGCCTCGATGCCCTCCGGGTCGTCGAGGAGGTCCTCGCGCGCGGCGGCGTCGTGCTGCGGGGTCACCGGGTCTGGACCGCCTCGTCGACCAGCAGGACGGGGATGTCGTCGCGCACCGGGTAGCGCAGGCCGCAGCCGGTGCAGTCGAGCGCCGACTCGGCGTCGTTGACCTCCAACGGCGCGTGGCAGGCCGGGCAGGCGAGGATCTCCAGCAGGGCGGGGTCGAGGTTCACGCGGGCGTGTCTCCTAGTCCGTGGCCGTCGCGAGCGACGTCTGGTGGGGTGGATCGCAGGGCGGAGGAGGAACGGACAGCAGCGCGCGTCGCGCAGCAGGCCGACGGGCTAGGAGACACGCCCATTGCCTCTCACTAGGGCGAGCACGTCGTCGCGGACGCGCACCATGGTCGGCTCGTCGACGGCCTCGGCGTTGAGGCGCAGCAACGGCTCGGTGTTGGACGGCCGGAGGTTGAACCACCAGTCGGCCGCGTTGACGGTCAGGCCGTCGAGGTGGTCGATCTCGACGCCGTCGCGCGCGAGGTACGCCGCCTCGACCCGCGCCATGGCGGCGAGCGGGTCGGCGACGGTGGAGTTGATCTCGCCGCTCGCCGCGTAGCGGTCGAACGGCTTCAGCAGCGCCGACAGCGGCGCGTCCTGCTGGCCGAGCTCGGCGAGGACGTGCAGCGCGGCGAGCATGCCGGAGTCGGCGCGCCAGAAGTCGCGGAAGTAGAAGTGCCCGCTGTGCTCGCCGCCGAAGATGGCGTTCGTCCGCGCCATCTCGGCCTTGATGAACGAGTGCCCGACGCGGGTGCGCACCGGCGTGCCGCCGTGCTCGCGGACCACCTCGGGGACGGTACGCGAGCAGATCAGGTTGTGGATGACCGTCGCGCCCGGCTCGCGCCGCAGCTCGCGGACCGCGACCAGCGCGGTGATCGCGCTCGGCGAGACGACCGCGCCGCGCTCGTCCACGACGAAGCAGCGGTCCGCGTCGCCGTCGAACGCCAGCCCGAGGTCGGCGCCGGTGTCGAGCACGGCCTTCTGCAGGTCGACGAGGTTCGCCGGGTCGATCGGGTTGGCCTCGTGGTTGGGGAACGTCCCGTCCAGCTCGAAGTACAGCGGCGTCACGTCGAGCGGCAGGCCCTCGAACACCGCGGGGACGGTGTAGCCGCCCATGCCGTTGCCCGCGTCGACGGCGACCTTGAGGCGGCGGATGCCGGAGAGGTCGACGAGTGAGTGGAGGTAGGCGGCGTACTCCGCGAGGACGTTGCGCTCGGTGATCGTGCCCTTCGTCGCCTTGGGGGGCGGGCCGCCGGCGTTCACGCTGTCGCGGAGCTGCGCGAGCCCGGTGTCCTGGCCGACGGGGGCGGCGCCCGCGCGGCAGAGCTTGATGCCGTTGTACCGCGCGGGGTTGTGGCTGGCGGTGAACATCGCGCCGGGCAGGTCGAGCGAGCCGCTGGCGAAGTACAGGAGGTCGGTGCTGCCGAGGCCGGCGAGGACCGCGTCGACGCCCTGGCTGGTCACGCCCTCGGCGAACGCGTGCGCGAGGTCCGGGCTGCTGGGCCGCATGTCCCAGGCGATGACGACCGCCGGGCCGCCGACCAGGTCCGCGAACGCCGCCCCGAACAGCCGGGCGACGTCGACGTCGAGCTCGTCGGGGACGACACCGCGGACGTCGTACGCCTTGACGATGGCCGAGACGTCGGGCACGGGTCTCCTCGTTCGCGGGTTCGCGGCTGGAACGCCGCATGCTACCCGCGTTCGACCGCGTGCTACTTCTTGCGGCCGGCCATGCTCATCACGCGCTCGAGCGGGAGCGGCCGGCCGCCGGTGGCGTACGTCTTGTGCTCGCAGCGGTGGCAGGACGTGAAGTCGACGACGTCGCCCTCGGTCATCGTGATGCTGATCCGGGTGACCCGGGGGCTGGTGCAGGACTCGCAGCTGACCGACATGCCGGCTCCTCGGACGTTCCGACTGGGGGATTCCCGGTCTTGATCGGCCGAACGGGCGAATTACTTGAGCGCGCGGCCCCCGGCTACGCCTGGCTGGGGCTCCTGAGCACGCGGAGGTGGCCGCGGCGCAGGGAGTCGGCGCCGTCGAACGACCGCGCGGCCTCGCGTACGGCGTCGGCCAGGGCCTCGAGGTCGTCCGACGTCGGCGCGAGCGCGATCGGCGGGCCGTCGAAGCGGGCGACCTCCCAGCCGCGCGGGGCCGTGAGCCTGGCCGCGTGGGTGTCGCAGAGGTCGTACTGGTGCGGCTCGTGCACGGCGGCGAGCGGGCCGACGACGGCCTGCGACTCGGCGTAGACGTAGGTCAGCGTGGCGACCGCGGCGTCGGTGCACGCCGTCCGCGAGCAGCGGCGGGTTGGGCTCACCCGGGCACGGTAGCGCCGGTCGGGGGCCGCGACCACGATTCCGCCGAACGTCCGGCTTCGTGTCGTCCGCGGCGGGCCGGGGCGCCGTTATCGTGGCGGCTGTGGACGACGCGACCGGACGGGTGCTCGGGCGGGCCCGCCGCGCGCGCAGGGACCGGCGCGGGCGGGGGCTGCGCGCGCCCCTCGCGCCGCCCCACCTGCCGCTGTCCCGCACGCCCGCCGAACGGTTCGACGACCTCGTGCTCGACGCCGTCGAGCATCTGGAGGAGCACTGGTCCGGCGAGCTGTCGAAGCTGGAGTTCGCGGTCGAGGACGTCCCGCCGCCGGAGGCGCTGGCCGAGGACGTCGTACCGCTGTCGCGGGTCGTGCCCGCCGTGCCCGGGAGGCTGGCCCGGGTCGTGGTCTACCGGCGGCCGTTGGAGGCGCGGGCGGTCGACCCGGCGGACCTCGCCGACCTGGTGCTGGAGGTCGTCGTCACCGAGGTCGCGCGCGAACTCGGGGTGGACCCGGACGTGCTCGACCCGCCGGAGGAGTAGGAGCGCGCCGCCTCCGGTCGCGTTCTGTGCAGCCCACCAGGCCCCTCTTGAGCGTGGTGATCTTCACAGAACGAGTGGGCGGCGGCGGGGCGGGGCGGGGCGGGGCCGTTTCGCAGATCCGTGCTGGCCGGGTCAGTCGCGGTTGAGGCGCGGGGGGAGGGCGGCGCCGGGGTCGGCGCTGACGAACGGCACGTCCAGACCGGCCGTCGGCTGCGTGACCAGCGCCTGGGTCGTGAACAGCGGGCCACGCGGGCCCTGCTCGTAGATCACCCGGGTCGCCCAGACCGGGGCCGTGTCCGGGTCGGGGGTGATCACGACGGCCTGGACGGCGTTCTTCGGCAGGAGCGAGTACGGGAACACGAACAGCCTCCCGGCCGGGACCGTCACGGTCCGCCGGATCGGCGTCCCCACCTGCCCTTCCCGCAGCAGCGTCTCGACCCGCAGCCGCGCGATGCCGTCCGGCGCCGAGAAGAGCAGCGTCGGGTTGACCCCGCGGACGTTGCTGGCCTCGGTGACCAGCGTCGGTCCGGTGAGCGGGCCCGCCGCGCCGACGTAGGCGATCTCCTGGATCGGGCCGTACGTCGCGCGGTTCTCGGCGTACACGGCCGCGAACACCGGCGCCCCCTCGGACCTGATCCGCAGCGCGGTCGCCTTCTGGGTCGCGACGTTCTTGTCGTCGACCACCCGGAGGGCCTTGGTGAGGTCGACCGCCACCGCGACGCCGCCCTTGACCGTCACGTCGTCCAGGCCGGTCGGCACGATCTTCTCGTAGGTCTTGATGGTCTCGATGCTGACGTGCAGCTCGATGTCCGGCTCGGGCGAGAAGAGGTACAGGTGCCGGAAGCCGTTGCCCTCGGGGATGCCGGGGACGTCGACCTGGGTGCCCGGCTGGGTGAGCCTGGGCAGCCAGTCCACGCCGAGCGGCGTGGTGCCCTTGCGGCGGGACACCCGGACGGCGGGCGCGACGCGGCCCTCGCGGGCGAGGACGTGGATGGCGAGGAAACGTTCGTCGGGGGCGATGGTGCCGAGCTCGCGGGTGATGCGACCGCGGGGCGGCAGGACGATGCCGTCCAGCTCGGGCACGTCGATCGCGCCCTTGGTGCCGTGCAGCTCGACGCGGACCAGCGCCGGGTCGTCGTACGGGTTGACCAGGACCAGCTGGGTGTCGGTGCCCTGGGTGGTCGAGCCGCCGAGGAACCACGAGTCGGCGTTCGGCGGCTCGCACCGCGTCCCCGCCCAGCCGCGGTGCTGGCCCGAGTCACCGCGGGAGACCTGCTCGACCTCCAGGCCGCCGGACTGCGGTCCCGCGGCGGTGACGACGGCCGCGACGGCGGAGTCGCTCTTGAGACCGAGGGCACCGACGCGGGCGCCGTGGCGCAGCACGACGGAGCCGAGCCCGCTGCCGGGCGCGAGCTTGGTCGCGCGGACGGTGACCTCGCCGGGGGTGGCGACGCCCGCGGTGAGGCGGGTGACGACGTCGTCACCGCTCTTGAGCAGCTCCGGACAGACCGCGAGCGCGCCCTCGACCGGGCGGGTGTCGCGAACGGTCGACCGGGTCGCGGCGGGCGCGGCGGGGTCGGCCGTCCGGGCGGCGGACACGCCGCCCGCGAGCAGCGCGACGACCGACAGGAACGCGAGCGGGGGCCGGGTCATCGCAGCGCCCTGACGTTGCCCGACACCGGCTCGGGGACCGGCTCCCCGGCGGGCTCGGCCGCCGGCTCGGCGGCCCGCTCGGCGTCGTCGTCGCCCCGGCGGACCGCGGGCGCGGCGAGCACCACGGCGACGAGCAGGAGCAGTGCCTCGACGGTGAGGGCCGCGGTCCTGCGGCCGCCCGCGTGGTGCAGCGCGAGCGTCCCGCCGGTGCCCGGCAGCTCGAAGCCCTGCGCCCACCCCCACACCGTGACCCGGCGCAACGGCCGCCCGTCGACGCTCGCGACCCAGCCGCGGTCGGCGCGTTCGCTGAGGACGAGCAGCCGCCCCGGCATGCCAGGGGGCAGGTCGGCGCGGGCGGCCTCGGCGCGGCTGCGTACGGGCGCGGGCGGGGTGAGCCTGAGCTGGTCGCGCGTCGCGAACGTGCCCCGCAGCGCCGTTGCCGCCAGCGCCGGCGGCAGGACGGTGAGGCGGGCGGCGGGCGTCAACGTGCGCCACACGCGGACGTCGCCCTGGAAGTTGACCCGCGCGAGCCCCGCCTGGGCGTCGAGCGCCGCCGCGAGCCAGGACGGCACGGGGTCCGCGACGGCGACGTAACGGACGGCGAACGTCGCGAGCCCCTCGGCGGCGTTGCTCCCCCTGGCGACGG
This sequence comes from Frankiaceae bacterium, assembly GCA_030840645.1. GTDB lineage: Bacteria > Actinomycetota > Actinomycetes > BP-191 > BP-191 > BP-191. The sequence continues at coordinate 130,152 of JAVEEC010000042.1, forward strand.
CCAGGTCGCCGACCAGCCGGTCGAGCAGCTCCGACGCGACGCCGGGGCGCGGCAGGTCCGCATCGCCGACGTCGGGACCGGCGGGGGCGGCGAGGACGTAGGAGACGCGTTCGGCGTCGTCGGGGCGGAGCCAGAGGACCCGCGACCCCGGCTCGCGGTCGAGCTGCGCGGTCGCGGCGGCCGGCAGCATGGCCGGCGCGGCGCGGACGAGCGGGCGGTCGGCGCCCCGGTAGACCCACGCGCCCGCCGCCACGAGCGGACCGGCCGCGGCGAGCACCGCGACGGCGGCGGCGACCGGCTGGCGCCAGCCGAACGACACGCCCCGCAGCAGCTGCCCGGCGCCGTCGGCGGCGAGCAGCGCGCAGCCGGTCAGCGCGGCCCCCGCGACCGCGAGGGGCACGCCGGGGAACGCCGACGGCAGCGAGCCGACGCCCCGCGCCGCGACGAACGCAACGCCGTACGCCGCCCCCGCGACGCCCCACAGGCTGAGGGCGACGGCGACCCGCCGGTCGCGCACCAGCGCCGCGAGCGCGGCGAGCAGCAGGCCGGCCGTGGCGACGGCGACCGGCACGGCGACGGGCCCGGGGCGCAGCAGCAGCAGGTCGAGGGCGCGGGCGGGACCGCCGGCGCGGGCGGAGGGCGTTCCGCCCAGGAGCAGTCGCGGCTCGGTGAACAGCCGCAGCGACCAGGGGAACAGCACCGCGAGGGCGGTGAGCAGAGCGATGGCGACGGCGGCGATCCGGCGGACCGCGGCCGCCCGGCTCGCGGGCGTCGCGCCGAGCAGCAGCACGAGCGAGCCCACCCCCAGCGGAACGGCCGCGAGCAGGCCGAGCTGGGGCGCGAACGCCGTCGCGACGGCGAGCCCGAGCCCGGTCCCGAACGCGCGCCGCCACCCGGTGTACCGAGGGTCGTCGGCGAGCAGCCGGTGGCCCGCGAGGAGCAGCGGCGGCGCGGCGACGAGGGCGACGGCCGCGTCGAGGTGGCCGGTCGCGACGGCACCGGTGGCGACGGGGAGGAACGCGTATGTCAACGCGGCCCAGACCCGGAGCGGGACCGAGGCAGTGAGCCGGCGGGACGTGACGTACGCGCTGATCCCCGCGAGCGGGACGCAGCCGAGGAGAAGCAGGTCGAGGACCAGCCACGGCTTGCCGAACAGCACGGTCGACAGCCCGGCCAGCACCGCGACCGCTGGGGGCGCGCCCGCCCCGGCTCCGGCGCCGACGCTCGACCGCCAGGAGGCGCCGTAGGTCCGCGCGAGGTCGCTGGCGCCGCCGGGGGCGGGCAGCAGCGCGCCGCCGAACAGCCGGCCGCCGCCGAGCAGCGCCCGCGCGGCGACGAGCGTGACGACGAGCAGCCCGAGGGTCAGGGCGAGGCCGGGCCGCGCGAGCAGCACCTGACCGCGGCCGCGGGGCGGCGGCAGCACCGCTTCCTCGGCCTCGTCGCCGGGCAGCGGCGCGTCGCCGCCGCCACCGGTGAGCCAGTCGCCGAGCTGTTCGAGGTAGCCGCGCAGCCGCGCGGTGCGGCCGGCGAACAACGGCCGGACGGCCGACCAGGGGACGTTCCGCTGGGTGCGGCGGCGCGCTCGCGCGCGGAGGAGGTCGGCGAGGTGGGTGAGGTTCCAGGCCACCGCGGCGACCTCGGCCCTGGCCTCCGCGACCTGGCGGGTGAGCAGGAACCCGAGCGTGCGGAACGCCGCGCCGATCAGCAGGCGCGGCGCCGCGGCGAGAGCGGCGAGGACCGGCAGGTTGGCGAACAGGACCGCGAGGGAGTGCCGCCGGTCGACGCCGTGGACGGTGCCGTGCGCGGCCGCGATCGGGCGGCGGCCGAGGGTGGCGGCGCGGGCGTGCCGGATGCGGGCGGCGGGGACGATGACGACACGGTGGCCGGCGGCGTTGGCGCGCCAGCCGAAGTCGACGTCGTCCCTGAACAGCGGCAGGCGGGCGTCGTACCCCCCGAGCTGGTCCCAGACCTCCCGGCGCACGAGGGTGCCGGCCGAGCCGACGGCGAGGACGTCGCGGACCGCGTCGTGCTGGCCCTGGTCGAACTCGCGGCGTTCGAGCCCGGTCTCGCGGCGCCCGGCGCGGTCGATGGTGACGCCGACCTCGACCAGCAGGCGGGGGTCGTCCCAGTCGCGGGCCTTGGTGCCGAGAACGGCGGCCGACGGCATGTCCTCGGCGGCGTCGAGCAGCCGGGCCAGGGCGTCCGGCTCGGGCGCGGAGTCGTCGTGCAGCAGCCAGACCCAGTCGACCGGACCGGCCGGCGCGTCGGGGTCGCCCGTACGGCGGCGCTGCGCCCGGCCCGGCTCGGCGTCGGCGTGCGCGAGGGCGGCGGCGACGGCGGCGCCGTACCCCGTCGTGCTCGGCAGGTCGACCACGCGCTCGGGGCCGAGCGCTCCGGCCAGGGTGTCCCTGGAGCCGTCGGTGCTGCCGGTGTCGGCACCGAGGACGCGTTGCGGAGCGCGGGTCTGGGCGGCGAGCGCGGCGAGCACGTCGGGCAGCCACCGGGCGCCGTCGTGGCTGACGACGACGGCGGTGACCCGGTGGTGCGGGTGCGCCAGGCGCGCGCGCGGGGGCATGACCCTCCGGAGGGCGTTGCGGAGTCTCGGATGCGCCGGGCGAGGCCCGACGTTCGAGAGACTAACCCGCGGAGGGGACCGTTCTCATGCCCGGATGCCGTCTGTGGACAGCCGGTCCGGCCTGTGGATACGTCAGACGGCGCGGCGCTTGAGGCGGCGGCGCTCCCGTTCGGAGAGGCCGCCCCAGATGCCGAACCGCTCGTCGTGGGCGAGCGCGTACGCCAGGCACTCGGCCTTCACCTCGCAGCCGACGCAGATGCGCTTGGCCTCCCGGGTGCTGCCGCCCTTCTCCGGGAAGAACGCCTCCGGGTCCGTCTGCGCGCAGAGCGCGCGCTCCTGCCAGGCCATCTCCTCGTCGAGGACCGGCTCGATCTCGATCTCGATCATGGGCAGGCTCATGGCGCCTCCAGCTCCGCGGGGACGGTGACCGCCCCGCTCGTGCCTCCGCGGCCCCACCCGGGCCCGGACTGGCACCGTCTCGCCACGTGCCGCGACACGCGGCGGGGTGGGGAGACGAATGACATGGATGGAATTACAGTCCTGGGAGGTGGGGGGAGTCAAGGGGAGAGTGTTCGTCCGACCACGCACCGTAGTTACGGGTGGGGCTGGTGGGGCTGGTGCCGGAGTTGGGACCCGGCTTGGGACGGACCGGCTGAACGTCCGCTACCGGCTCGCCCCGGGGTCCGCGACCGGGGTCGCACCCGGGCTCGCCCCGGGGCCCGCGACCGGGGTCGCACCCAGGCTCGCCCCGGGGTCGCCCCCCTCGTTCTGTGCAGGTCAGGCGCCCCTCTTGAGCGGGTGGTCTCAACTGATCGGTGCAACACCTCGTTGGCTGGGTGCTTCGGCGGACGAGGAGGTCAGTGGTGCGGAGACGGTGGAAGTACCTGCCGGTGGAGACGCGGCGGGAG
>JAVEEC010000088.1 GCA_030840645.1 Frankiaceae bacterium
GGTCCGCGTAATCTTCGCAGCATGGCGCTCTACGCCGCGTACGGCTCGAACATGGACGCGGGACAGATGAAGTTCCGCTGCCCGCATTCGCCTGCCGTCGGCACCGGCTGGCTGGTGGGCTGGCGGATCGCGTTCGGCGGCGAGTCGATCGGCTGGGAGGGCGCCCTCGCGACCATCGTCGAGGAGGACGGCACGCAGGTGTACGTCGTCATCTACGACGTGCCGATGGAGGACGTCGCCCGGCTCGACGACTGGGACGGCGTCAGCATGGGCCTCTACTCGAAGATCCACCTGCGGGTGCAGAGCCTCGAGGGCGAGCAGCTCGCCTGGACCTACGTCCTCAACGACTACGAGGGCGGCCTGCCGTCCCCGTCGTACCTCGAGGCGATGGCGGCCGCCGCGGAGAGCGCCGGCGCGCCCGACGACTACGTCGCCGAGCTCCGGATGCGCCCCTGCCGCTAGGCGCTCCCTCCAACCGGTACCGGCTGTCAAACGCCTGTCCACAAGCATTTCCCGGCATCCACAGGCCGCCCCATACCTCCGCGGAGGCCAATAGCGTCGGCTCCGGTTCCACCGAACGGAGTGACGCCGGATGCCGCCAACGACAGCCACAGCACTGATCGTGCTGGCCGTTTCGGTGCTGCCTGGCGCCCTCTACGCGTTCGGGGTCGAACGGCATCTGGACGCACCGCGTGCGATCTACCCCGACGGCGTCACCCGACTGGTCGGTCTCTCCGCCGTGTTCGATCTGCTGATGGCGTGGCCCGCGTATGGCGTATGGCGACTGACGTTCGCCGGGCGGCCCGTTGACAGCGGCGCGTTCGCCCTGGCGTGGACGGCGGGCGTGGCCGCCTTCGCTCTCCCCTTCGCAACGGGTGCGGTGCTCGGCGGGCTCTATCTGACCCGGCACGACCGGTGCGGCTGGGAGAGGGTCCGCCGGGTCCTCAGCCCCGCCTGGGAACGTCGCGTGCTCTGGCTGGCGTTCGGCTCCGGCCGGGCGGCTGCCGCCTCGGGGGTCGTCCGACTCGGGCGAACGGGTGACCTGGTCCGCGTCCACACCGTCGACGGTGGCTGCGTCGTCGGCCGCCTCGACAGCCGGTACGTCTGGCGCTCGGGCTTCGACAAGGGTGTCTGGCTTGCCGAGGCGTTGGCCGTGCCGGAGGCCGGAGGTATCGATGCACCGTGCGGTTCCGGCGTGTGCGTCCCGGCCCGCCGCGCCTATGTCCCCGCCCAGCGCATAGCCCGGGTGGACTACCTCGAGCCGGAGCGGGCCGCGTGAGCCGGATCTCGTGCCGACACCCTGTCGCGAACAGTCGTTTGGCTCGCGTACGCATGGCGTGTTCTTTCCTTCAGGCGTCATCGGGCCGCGCGCCCACACGGCGATCTGTGACGTTCGGTCGCACCGACATATCGACCGGTGCACCGACGACCCAACGGGGGAACGCCTTGGTACGACACCGCAGGACGTGGCTCACTGTGCTCGCGCTGCTGGCCGCCGCGTTGCCCGGCCGGACGGCCGTCGGCGCGCCCGCCTGCGGCCGGGCCGCGGCGGTCAAGGCCGGGCGGTGGTTCGCGTCCGCGCCGCCGCTGGCGGCGTACTCCGAGACGCACCGGACGGCGTTCGGCGCGACGCAGTCCCTGCACGCCGCCGGCGTCGACCCCGCGGACCCCCGCGTCGTCGTCGTCACCGACGGCGACCACGTCGTGCGCTCCGACGACGGCGGCTGCACCTGGCGCGAGGTCTGGCGGCTGCCCGAGCGGGGCGCGGCCGACGCGCCGGGCCGCGACGTCGCCGAGATCACGTCCGTCGACGTCGCCCGGGTCGCGGGCCGCAGCCGGGTCCTCCTCGCGGTCACCGCGACCGGCTGGGGCTGGTCGACCGGGCGGACGTACGTCGTCCGCAGCGACGACGGCCGCACCGGCTGGACCGTCGCGGGCGACCCGGCGGCGTTCGCGGGCGCGTTCGACACCTCGCAGGGGGCGTGGCGCCCGGTCGTGCACAGCGGGGCGGGCGGGGTCGCGTACGCCGCCGTCCCGTCGCCGCTCGGCACCGTGACGTACGCCCGCAGCGCCGACGGCGGCCGGACCTGGGCGGCTCCCGTGCCCGACGTCGCGGCGCCGACGTCCATGACCGGCTTCACCGTCAGCCCGTTCGACGCGAACGACCTCTGGGAGTGGGGCGGCAGTCGCTCGAAGACGTCCGGCGAGCTGACCCGGCTCCGCCACTCGACCGACGGCGGGAAGACCTGGCAGCCGGTCGACCCCTGGTCGGGGTTCGGGACCACCCGGCCCGACTGGTACACCCTCGACGTCGCGTGGCCGCGTTCCGGGGTACCCGCCCGGCTGCTCGTCCTCGGCGGCGGCAACGTCGAGTACGGCTCGGCACCGCCCGTGCTGTCCTGGTCCGGCGACGGGGGACGGACGTTCCAGCAGGTCGTCCCCCCGTTCCGCACCTCGCTGCTGCACGCGGCCGTCACCCACACGTCCCGTGGCGACGCGATCGTCGCCGTGCCGACCGGGGAGTCGTACCGGATCGCGTACCGGGGAGGGCCGCCGCGCGCGGCCGACTGGCGTGCGCTGCCCGGCTTCCCGGTGCAGCCCACGGCCGAGTGGACGCTGCTCGGCCACGACCTCGCGCGCGCCTCCACCGGCTCGCCGTCCGTCGTCGCCGTCCGGACCTGGCGCCGGGTCGTCCTGCTCACGGTGGCTCCGTGACAGCCGCCCGTCCCGCTCAGCCCGCCCCGCTCAGCCCGGCCCCGGTCGGCCCGGCCCGGTCCGCGCTGCCCCCGCGCGCCACGCGTCGAGCCGGGCGCACCCCCCGGCCCGCCTTTGCGATGCGCGCCGCCCGTCCGGCCCGTCGCGCGCCCCGCCGCGCCGCGACCGGCGTCCGGCTCGCGCTGGCCGCCGCGCTCCTCGGCGTCGCCGTTCCCGCGACCGGTGTCGCCTCGGCCGAGCCCTGCCCGGGCCGCGCGGTCGGCCGGTGGGAACGCCTCGCCACGCCACCCCGTACCGCGTCGGTCCTCCCCCTGCGCACGGCGTGCGCCTTCCTCGCTCTCGACCCGGCCGGCACGCTCTGGCGCACCTCCGGCGGCGGGTGGTCCGAGGTGCCCGCGCCCCCGTTGGCACGCGCGTTCGCCGACCCGCGCAGCGGCACGGTCGTGGGCGCGCTGCGTTCCGGTGGGGTCGCCGTGAGCCGCGACGACGGCCGGACGTTCGCCGTGCCCGCCGTGGGTCCCGCAGGCAACGTCGTCGCCGCCGCCGTCTCCCGCGCCCTGCCGCCGGCCCTCGTCGTCGCCACCGTCGCCGACACCCCGCCACTCCCGCCCGTCCCGACGGTGTGGCGCAGCACGGACGGCGGCGCATCGTTCGCCGTCGCGGGCGCCGCCCCCGCAACTCCCGCAGCCCTCGCCTTCGACCCCGGCTCGCCCGACGCCCTCTGGCTCGCCGCGCCGGGCGGCTCCGGCACCGGCGGGGTCTGGCGCTCCCCCGACGCCGGGACGACCTGGCAGCCCGCGCTCTCCGACCTCCCCGCGTACGACGTCGACCTGGCCCGCGGCCCCGGTGGCAGCGTCGCCGTCGTCGCCCGCGACGACGGGCTCTGGCGCAGTACCACCAACGGCTCGACCTGGACCCGCACGCCCGCCCCGCCGCTGTCCGCCGTCCGCATCGACAGCGGCGGACCCGGCGCGGTCGCCCTCAGCCGGGGCCGCCCGGTCCGCATCGACGCCCCCGCGTTCCCCGGCCGGACCCTGCCGCTCGGCCGCGGCCTCCCGCCCGGCTGCCCGGCCGACTCCCTCTCCTCCGACGCGGCGCTGCCGGCGACGTTCGTCCTCCGCTGCGGCGAGGGCTGGTACGCGCACGCCTCCGCCGCCGACCCGAACGCCGCGGACCGCGGCACCACCGACCCCGACCTGCCCGTCGGCGACGCCCGCCGGCTGACCGAGCTGGCCCGGCTCGACCTGCCCACCGACGACGGCACGCACAGCGGCTCGCTCGCGTTCGACGGCCGCGCGCTGTACTACGCCGGGGAGTTCCGCGCGGCCGGCGCCGAGGCGCCGATCGACACCGTCCACCTGATCAGCCCGCACGACGGCCGCTCCCTCGGCACCCTCGACGTCGGCCACCCGGCGAAGCGCCTCACCTACGACCCCCACCACGACCGGCTCTACGTCGACGACGGCCGGTCCATGTGGCGGGTCGCCACCGGCGGCGGCCGGGCAGGCGAGGCGTTCCCGGCGACCCTGTCGTACACCTGGTCGTTCGACGCCTCGACCCGCACCTTCGTCGGGACGTACGAGGGCGACGAGGACCGCACCATGCTCACCCTGAACGAGGCCGGGATCGTCGTCGCCCGCTGCTCGCTGAACGGCGCCGTGCCCGCCCGCAACTCGCCGTACGCCGCCCCCTCCGCCGTCGTCGCTGCCGTGGACGGCGCCTACGTCCTGCTCGAGGACGACACGACGGTGATCCGCGTCCGCCGTGACTGCACGCGTGAGGCGATCTACCTCACCAAGACGATCAGCGAGAGCCCGCTGGAGAACGACTCGCTGGTCTGCGACCCGCTGACGTTCGCGCCGCGGACGGCGCTCTGGATGCGGGACGGGGCGGTCGCGCAGGTCGTGGCGTACGCGCTGCCCGACGGGTTCTGCCCGTTCCACGCGACGCTGGCGGTGAGCGCGCCGCCCTCGGTGACCGACGGCGCCCCCGCCCGGGTCTGCGCCACCCTGCGCCGGACGGGCCGCGGCGAGCCGATCGCCGGCCAGGCGGTCACCCTCGACGTCGACGGCGTGCTGCTCGCCGCGCCGCCGACCGACGCGCACGGCCGCACCTGTGCCACCTCGCGTCTCACCGCCGCCCCGCGCGACCCCTCCCCGCGTTCGACCACCACCACCACACCCGCACCCGCCCGCACCGCACCGGCGGTCAGCGGGCGCGCCGCGCCGGTCCGCGCGCGGTACGCCGGCACCGCGCAGTGGACGCCCGCGTCCGCCACCGGGTCGACCACCGTTCTCCCGCTCGCCCTGCCCCGCGTCCCGAACGTCCCTCCGGCCGTGCCGGACGACGTACCAGGACCGGACACCGTTCCTGGGCGGGCCGGGCCGCTCGCGCCGCCGAACCCGCCCGCCGACCCCGCGCACGTCCCCCACCCGCAGAGCCAGCCGCAGGCCCAGCAGAACCCCGGCCAGCAGCCCGGCACCCAGGCCGGCCACGCGCCGGACGACGAGGAGGCCCCGGCGCTGGTGCTCGCCGAGGACAGCGGCGAGGAGACGTACGCCATGTCCCGCCGCGACGCCACGCCGGACCCCGCGATCGCCCTGCTCGGCGCCGCGCTGGTCACGGCCGCCGCCGGCTACGCCCTACGGCTCCAGACGTCCCCCGCCCCGGATCTCCTCCGGCCGGGCCGGAGGCGGCCGCGCGACCCCCGACGGCGCGGGCACGCCGTACGGCGCGGCCGATGACCGCGCCGTGGACCGCCGGCTCCCCCTCCGGCGCACGCGGCGCGGGGCCGGCGCGGGCACGCTGCTGGGCGTCCCGCGCCGGCCTGCCCGGCCCGTCTCCCGGGGCGCCACGGACGGGACCAGGCTCGATGACGGCGGTCGCGCGGTCAGCACCGAGCGGCCAGCCGGTAGTACCGCATGACGATCGAGGACCGGCCGGCCGCGGCCGCGCCGACGTCGATCCGCACCCGGCCCGGCGGCGCGTCCGGCGCGACCCGCCAGGTGGCGACGTACCGGCCCTGCGCGTCGCTGCGGGCCCGGCCCTCGGCGCCGCCGTGGACCCGGCCGTCCCGGTCGTCGGCGTAGAGGTTGTCGAACGCCACGAACGCGTTCGGCAACGTCTCCACGACCAGCCGCTGCGTCCCGCCGGGGACGACGCAGGCCGCGCCGAGCCGGACGGCGAGCGGCGCCGACGACGGCAGCCCGCTCGGCAACGGCGGGTCGGCCGTCCCGTTCGCCCCGCCGGCGACGGCGCTCGCCGGTGCCGGGGCGGTGCCGGACGGCCCGCGACCGGCCTCCGGCGCCGCCGAACGCTCCGGTCCGGCAGTCGCGCGGACGGCCCCGGCGCGACGCGGCGCCGCACTCGGCCCGGCCGCGACCGGCCCGGAAGCGCTGCCACATCCGGTCAACGTCAGCGCCACGAACACCCACCCGCCGGCCAGCCGGCGACGGCGTCCGGACCCGGGTACGGCCGGCCCCCGCGCGGCCGCCCCGGGTCCGGCACTTCCGGTTGCGGCCTCGGTGGCGCGACCCAGGCGGCACCAGCCGGACGATCCGTCGCCGGTACGCCGCCCCGCGAACGGCCACGTCCCGGTGAGGGGAGGGCTGGGCGCGTTCACGGGCAGGCGACCGGACCGGCGGAGCGTCCGCATGCAGTACGCCGTCCCGGCGGCGCTGTTACGCAATCCGCGGCGGAAGTTACGGGTTTCGCACCCCGGCGCATGCCCGGAGGCATGCGCCGGGGTGACGAACGGGACGGCGGTCAGTACCTGATCTCCGCCGCGCCGACGACGGCGAACTCCGCCGACGTGCCGCAGAGCGCCGCGCCGACGGGCGCGAACAGCGCCGCGCCGGTCGCGTCGCCGGAGATCACCGCGACCAGCCCGGCCCGCGACCACTGGGCGTTGATCGGGCCGCGCCAGGCGCTCGTGCCGACCTCGTGCACCTTCGCCGTGATGTTCGCGATGCCGGTGACCGGGACGCTCACGCCGTTCACGGTCACGCAGCTGTCCGTGTACGCCGCCGAGCCCTCGAGCCCGTCCACGACGGCCGGCTGCAGCGCGGTGGGGTCGAGGTTCGCCGGGTCGAGCCCGGCCATCGCGGCGCCCGCGGCGATGCCGGTGGACGGCTGCCCGTTCGCGCAGGCGTTCCCCGGCGCCCCGAAGAGGCAGAACGTCGTGCTGCCGGTGCTCTGCGGCACCAGCTTCACCGTTCCGGCGAACGCGATCGCGCCCGTCGAAGCGGCGTTGCCCGGCCCGGCGAGGGCCAGCACGAGCGCCGGCGCGGCGACGAGGATCCCGACGATGTTGCGAGCCTTCATGGCTTTCCTTTCGTCCGGCCGTGCCGACGGTGCATTCCCCCGTACGGTCTCCGGCGTCCTGCCGTGGAAATTGGTTCTAGGAGCAGTACGCATGAAGGCCGTTGGCGTTACTGCGCCACTCCCGAAAATTCTCGGAAATTCACTACACTTGCTGGCCGGGGCGCGCGGCGACGCGCGCGCCCGACACCCCTACAGGAGACCCCGACCATGTCGGTGACCGAGTCCGACCGGTCCTCGCTCGACACCGAGTGGGACGCCGCGTTCGCCCAGATCTGCGACCGCCACCGCGGCCGGCTGATCCGCTGGCTGAGCGCGATCTTCGGCCCGCGCGACGCGGAGGACATCGCGCAGGAGGCGCTGGTCCGGCTCTTCCTCCGCCCCGGCCTGCTCGACCCGGCGGGCGACCCGTGGCCGTGGCTGGCCGTCGTCGCCCGCAACGTCGGCCGCGACATGGCGAAGCGCAACGCCCTGTCCGCCGCCGTCGACCACCTCACCCTCGCCGAGGTCCCCGACGAGTGCGCGGTCTGGGACCAGGTCCTCGCCCGCGACGACGCGGAACGCCTCGTCCGCGCGCTCCGCGCCCTCAAGCCGCGGGACCGCGCGCTGATCCGCCTCCGCGACGTCGAGGACATCCCGATGAACGAGGTCGCCGGCCGGCTCGGGGTCAGCGAGAACGCCGCCCGCCAGCAGCTGTTCCGGGCCCGCCGCCGCCTCGCCGAGGCGTACACCAGGCTCGGCGGCGACCGCCGCCTCGGCCTGTTCCCGGCGCTCGGGATCCGTGCGCGCGAGGCGTTCCGCCGCCACACCCACGCCCTCGAGCCGCTCTGGCTCTCCTCGCCCGCGGTGTTCGCCGCGCTGCTGCCCTGCCTCGTCTGCGCGGCCGGGGTTATCGGCGGTGTGCTGTTCCCGTACGGCGCGCGGGGCGGCGGGCTCGCGCTGGCGGGCCGCGGCAGCACCGTCCTCGAACGCGACATCGGCCACGGCACGGGCGGCCGCGCGCTACCGGGCGGCGGCGACCCCTCGCCGGGCCGGCCGGGCACGGCGCTGCCGCCGCACCCCGGCGACCCGATCGTCGACGTGCACAGGACCGTCGGTCCGGTCGCGATCGACCAGACGGTCCCGCACTCGCCGCTGGACCCGAAGGAGGGCGACACCATCAACGGGGGTGTCTGGGTCGACCTGCCGATCCTCGGGCCCACCGGCGTCGGCGCGCACGGCACCTCGGGCGGTGGGCGCGGGCCGCTCTGCGAGCTGCTCGACTGCCCGATCCCCTAAGGCGCCGGGTAGCAGATCCGGACGGTCACGACTCCCCCGCCGGGCCCGAGAACCAGGTCGAGACAGTCGGTCGGGAACGGGTACCCCACACACGTACCTGCGGGCGGCCCGGCCGGTGACGTGACGACGAGGCAGAGCTCGCCGGCCCGAGCCGGTACGGCGCCCCAGCCCGGCGCGGCGCCGAGAACGAGCGCGAGCGCGCACAGCCTAGAACGCATTGCGTGACCTCGATGAGGGGACCGACCGGCGCCGGGCGGCGGCGGGGAATGGTCACGCAGTACGAACGATCACGGCGTTTGTTACACGTCGTTATCAATATGGTACACAACTACGCCAGATGGCGTAGTCACGCCACCACGGCCCGCAGCGGACCGGCCCGCCCCAGCGGATCGGGCGAGAGCGGCTAGGAGGGATCGGCGAACAGTCCCGGGCCGCCCCCGACGCGTTCTGTGAAGATCGTCACGCTCAAGCGGGGCGGGATACCTGCACAGAACGCGACCGCAGGCACCGGGTGGAGGAGTTTCGCAGAACCCTCCTAGAACGTGTCGTGCGGGCGGTACGTCCCCCACACGTCGCGCAGCGCGTCGCAGACCTCGCCGACGGTCGCCCGCGCCCGCAGCGCCTCGCGCAGCGGGTACAGCACGTTCTCGGTCCCCCGGGCCGCGGCGCGCACGGCGTCGAGCCGCTTCGCGACCTCGTCGCCGTCGCGCTCGGCCCGCAGCACGCGCAGCCGCTCCCGCTGCTCGGCCTCGATCGCGGGGTTCACCCGCAGCGGCTCGTACGCCTCCTCCTCGGCGGCGACGAACCGGTTCACCCCCACGACGACCCGCGAGCCGTCCTCGACGCCCTGCGCGACGGCGTACGCGGAGCGCTCGATCTCCGCCTTCTGGAAGCCGCGTTCGATCGCGGCGACCGCGCCGCCCATCTCCTCGACCTGCGCCATGAGCGCCCGCGCCGCGGCCTCGACCGCGTCCGTCAGCGACTCGACGGCGTACGACCCGGCGAACGGGTCGACCGTCGCCGGCACGTCCGTCTCGTACGCGAGCACCTGCTGGGTGCGCAGCGCCAGCGTCGCCGCCTTGACGGTCGGCAGCGCGATCGCCTCGTCGTAGGAGTTGGTGTGCAGCGACTGCGTCCCGCCGAGCACCGCCGCGAGCGCCTGGACCGCGACCCGGACCAGGTTCACCTCGGGCTGCTGGGCCGTGAGCTGCACGCCCGCGGTCTGGGTGTGGAACCGCAGCATCAACGACTTCGGGTCCTGCGCCCCGAACTCGTCGCGCATCACCTGCGCCCAGATCCGCCGGGCCGCGCGGAACTTCGCGACCTCCTCCAGCAGCGTCGTCCGCGCCACGAAGAAGAACGCGAGCCGGGGCGCGAACTCGTCCACGTCCTGCCCGGACCGGACCGCCGCGCGGACGTACTCGATGCCGTCGGCGAGGGTGAACGCGATCTCCTGGGCCGGCGTCGCCCCCGCCTCGGCCATGTGGTAGCCGGAGATCGAGATGGTGTTCCAGCGCGGGATCTCCGTGCGGCAGTAGCCGAAGATGTCGGTGATCAGCCGCAACGACTCCGCGGGCGGGTAGATGTAGGTCCCCCGCGCGATGTACTCCTTGAGCACGTCGTTCTGGATGGTGCCGTTCAACGCGGTCGCCGGGACGCCGTGCTCCTCCGCGACGAGCTGGTACAGCAGCAGCAGGACGGCCGCGGGCGCGTTGATCGTCATCGACGTCGAGACGGTGTCGAGCGGGATGCCCGCGAACAGCGTCCGCATGTCGTCGATCGAGTCGATCGCGACGCCGACCTTGCCGACCTCGCCGGTGACCTCGGGCGCGTCCGAGTCGAACCCCATCTGCGTCGGCAGGTCGAACGCCACCGACAGCCCGGTGGTCCCCGCCGCGAGCAGCGCGTGGTAGCGCTCGTTCGACTCCCGCGCGGTGCCGAACCCCGCGTACTGCCGCATGGTCCAGGGTCGGCCGGTGTACATCGTCGGGTAGACCCCGCGGGTGAACGGGTACTCCCCCGGCTCGCCCAGCTCCGTCGCCGGGTCCCAGCCGTCCAGCGCCCCCGGGCCGTATACCGGCTCGATGGGCAGCCCGGACTCGGACGTACGGCCCTCGCTCACGACCCCGACCCGCCGCCGCGCCGCCGGGCCACCGCGTCGCCGACCCAGCGCACCGGCGCGGTCAGCCGCCAGCTCGTCGACGCCCTGAACTCGTCCTCCACGCCGTCCAGCCGCCGCTGCGTCTCCACGACCAGCTCCTGCAGCCGGTTCGCGCGCTCGGCCTCCTGGTAGTACGCGTCGAACATCCGCCGCACCGTCGCGGCGCCGCCCGGGGGCAGCAGGATCGTCCTGCCGTCCATCCGGGCGCGGATCACCGCGCGCGCCGCCTCCCACTCCGCCTCGGAGTGGTCGATGCCCGAGTGCGAGCCGACGACCCAGCGGCGGTACACGCTGGTCGCCTCGGTCGACGACACGACGCCGCAGAGCGGCGCCAGCGCGACGACGACGTCCCAGTCCTCGAGCACGTCGAGGGCCTCGTCGAACGTCACGCCGAACTCCGCGAAGCCCGCGCGCGGGAACGCGAACCCGCAGAGCGGGCTCCAGTTGTCGACGAGGTGCTCGGCCATGTCGAACGTCTCGGGGTACGGCCGGGTGGGCGCCCCCACCGGCTCGTACGCCTCGCCGTCGTCGGCGCGCTCGAAGTCCTGCCGCGCGACGACGGCACGCAGGATCGAGCCCGACGCGACGGCGGCGAGCCGGCGGAACTCCGCCAGCCAGTTCGCCATCACGACGTCGTCGTCGTCGAGCACGGTGACGTAACGGCCGCGCGCCTCCGCGAGGCCGGCGTTCAACGGCCGCCCCCGCCGCCCGCCCTTCACGGGAACGACGCGCACGCGCGCCGCGAAGTCCGGCGGCATCGCCTCGACCAGCCGCTCGACGGTGGCCATGCCGTCGTCGGGAGCGTCGTGGCAGAGCAGCAGCAGCTCGTAGTCCTCGCAGGTCTGCGCGGCGACGCTGAGCAGCGCGTCGTGCAGCGTCCGCGGCCGGCGGCCCTGCGTCCTGACGAGGACCGTGGCGAACGGCGCGTCGTCCCGCGGCGCGGCGGCAACGACCGGCTCGTCGGCGACGTACGCGCGGACGAACTGGTTGACGACAGCGCCGGGACCGGCGCCGGCGCGGACCGAACGCAGCAGCCCGCCGACCGGCGTGGTCGGGGACTGCACCGCGAGGCTCTCCGGGGCGCGCTGGTCCGACGCCTCCAGCTCGAAGTCCTCGGCGCCGACCTGCCGCCAGCCCGCGGCGGCGGGGACGGAGACGATCGCGGTCGGGCTGAAGAACGCGACGTGCGTGCGGTCCAGCAGCCCGGTCTCGGTGACGTCCCAGCGGCCGAGCAGCAGCTTGGTCGCGAGGTCGACGTGCGTGACGTTCGGGACGCTCATGACGAGCGTCGCGCCGCCCTTGCCGCGGGCGTACTCCGACAGCGCGGCGAGCGTCTCGCGACCGGTGGTCAGGTGCTCGAGCGTGTCCAGCAGCGTGATCGCCGCGAGCGGCCGCCCGGCCAGCACCCGCTCGATCGCCTCGACCACCTCGGCCGGGCGTTCGAGGTTCACGACCCCGCCCTCGAACCCGCGCGCCCGCAGGTCCTCGATGCCGGCGGCCTCGAGGTCGAAGCCGACGTAGTCGAAGCCGTCGGCTCGGCACGGCTCGGCGACGGCGCCGTACCCGGCGCCGAGGTCCACGACGACGCCGCCGCGCGGCGCGTGCGCGCGGAGCAGCCGCATGACGCAGCCGTAGACCGACGCCTCGTCGTACGCGAAGTGGTACTTCTCCTCGGCCACCGTCGCCCCCTAGAACCGGTGCCGCGTGTAGTTGCCCTGCACGAACTCCGCGACCCGGTGGTCGGGGTCGAGCGGCACGGGCAGCGTGCCCGCGGCGCGGCGGCCGAGGAACTCGGCGCGCGCCTTGCGGTGGCTCTCGGTGCCCTCGCCGAACTGCGCCAGCAACGCCTTGGTGAGGTCTGGCCGCGAGTACTTGTGCGTCAGGAACAGCGCGGCCTCGGCGGCGTAGTACTCCTCCGCGGGCGACGCCGCGACGGCGCCGGTCGCCGAGAGCCGCTTGTCGTGGAACGCCACCGCGTCCGGCGCGCGCCGGCAGGTCCAGCCCGCCAGCCGGGTGCGCCACGAGTAGTCGACGTCGTCGCAGTAGAGGAAGAACGTCGCGGAGTCGAGCTCGCCGACGGCGCGGAACGTCTCGCCGCGGATCATCGCGCAGGCCATGCTCGCCCACCCGGTGACACCGGTCTCGGGGTCGTACGCCTTCGGGTGGTCGAACGGCACCTGCCGCGCCTCGGCGATGCCGACGTCGTCCGCGTCGAAGCGGCGCAGCAGCGCCGTCACCAGGTCGGGGGCGGCGTAGACGTCGGGGTTGACCATCAGGAAGAAGTCGGCGTCGACGCCGCGCATCAGCCGGTTGTTGCCCTCGGCCGAGCCGAGGTTGGCGTCGTAGAAGTCGTACGCGAGCTCGACGTCGTCGGCGGCCGCCCGGGAGACCAGCGCGTCGAGGCGCGCGGGCGTCACCGCGGGCGCGCCCGACGAGTCGCCGACGGCGTACGTCGCCTTGTCCACCAGGCCCGCGGCCCGCGCGCGCGCCACCGCGTGCGCGGTCGAGGACACCAGCCGCGCGGTGGCGGCCTCGTCGTTGCCGTAGAGCACCGACGTCACGTGCAGCCAGGTCACCGGCGGCCGCCCTTGGGCTCGTCGCCGACGCGCCACGTCCCCGCCATGGCGATGACGCCCTGGCACTCCTTCGGCAGGCCGGGCGCGATGTCGAAGCGGTGCGCGTGGTTCCAGTGGTCGTACACGCGCAGATTCGAGTAGTCCATCAGCGCCACCGTCACATCGTACGTACCGGGCAGGATCGGCAGCGCGTCGGTGCTGAAGTCCATGTGGCCGCGGCCGCTGATCTCGCGTGGCACGCAGGTCTCGCGCGAGTTGATCCCCGTGACGTGCACGCCGTCGAGCCGGTGGACGCCGAGGCCGAACACCGGCCTCTTCACCGGCTCGTCGCAGGCGTAGTGCAGGCGGAACGTCGCCGACTCACCCATCCGGACGCGCCGCGTCGCCCGGCCGTTGGCGGCGAGGATCTCGACCCGCTCGATCCGCGCGCCGCCCTCGCCCCACCGGTGGCCGGTCGCCTCGCCGGTCTCCGCGTCGCGCACCGCGACGCGCTCCGGGTGCATGACCTCGACGTACTCGTCGATGATCCGCGACGTCGGGCCGAGGTCGCGGACGACGCCGCTCTCCAGCCACGCGGCCTGCTCGCACAACGTGCGCACGACGCCGAGCGAGTGGCTCACGACGACGATCGTCGTGCCGATCTCGCGCAGGTAGGCGAACCGCTCGTTGCACTTCTGCTGGAACGACTCGTCGCCGACAGCGAGCACCTCGTCGACCAGCAGCACCTCGGGGTCGACGTTGATGGCGACCGCGAAGCCGAGGCGGACGTACATGCCGGACGAGTAGTTCTTGACCGGCGAGTCGATGAACCGTTCGAGCCCGGCGAACTGCACGATCTCGTCGAAGCGCTGGACCACTTGCTTGCGCGACAGGCCGAGGATCGACGCGTTGAGGAAGACGTTCTCGCGGCCGGACAGGTCCGGGTGGAAGCCGGCGCCGAGCTCGAGCAGCGCGGACATCTTGCCCGCGACCGTGATCTTGCCGGTCTCCGGACGCAGGATGCGCGCGATGCACTTGAGCAGCGTCGACTTGCCGGAGCCGTTGGCGCCGATCAGCGCGAACGTCGAGCCGCGCGGGATCTCCAGGCTGACGTCGTGCAACGCGGGGAACACCTCGTAGCGCGCGCGGCCGCCGCGCAGCATCGCGGACTTCAGCGACGTGTTCTTCTCCGAGTAGAGCCGGAAGCTCTTGGAGACGTTCTCGATCCGCACCGCGGCGTCGGTCACAGCTCCTCCGCCAGTCGCGGCTCGAACCTGCGGAAGACCGCCCACCCGATCGCCAGCGAGAGGAACGACGCCACGGTCGCCCAGGCGATGTCGCCCGCCGCCGGCCAGCGCAGGTCGTACAGGATCCGGTGGTAGCTCTCCACGAACGCGACCATCGGGTTGGCGCGGTAGAGCAGCATCACCGGGAACGCCGGGTGGTGGCGGTTGACCCACGACTGCACGAACGAGATCGGGTAGATGACCGGCGTCGCGTAGAACCAGATCTGGAGCAGGATCGCCATGAAGTGCTGGACGTCGCGGAAGTAGACGTTGAGCACCGAGAGGGCGAGGCCGACGCCGAGGACGAACACCGTCTGCAACGCCACCAGCAGGATCAGCACCGGCAGCCACGGCAGCACCTGGTTGCCGAAGGCCAGCAGTACGACGCAGAGCACCGTCAGCTCGATCGCGAACGACACGACCCAGCCGAACGTCGAGGACGCGACGAGGATCTCGCGCGGGAAGTAGACCTTGTTGACGAGGCTGGCGTTGCCGGTCAGCGAGCCGACCGATCCGCCGATCGTGTTGCTGAGGAACGACCACGGCAGCAGCCCGCAGAGCAGGTACAGCGGGAACGTCTTCAGCCCGCTCGGGTGCCCGACCGGCGACGGCGCCTTGAAGATGACGACGAAGACGACCGTGTAGATGCCGGCGAGCGAGAGCGGGTTGACGAGGGACCAGGTCCAGCCGAGGAACGACCGCTTGTACTTCCCGCGCAAGTCCCTCGACACGAGGTTGCCGAGCAGCTCGCGAGAGGCCGCGAGCTCCTTCACGGACGACAAGTGACCATCCCTCCACGGCGGCGGGCGCCGCCGTTCGACAGCATCGCACCCGGTCCCGTCCACGGGCGCGGCGAGGAGGGCCGGGTGCGAACGACGGGGGGCGGAACGCCGCCATCGGCGGGCGGCAGCCGACGCGCAGCCTATCCCAGCGGGCCAGCGGTACCGGCGCCCGCCCGTTACGATCCCGCCATGCCTCCCGCCGCCGGACCCGCCGGTGCCGCGCGCCCTGGCCCCGACGCGGACGGCGACGCGCTCCCCGCCAGGGCGCACCAGCGGCTGTTCCGGTTCACGCTGTTCATGGCGCTGGTCACCGCGGTCCTCACCGTCGGCTCGCCGCTGATCGGACTCCGCGCGCTGCACTCGGCGGACGTGCTGCGGCAGTTCGAGCCGTGGCGCTCCGACGCGTCCGAGGCGAAGCCGCAGAACCGCATCCTCACCGACGTCGTGGACGTCATCACGCCGATGCACGAGGACGCCAAGCGCCGGATCGCGGACGGCGACTACCCGCTCAGCTCGACGTACCCGTCCGGCGGGATGCCGCTCGGCTCGGTGCCGAGCTGGTCGGTGATCGGGCCGCTCGACCTGCCGGACATGTTCCTGCCGTCGTGGTACGCGCCGGGTCTGGTGAAGTTCCTCGAGCTGCTCGTCGCGCTGGCGCTGACGTACCTGTTCTTACGGCTGGTCGGTCTCGGCAAGGCGGCGGCGACGTTCGGCGGCATGCTGTTCATGAACAGCGGCTTCATGCTGATCTCGACCAACTGGCCGCACGCCGGCGTGACGACGCTGGTCCCCGGCGTGTTCTGGGGGATCGAGCGGACGATCCAGCGCCGCACCCTGCGCTCCGCGCTGCCGCTCGCGCTCGTCGTCGCCGGGAGCCTGTTCCAGGGGTACCCGAGCGTCACCGGCTACGCGCTGTTCTTCGGCGGCATCTACGCCGCGGTCCGCGTCCTCGCCGAGCGCCGCGACGACGGCGAGCGCCGCGCGGCGGCGTGGTGGGCGCGGCACGTCACCCGGGGCCGCGTCCTCGCGCTGCTCGGGGCCGGCGTCGGCCTCGGCTTCGCGCTCGCGGCGCTGCAGCTGCTGCCGTTCTCCGCGCAGCTCAAGGACTTCTACATCGACTACCGCAAGCAGAACCCGCACCGCATCCTGCCCCTGCGCTCGCTCGCGACCCTCGCGGTGCCGGACGCGCTCGGCTCGACGCGCGAGGACATCTTCTACGGCATCCGCAACTACGCCGAGATGCAGGTGTTCATCGGCGCCTCTGCGGTCGTCGTCGTCATCGCCGGGCTCGCCCGGGTCCGGCGGGCGATGATGCCGCGCGGCGCGGTCGTCTACCTCGCCGCGGCGACCGTCGCGTGCACCTGGCTGATCTACGTCGGCCGGCTGCCGTTGGAGATCCTGCAGAAGGCGCTGCCGAGCCTGTTCGGCATCAACTTCGTCGGGCGGATGCGCTCGGTGCTCGGCTTCCTCCTCGCGTGGGTCGCGGCGCTCTGCCTGCAGGCGATCCTGGACCGCCGGGGCAGCGGCCGGCG
Source organism: Frankiaceae bacterium (assembly GCA_030840645.1). Taxonomy (GTDB): domain Bacteria; phylum Actinomycetota; class Actinomycetes; order BP-191; family BP-191; genus BP-191. The sequence continues at coordinate 16,630 of JAVEEC010000088.1, forward strand.
GTGGGTGGACTGGCCGGTGTACGGCGCCGGCGCGGCAGCGGTCGTCTACGGCTACATCAGCGCCTGGCGGCTCGCGGAGGCGGCGCACCAGACCGACTTCCTGCGCAGGCACACCGTCGTCCCCGCGATCGTCGCTGTCGGTACGGTGCTCGCGGTCGCCGCCGGGTCGCGGCTGAACGGCCGGGCGCGCGGCACCGCGCTCGCGCTGATCCCGGTGCTGCTGATGGTGGAGTCGGTGACGTTCGCGCGGGAGTACCTGCCGCGGATCGACAAGTCCGAGTTCTACCCGGTGACCGCGACGCACCAGTACGTCCTCGACCACATCGGCCACGAGCGGATCGCCGCCGCGGACGCCGTGATGTACCCGGGCACGACGACGTACTACGGCATCCGCAGCGTCTCCGCGCACGGCTTCCACGCCAAGAGCTGGCACGACATGCTGCTGACCGCCGGGTCGCGGCCGAAGGAGCGGGCCCCGACGCTGCCGCTGCTGCTCCCCGACGACAAAGTCGGCGAGTCGCCGGTGCTGGACCGGCTCGGTGCGAAGTACTGGGTCCAGTCCCCGACCGCGATCCCGCCGGGCACGCCGGTCGACGGCCGGCCCGACGCGGGCGAGGTCACGCTGCGGCCCGGCGTGCCGGTCGAGGTCCCGGTTACCGGGCCCCTCGCGCGGCTGCGCTGGGTCCGCGTCGGCCTGCACGCGACGCACCTGACACCGGACGAGCGGGCGCACCTGTTCGTCGAGGCGCTGGACGCCACCGGCGCGGTCACCGGCGACGGCGACAGGCGCATCTTCCTGCAGTCCCGTGGGGCGTTCGGCATCACCGTCGCGGAGCCGGCCAAGGCCGTGACGAAGGTACGGATCACGCTGCGCGGCACGGCGCGGCCGGTGACGCTCGCGGCGGACGCGGCGGGGCTGCCGTCGCTCGCGTTCGTCGTCGGCGGCGACGACGGGCTGCGCGAGGTGTTCGCGCACGGCTCGGCGATCTACCAGCGCCTGCACACGCTGCCCCGCGTCCGCTGGGCCGCGCGCACCGCCGTCGAGACCGACGCGACCGCGCGGCTGCGCATCCTCAAGGCCGGGCTGCCGCCCGACACCGTGCTGCTCTCCGCGTCCGGCCCGGCGCCCTCAGGCGCGCCGGGGGCGGTGACGATCGAGCGGGACACCGGCGACGACCTCCGTCTCCGCGTCGACGCGCGCGGCTCCGGGTACGTCGTCGTCGCCGACGCGATGCAGTCCGGCTGGCATGCGAAGGTGGACGGCAGGAGCGTGCCGCTCGTCGCCGCCGACCACGCGGGGGTCGGCGTCTTCGTCCCGGCGGGCACGCACACCTTGACGTACACCTACATCCCGTCCGGCTGGCGTACGGGTGTCGCCGTGTCATTCCTGGCCGCGCTGCTCATACTTGGCGTGGCGCTCCGCATCCCGCGGTACGTGATGCGCCGACTCCGCCCGGCCGCTGACGAGGAACCCCGGTGACGATCGCCACATCGACCATCGCGACGCTGATCCCCGCGTACAACGAGGAACGCCAGATCGCGAACGTGCTGCGCACCATCCCCGACTACGTCGACCACGTCGTCGTCGTGGACGACGGCAGCAAGGACCGCACCGCGGAGGTGGTGCGCGAGTGCATGCGCACCGACCCGCGCGTCCACCTCATCGAGATGGGGCGCAACCAGGGCTGCGGCGCCGCGCTGGCGGCCGCGTACAAGTGGTCGCTCGCCAACAACGTCGACATCGCGGTGTCCATCGACGCCGACGGCCAGATGGACGTGGACGAGATGATCCACCTCGTCACGCCGATCGTGGACGGCCGCGCCGACCTGACCAAGGCAAACCGCCTCGCCTCGCCGAAGCACTGGGCGAACATCCCCAACGTCCGGCTGTTCGGCAACGCCGCCCTCTCGCTCATCACCAAGATGGCGTCCGGCTACTGGTCGGTCGCCGACTCGCAGTCCGGGTACGTCGCCCTCTCCCGCTACGCGCTGGAGAACATCGACTGGGACGACCTCTACAAGTCCTACGGCCGCCCCAACGACCTGCTGGTCCGCGCCAACGTCGCCAACTGCCGGGTGGCCGACGTACCCAGCCGCCCGATCTACGGCGTCGGCGAGCGGTCCAGCATGAAGATCCTCAAGGTCGTGTTCACCATCGCGCTGATGCTGTTCCGGCGGTTCTGGTGGCGGCTGTTCCACAAGTACGTGCTGCGCGACTTCCACCCGCTGGTGTTCTTCTACCTGCTGGCGGCGGTGACGTTCGTGGTCGACGTGGCGCTGACGGTCCGGCTGTTCACGCTCTGGATAGCCGACGGCCAGGTGCCGCAGATCACCGCGTTAGCAGTGGCCTTCATGACCATCACGACGTTGAACGCCGCCTTCTTCGCGTTCTGGATGGACATGCAGGTCAACGAGTCGCTGAACGTCCGGCTCACCGAGTACTTCGCGGTGCGCTCGGCGGTCAGCCACGCGCAGGTCCCCGCGCTGCCGGCCCCGGCCGCCTCAGTGGTCGACGCTGCCGGTAGCCATCAGCCAGGGGAACGCCCGATCCACCCGCGCTGACGGGATCCGCGACGACACCAGCCGCCGGAGGCCCGAGCGCGTCCAGTGGTTGATGTGGCCCGGGGTGTTGCCGAGCCGCTTGAGGTACTTGCCGCGGGCGATGTTGCCCATCCGGAAGAACGGCTCGTACGGCACCGTCACGACGACCCGCCGCCGCGCGACGCGGCGCATCTCCTCGAGCGCCTTGCCGGGGTCGGCGAGGTGTTCGAGCACCTCGAACGCCGTCACCACGTCGACGCTGCCGTCGGGGAACGGCAGGTCGTAGATCGAGCCGCGGAGCAGCGGGATGTCGCCGAACTGCCGGTGGAAGATGGCGCACGCCTCGTCCTCGTACTCCATCGCGACGACGCGCCGGTCCGGCAGCCGGTCGGTGAGGAACCGCGTCATCGTCCCCTCTGCCACCCCGCAGTCGAGGATCGACTCGCCTGGCGAGGTCAGCGCCTCGACGTGGTCGGCGCAGCGGCCCATGAACCGCCCGAGCAGCCCGGCCGTGAGCGGGTTCTCGTCGGCGAACTTCTCGATGTTCGTGGCGCCGTAACGCACGTCCTCAGGCTTCTTCACGCGCACTCCTACCCCGGCGCGCCACCGCGCGCGTCATCGATGGACCGGCCAGGAACAGCAACGCCACGAGCCCGTCGCTGACGACGTGCAGCACCCGGGTCAAGACGGCGAACGACAGCGCGCCCGAGGTGCCGAGCGAGGGTTCGAGCAGGACGACGAGCACCGCCTCGCGGACGCCGATGCCGGCGGGCACCGGCAGCGCAAGGAAGCCGACGGCCCACGCCGCGGCGAACGCCGTCGCGACGACCAGCCCGTCGCCCGCGCGGTGCCCGACACCGGCCCAGAGCGCCGCGCCGAGCACGGCCCACGCCGCGGTCGCGAGGAGGACGGCGACGGCGGCGGCGCGCCGGTCGATGCCGCGCGTACCGGCGACGGCGAGCCCCGCCGCAACGGCGACCATCAGCGCCGGCACCAGCCAGACCGGCAGGCCCCAGCGGTCGTGCGTCACGTTCCCGACGGACGGCGCCCCGGCCAGCAGCGCACCCGCGAGCAGGACCGCGCTGTGCCGCAGGGTGAGGCTCACCGCGGAGCGGGCCGTGCCGCCGCGGACGACGGCGGAGTGCACCATGCCGGCGAGCGCCGCGCCGGGCGCGGGCAGGTACTTCGCGAGTTGCGCGGCGGACCAGACCTGCGGCGCGGGGTCGCCGCCGAGCGCGCGCAGGCTGGCGATGGCACCGGCGTGGAACGCCGCGAAGCCGAGCAGCGACACCGCGAACGCGACCGGGCTCGCGCCGCGGATGTCGTGCCCGCGCTGCACCTCGCGGACCAGCGCGGCGGTCAGCAGCGCGAGCGCGGCGAGGCCCGCCACCAGACCGGCCCAGCGCGCCGGGCGGGACCGCAGCAGTGCCTCGACGCCGGTCTCCGGCGGCACCGGAACCTCGGTCAAAGGACGACGACCCGCTCCGAGTGGACACCGCGGCGGCGGCAGGCGTTGCGGGTGTCCAGCACCAGCACGGCGTCGGCCGCGATGGCGGCGTAGTCGACGTCGTCGTGGTCGGTGAGGATGAGCACCGCGTCGGCGTCGCGCACCGCCTCCGGCGTGGCCTCGACGGCGTCGAGCCGGACGCCGTGGTCGTCGACCTCCGGCACGTGCGGGTCGGCGTAGGACACGACCGCACCCGCGTGCTGGAGCAGCCCGATGATCTCCAGCGAAGGGGACTCGCGGTAGTCGCGGACGTTCGGCTTGTACGCCACCCCGAGTACCAGGACCTTGGCGCCGCGTAGCGCGAGCGCGCGGTCGTTCAACGCGTCCTGCAGCCGCGACACGACGACCTGCGGCATCCGCGCGTTGATGACCTGCGCCAGCTCGATGAACCGCGCGTCCTCGCCGGTCAGCCGGGCCGCCCACTGCAGGTAGAACGGGTCGAGCGGGATGCAGTGCCCGCCGACACCGGGCCCCGGGTAGAACGCCATGAAGCCGAACGGCTTGGTCCGCGCCGCGTCGATGACCTCCCAGATGTCCACGCCGATCGAGCGCGCGATCGACGCCATCTCGTTGACGAGCGCGATGTTGACCCAGCGGAACGTGTTCTCCAGCAGCTTCGCCATCTCGGCGACGCGGGCGTCGCGGACCGGGTGCACCTTGGCGAGGAACCTGCCGTACGCCTTCTCCGCCGCGGCCGTGCTGTCGGCGGAGACGCCGCCGACGACGCGGGGGATGTTCGCGGTGCCGAACGACCGGTTGCCCGGGTCCACCCGCTCCGGCGCGTACGCCAGCAGGAAGTCCTCGTCCAGCTTGAGGCCGCTGCGTTCGAGGATCGGCTGCACGACGTCGGACGTCGTGCCGGGGTACGTCGTCGACTCCAGCACGACGAGCTGCCCGGGCCGCAGCGCGCCCGCGATCGCCTCGGCCGCGCGCTCGATGAACGCGACGTCCGGCTGCTTGCCGACGGCCAGCGGCGTGGGCACGCAGATGAACACCACGTCGGCCGCGGCCAGGTCCGCCGGGTCGGCGCTGAACCGCGCCAGCTCCTTGACCGCGGCCAGCTCGCCGTCGCTCACGTCGTCGATGTGCGACCGCCCCTGTGCCAGCGCGTCGATCGTCTCGCGCGACACGTCGTAGCCGAGGACGGGGATGCCGGCCTCGGCCTGCGTGACGACGAGCGGCAGCCCGACGTAGCCGAGCCCGACGACCGCGGAGGTCCACGTGCCGTGCTCGATCGGGTCGAATACCTGCCGCATCGCCAGCCTCGGGGTCCCTGGGGAGGTCGGCGCGCGGAGCCGGCGCCGGACGCGCACGAGGTTACCGCGCGCGGCGGCGGCGGGCGGCGATAGAGTCGCTGCCGACCCGATCATCACCCGGAGCGGAGGAATCCGTGCCCAGAGGCACGCTGTACCGCGGCCGCGAAGGCATGTGGTCGTGGGTGGCGCACCGCGTCACCGGCGTCCTCGTGTTCTTCTTCCTCTTCGCGCACGTGCTCGACACCGCGCTCGTCCGGGTCTCCCCGAACGACTACGACCGCGTCGTGGACACGTACAAGCACCCGATCGTCACCCTGCTCGAGGTCGGCCTCGTCGCGGCCGTCCTCTTCCACGCGTTGAACGGCATCCGGGTCATGCTCGTGGACTTCTGGGAGAAGGGCGTCCGCCTGCAGCGGCAGATGCTCTACGTCGAGCTGTTCGTGTTCGGGCTGCTGATGGGCCCCGCGACGTACTTCATGCTCAAGCCCGTCGCCGAGCGTTACCTCGGGTCCTAGGGAGACGCGACCAGTGACCAGCATTGCCGACGCCGACCGGCACGCGCCGCTCGTCGAGCGCCCCCGTACCCGCCAGCGGGGAGGCAGGCGCGCCACGAACTTCGAGATGTACTCGTGGGTGTTCATGCGGGTGTCCGGCCTACTGCTCGTGTTCCTCGTCCTCGGCCACCTGCTCGTGATGCACGTCGCCGACGGCGGCGTCGAGCGGGTCAACTTCGCGTTCGTCGCCGGCCGCTGGTCGTCGCCGTTCTGGCGGACCTGGGACCTCGCGATGCTCTGGCTGGCCGAGATCCACGGCACCAACGGCCTGCGCACGATCGTCAACGACTATGCCGAGCGGGCGCAGACGCGGTTCTGGCTGAAGATGCTGCTCTACGTCAGCACGTTCCTCGTGGTCATGCTCGGCACCCTGGTGATCTTCACCTTCGACCCCGCGATCACGGGCTAAGGACAGAGGGCGTCCTGATGCAGTTCCACACGTACGACACCGTCGTCGTCGGCGCCGGCGGCGCCGGCATGCGCGCCGCGCTCGAAGCCGGCCAGCGCTGCCGCACCGCCGTCCTCACCAAGCTCTACCCGACGCGCTCCCACACCGGCGCGGCGCAGGGCGGCATGTGCGCCGCCCTGGCCAACGTCGAGGAGGACAACTGGGAGTGGCACACGTTCGACACGGTCAAGGGCGGCGACTACCTCGTCGACCAGGACGCCGCCGAGATCATGTGCAAGGAGGCCATCGACGCGGTCCTCGACCTGGAGCACTTCGGGCTGCCGTTCAACCGCACGCCCGAGGGCCGGATCGACCAGCGGCGCTTCGGCGGGCACACCGCCAACCACGGCGCCGCGCCCGTCCGCCGCGCGTGCTACGCGGCCGACCGCACCGGACACATGATCCTGCAGACGCTGTTCCAGCAGTGCGTCAAGCACGACGTGGAGTTCTTCAACGAGTTCTACGTCC
>JAVEEC010000093.1 GCA_030840645.1 Frankiaceae bacterium
TCTTGTCACACCCCCCGCCTACGTTGCCGTCGGCGGGTTCACCGCCCTGACGCAGGTGAGGAGGGCATCACGGTTCGTCTCGTTCGGGTCGCCGTGGCGCGCGCTCAGCGTGCCGCTCGACCACTACGTCGGCTCCGGCACGTCGCGTGGCATCGTCTCCGCGCTGTCGTTGCTCGCCGTGCTCACGTTCGGGTGGCTGCTCGCGCGCGGTCCGCTGCCCGGCGAGGGTGTGGCGCGCGCGGCGGCGGTCGTGACGCTCGCCTGGCTGCTCGGGGCGACGTACGTCCTGCCCTGGTACGACGCCTGGGCCTGGCCGTTCCTCGCGCTCCTCCCGGCCTCCCGGTGGGACCGGTGGCTGGCGGTACGGACCGCTGTCCTGACGCTGGCGTATCTCCCTGGCCGCATCGTGCCGATGCCGGCGCCGCTGGCCGGGCTGCTCTCGGGTACGCGCCTGTACGCGACCCCGATCGCGCTCGGCCTGCTGCTCGTCGTCGCCGTGCGGTGGTGCCTGCGCGCGCCTGAGGCCCGCCGTCCCGTGGCGGCGGCGTGATCGCGCTCGTCGTCGCCAGGACGACCGGTGGTACCGGCCGGCACGCCCGCGCGCTCGCGGCCGCCCTCGCGGCGGCGGGGCACGAGGTCGTGGTGGCCGGCCCGCGTTCGGCAGAGGCGGCGTTCGGGTTCGGCGCCGTCGCGCGGTACGAGCCGGTCGAGGTCTCGACGGGCCCGCGCCCGTTCGCCGACGCGCGCGCGGTCCGGCGGCTTCGGCGCGTGCTGCGCGACGCGACGCTGGTGCACGCGCACGGCATCCGCGCGGGCGCGCTCGCGGGCTGGGCGCTGCCCGGCGGTGCGGGCGGGCGCGCGGGCGGCGGCGTGCCGTTCGTCGTGACGTGGCACAACGCCCTGCTCGGCTCGCGCGCGCGCCGCGCGGTCTGGGCGCCGCTGGAACGCCGCGTCGCCCGGCGCGCGACCGTCACGCTCTGCGTGTCGGCAGATCTCGCGGCGCGCGTCCGCGCGCTCGGCGGCGCCGACGTCCGCGTCGCGCCCGTCGGCGCGCGCCGTCCGGACGCCGCGCGAGCGCGCCCGCGCGACGCGGTCCGCGCGGCCGTGCGCGCCGAGCTCGGCGCGGGTGACCGCCCGCTCGTCGTCGCGGCCGGCCGGCTAACCGAGCAGAAGGGCTTCGACGTCCTCGTCGAGGCCGCCCGCACGTACGAGGTGCGCACCCGACGGCCGCTGACGGTCATCGCAGGCGACGGACCGTTGCGCGCGACGCTCGCGGACCAGGCCGAGCGGGCGGGCGTGGACCTCGCGCTGGTCGGGCAGCGCGCCGACGTGCCCGACCTGTTCCGCGCGGCGGACGTCGTCGTCATGCCGAGCCGCTGGGAGGGGAGCCCGCTGACGGCGCACGAGGCGTTGTTCGCGGGCGCGCCGCTCGTCGCCACGCGGGTCGGCGGCCTGCCCGACCTGCTCGGCGGCGGGGCGGCGTTGCTCGTCCCCAGCGACGACCCGGCCGCACTCGCCGCGGCCGTCGCCGCGCTGCTCGACGACCCGCGGCAGGCGGCGGCGCTCGGCGCTGCCGGGCGCGAGCGCGCCGACACGTGGCCGGACGAGGACGAGTCGGCCAGGCGGGTGATCGCGGTCTACACCGAGCTGTGCGGCGGCGAAACCAGCTGATAGCGGGAACGGGCCCCGTTGCGACGGCCGGGCTCGCCGAGCCGACGATGGCGGACCGGAAGGTGCGGCTGGCCCGCTGACGCGCGGGTGCCCGGCGCGTCGGCACGGGCGACGGCTCGGGGCCGTGTTACCGTGAACTCCCGTGGACGCGGGGTCTTCCCGCGGGACATCTGACCACGGGAGCGCCGAGAACTTGGCCAAGCACATCTTCGTCACCGGCGGTGTCGCCAGCTCGCTCGGCAAGGGCCTGACCGCGAGCAGCCTCGGCCGGCTCCTCAAGGCCCGCGGCCTCCGCGTCACCATGCAGAAGCTCGACCCCTACCTCAACGTCGACCCCGGGACGATGAACCCGTTCCAGCACGGGGAGGTGTTCGTCACCGACGACGGCGCGGAGACCGACCTCGACATCGGCCACTACGAGCGCTTCCTCGACGTCGAGCTGGACCGCCACGCCAACGTCACCACCGGCCAGGTCTACAGCCAGGTGATCGCCAAGGAGCGGCGCGGCGAGTACCTCGGCGACACCGTCCAGGTCATCCCGCACATCACGAACGAGATCAAGCACCGCATCCGGCAGATGGCCACGCCCGACGTCGACGTCGTCATCACCGAGGTCGGCGGCACGGTCGGCGACATCGAGTCGCTGCCGTTCCTCGAGGCGGCGCGGCAGATCCGGCACGAGGTCGGCCGGGACAACGTGTTCTACCTCCACGTGAGCCTCATTCCGTACATCGGCCCGAGTGGCGAGCTCAAGACGAAGCCGACCCAGCACTCGGTCGCGGCGCTGCGCAGCATCGGCATCCAGCCCGACGCCGTCGTCTGCCGCAGCGACCGGCCGATCTCCGCGAGCGTCAAGCGCAAGATCAGCCTGATGTGCGACGTCGACACCGAGGCCGTCGTCTCCGCGGTCGACGCGCCGAGCATCTACGACATCCCGAAGGTCCTGCACTCGGAGGGCCTCGACGCGTACGTCGTGCGCCGGCTCGGGCTGCCGTTCCGCGACGTGGACTGGACCGACTGGGACCGGCTGCTGCGCCGCGTCCACCAGCCGGAGAAGTCCGTGACCATCGCGATGGTCGGCAAGTACGTAGACCTGCCGGACGCGTACCTCAGCGTCACCGAGGCGCTCCGCGCGGGCGGGTTCCACCACGACGCGCGGGTCGACATCCGCTGGGTCACCAGCGACGACTGCGCCACTCCCGAGGGCGCGGCGGCGACGCTCGACGGCGTCGACGGCGTCCTCGTTCCCGGCGGGTTCGGCGTCCGCGGCATCGAGGGCAAGCTCGGCGCGATCCGCCACGCGCGAGAGCACGGCATCCCCACGCTCGGCATCTGCCTCGGCCTCCAGTGCATGGTCATCGAGGTCGCCCGGAACCTGGCCGGGCTCGACTCGGCGAACTCCGCGGAGTTCGACCCGGCGACGCCGCACCCGGTCATCGCGACGATGGCCGACCAGCGCGACGTCGTCGCCGGCGAGCGGGACATGGGCGGCACGATGCGCCTCGGCCTCTACCCGGCCAAGCTCACGCCCGGCTCCATCGCCGCCGAGGTCTACGGCGAGCCGTACGTCTCCGAGCGGCACCGCCACCGCTACGAGGTCAACAACGCCTACCGCAAGACGCTCGAAGAGGCCGGGCTGGTGTTCTCGGGCACGTCGCCCGACGGCCGGCTGGTCGAGTACGCGGAGCTGCCGCGCGACGTGCACCCGTACTTCGTCGGGACGCAGGCGCACCCCGAGTTCCGGTCGCGGCCGACCCGCGCGCACCCGCTGTTCGCGGGGCTCGTCGGCGCCGCCTGCGCGCTCGCCGAACGCCGCATCGGGGCGCTCCCGTTCGAGACGGAGACCTCGCCAGAGACCGCCGCTCGGTGACGCACGCGTACGACGTCGTCTCCTCCGAGGTCCGCTACCGGGGCCGGGTCTTCACGCTGCGCTCCGACGTGGTCCGCATGCCGGGCGGCGCAACGGCCGTGCGCGACGTGGTCGACCACCCCGGCGCGGTCGGCATCGTCGCCGTCGACGCCGCGCTGAACGTCCTGCTCATCCGCCAGTACCGGCACGCCGTCGGCACCGCGCTGTGGGAGGTCCCGGCCGGCCTGCGCGACGTCCCCGGCGAGGACCCCGAGACCACCGCCCGGCGCGAGCTGCACGAGGAGACCGGCTGGGTCGCCGAGGCTTGGACGCACCTGGCCAGCGCGTACGCGACCCCTGGCTGGTCGAACGAACGCTTCGAGATCTACCTCGCGCGCGACCTCCGCGAGGCCGCAGAACGCCCCGAGGTCCACGACGAGGAGCTGGACCTCGAGCTGCGCTGGCTCCCGCTGGCCGAGGCCTGCGCGTGGGTCCTCGACGGCCGGATCACGAACGCCCTCTGCGCGATCGGCGTCCTCGCCGCCGCCCGCCGCCTGGGCGCGTGACTCCCGCGAGACGACGCGAGGGCCGGAGCGGCCCAGCCCGCTCCGGCCCTCGTGCCGTCGGTCCGTCCCGGCCTCCCAGCGGCCGGACGGACCTGCTTACGTCTGGCGCACGAACCTGATCTCGGTGTCGCTCGCGCCGTTGATCGACCGGACGTAGGTGAGGTTGGCGAAACCGTTCGGCGCGATGACGACGGACTGGAAGTCGCCGAGCTCGCGGTCCGCGCCGCAGTTGATGCCGTCGGTGCAGATCGGGCCGGTCTTGACCGCCGTCGGGTCGGCCGTCGTGAGCGCGCCGAACGCCGGCGCCGCGCCGACCGTGCCTTCGAGGTACGTCTCGAACCACTGCGCGCTGCCCGCCACCGTCGACGCCGTGCCGGTCGCGGTCGTGTAGTACAGCGAGACGCCGACCTTGGTGCCGCGCGCGTCGATCCAGGGGTAGACCGGCGTGCCGGTGCTGACGATCGTCACCGGCGCCGACCAGGTTGCGCCCCAGTTCCCCGAGTATGCGTACCCGACGGTGCTCTTGGTCGCGCTCTGCTCCATCCAGGTGGCGACCAGGTTGCCGCCGCCCGCGTTCGCGACGACCGGGAACGCGGCGCCGGTGTCGGTCGAGCCGGCCGGCTTCACCGTCGTGGAGGAGAACGTGTAGCCGCTGTTCGTCGACCGGGCGAACTTCACGCCGCCGCTCGAGGTCGAGTAGATGACGCCGACCTTGTCGGTCAGGCTGGTGCCCTGCTGGCCCGCGACGAGCGGCGTACCGGCCTCGGCAATGATCGTGCCGGGCGGGCAGATGCAGCCGGTCTGGTCGAGCGGCGTGGCCGCGACGACCTGGTACGGGTAGCCGACGCCGCCGTCGAACGACTTCGCGACGGTGATGCCGGTCGGCACCTGGTGCGTCACGTGGTAGACGACGTTGCCGCCGACGCCGGCGACCCACTGCCGGTCCTGGACGAACGTCCCCTGCAGCGCGTGCGCGGTCCACGTCTGCGCCTTGTCGGTGGACTTGCCGACCGTCGAGCTGCCGAGCCAGAGGTCGGTCCACGAGAGCGTGCCGTCGGGGGCGACGGAGATGTCGGAGTCGCCGCCGCCGGGGGCGAACGCCCGCAGGCCGGGCGGCGTCTGGGTCCAGGTCGCGCCCGAGTCGCCGGAGCGCCAGATGAGGCTCGGCGAGAACGGCAGCTGCGAGCCGATGCCGGGCGGCGCGTTCACGTAGAGGGTGCCGTCGGGAGCCGCGTCGATGCTCGGCTCGCTGGCGTTGGTGCCGCTGATGACCACGGGGGTGCCGAAGCCGGCGGCCGAGGCCGAACCACCGGGGAGCGCCGCGACGAGGGCGGCCGCGCTCGCGGCGGCCACGGAGAGGAGGAGCAGGCGGGTACGCACGGGTAAGGGCTCCTTGGCTGGGTGTAGGGGCGGTCGTGCACCTCATATGACGGACGAGATGCCCGTTCGTCGCGCCCCGAACCGGATTCGGCAACGATCGGCGTGCTCCGCTCTAGACTGCGTGCCGAGCGCGGCGTGGGTGACGCCGGCGTCATCGAAGGGGTACGTCTCCGTGAAGGTCGGCATTCCGCGCGAGCTGAAGGACAACGAGTACCGCGTCGCCATCACGCCCTCGGGCGTCCACGAGCTCGCCACGGCAGGCCACGACGTGTACATCGAGCACTCGGCCGGGCTCGGCTCCTCCATCACCGACGACGAGTTCGTCGCGGCGGGCGCGTCGATCCTGCCCACCGCGGACGACGTCTGGGACACCGCCGAGCTGGTGCTCAAGGTCAAGGAGCCGATCGCGGAGGAGTACCACCGGATGCGGGCGGGCCAGGTGCTGTTCACCTACCTGCACCTCGCGGCGTCCCTCGAGTGCACCAAGGCGCTGCTCGACTCCGGGATCACGGCGGTCGCGTACGAGACCGTCGAGCTGACCGACCGTTCCCTCCCGCTGCTCGCCCCCATGTCCGAGGTCGCGGGCCGGATGGCGCCGCAGGCCGGGGCGCACTTCCTCGAACGCGCCCAGGGCGGCCGCGGCGTGCTCATGGGCGGCGCCCCGGGCGTCTACCCGGCGCGGGTGGTCGTGCTCGGCGGCGGCATCTCCGGCTCGAACGCCGCCTGGATCGCCCAGGGCATGGAGGCCGAGGTCCTGCTCCTCGACCGCAACATCGCCAAGCTGCGCGAGGTCGACCGCATCCACAAGGGCCGGATCCAGACCGTCGCCTCGAACACCTACGAGATCGAGAAGGCCGTCGTCGAGGCCGACCTGGTCATCGGCGCCGTGCTCGTTCCCGGCGCGAAGGCCCCGGTGCTGGTGACCGACGACATGGTCGCCGCCATGAAGCCGGGCTCGGTGCTGGTCGACATCTCCGTCGACCAGGGCGGCTGCTTCGAGTCGACCCGGCCGACCACCCACTCGAACCCGACGTACAAGGTCCACGACTCGATCTTCTACTGCGTCGCGAACATGCCCGGCGCCGTCCCGCACACCTCGACGTACGCCCTGACCAACGTCACCCTCCCGTACGCCGTCGAGATCGCGAACCGGGGCATCGTCGCCGCCGCCCGCCGCGACCCGGCGCTCGCCCTCGGCGTGAACGTCGTCGGTGGCCAGATCACGTACGAGCCGGTCGCCGAGGCCCACGGCCTCTCGTCGGTGCCGTTGGCCGAGGTCTGGGCCTGACCGTGCCGGGCACCGTGCCCGTCACGGTGGCCGCCGCCGCCGCGCGGTACCTCGACCACCTCGCGGTCGAACGCGGCCTCGCCGCGAACACCCTCCTCTCGTACCGCCGCGACCTGCGCCGCTACGCGGCCGTGGTGGGAGCCTCGGTGGCCCTCGCCGACGTGACCGAGCCGGACGTCGCGCGGTTCGTCGCCGTGCTGCGGGAAGGCGCGGAGGGCCACCCGCCGGTGAAGGCGGCGTCCGCCGCCCGGGCCCTGGTCGCCGTCCGGGGGCTGCACCGGTTCGCCGTCCGGGAGGGGTTGGTCCCGGCCGACGTGTCGCGGGAGGTCCGGCCGCCGGCGCTGCCCCGTTCGCTGCCGAAGGCGATCTCCGTCGACGAGGTCGCCGCGCTGATCAACGCCGCCGGGATCGACCAGACCCCGCTGGCGCTGCGCGACCAGGCGCTGGTCGAGCTGCTGTACGGCACCGGTGCCCGCATCTCCGAGGTCGTCGGCCTCGACGTCGACGACCTCTCCCTGGAGAGCGAGTCCGTCCGGCTGTTCGGGAAGGGGTCGAAGGAGCGGGTCGTCCCCGTCGGGAGCTTCGCCCGCGCCGCCGTGTCCGCGTACCTCGTCCGGTCCCGGCCCGGGCTGGCCGCCGGGGGGAGGGGCACCCCGGCGCTGTTCCTGAACGCGCGTGGCGGCCGCCTCTCCCGCCAGTCCGCCTGGACGGTGCTCAAGGACGCCGCCGAGAAGGCCGGGCTGCGGGCGGTCGTCTCGCCCCACACGCTGCGGCACTCGTTCGCGACGCACCTGCTGGACGGCGGCGCCGACGTCCGCGTCGTCCAGGAGCTGCTCGGCCACGCGTCGGTCACGACCACGCAGATCTACACCCTGGTGACCGTGGACCGCCTCCGCGAGGTCTACGCTGCCGCCCACCCCAGGGCCCTCGCCTCGTCCTGATCCCGCGCGATTCCCGCACTGTCCGGCGCGACCTTGCGCTGGCCGGTCCGACGCGCCTAGCATCGCCCGTCTGTCGTCAAGACGGCACGACGGTTTCCCGACAGGAGGCTCTAACGGTATGTCGACATTCGCGACGGACCCGTTCGGCGAACCCGCGAGCACCGGCCCCGGCGACCCCGCGGCAGGCGGCCAGCCGGGTCCGGCGACCCCGGTCCCGGCGGTGTTCGCCGAGCCGGCCGGTCCAGCCGGTCCCGCCGAGCCCGCCGGTCCCGCGGAGACGCCGGTCGCGCCGCAGGCTGCCCCCGAGCCGTTGGGCCCGACCGGCCGCCCGGTCCGGGTCTTCCCGGACCCGCCGGTCCTGGAGAGCCACGGACCGGCCCGGATCCTCGCCATGTGCAACCAGAAGGGCGGCGTCGGCAAGACCACCAGCACCATCAACCTCGGCGCGGCCCTCGCGGAGCTCGGCCGCCGGGTGCTGCTCGTCGACTTCGACCCGCAGGGGGCGTTGAGCGTCGGTCTCGGCGTGAACCCGCTCCAGCTCGACCGCACGGTCTACAACCTGCTGATGGACCGCAACGTCGGCGTCGAGGACGTGATGCTCAAGACCCACGTCCCGGACCTCGACCTGATCCCCAGCAACATCGACCTCTCCGCGGCCGAGGTGCAGCTGGTGGGGGAGGTGGCCCGCGAACAGACCCTGCTCCGGGTGCTCCAGCCGGTGCTCGGCGACTACGACGTCGTCCTCATCGACTGCCAGCCGAGCCTCGGCCTGCTGACCGTGAACGCCCTCACCGCCGCGCACGGTGTCGTGATCCCGCTGGAGTGCGAGTTCTTTGCACTCCGCGGTGTCGCACTGTTGATCGAAACTATAGACAAAATCCAGGAGAGGCTTAACCCTCAACTTGAGGTTGAGGGAATTCTGGCCACGATGTACGACGCCCGCACGCTGCACGGTCGTGAGGTGCTGGCCCGGGTGGTTGAAGCGTTCGGCGACCGGGTCTTCCACACGGTGATCAGCCGGACCGTCCGGTTCCCGGAAACGACCGTGGCGGGGGAGCCGATCACGACGTACGCGCCCTCGTCCACGGGCGCGAAGGCGTACCGCGAACTCGCCAAGGAGGTGCTGGCCCGATGAGCCGGCGCGTACCCCTGCCAGGAGCCGACGAGCTGTTCCGGTCCACCGGGCCGGCTGCCGTCCCCGATCCGGCGCCCGCCGCGGCACCCGCGGCCGCCCCAGCAGCGGCGGCGCCCGCGCTCGTCCCGCCGCCCGCCGAGACGGTGGGGGAGGAGGGTCTCGGCGAGCCGCCGGTCCGGCGCCGCCCCCGGCCGGTCGGCGAGCGCCGCCCCAGCGGCCGCGAACGCCACGATGAGAAGATCACCGTGTACTGCTCCGCCGAGGAGCTGATCGACATCGAACGCGCCCGGCTGACCCTGCGCGGCGAGTACGGCCTCGCGGCAGACCGCGGCCGGCTGGTGCGGGAGGCGCTGGCGGTCGTGCTCGCGGACCTCGACGCGAAGGGCGAGCAGAGCGTGCTCGTCCGCCGCCTGCAGGGCCGCTGACGCCGCGGGCCCGCTCGGAACCGGCGCGCCCGGAGCCGGCGCCCTGACGCGGCCCGCCGTGGCCGCCGCCCGCGCGGCACGGTAGCGTCCGCACGGCCCGGACCGTGGCGGAAGGAGCCCAGGCGTGCTGTTCCTGCTGCGCCAGCCCGGCGCGCTGCTCGGCGTGGCGCTCGCGCTGCTCGTCGGCATCGTCGCGCACTGCGTCGCTCAGGCGGCGACCGCGCGCGCGTTCGGTGACCGGCTGCCCCTGGCTACGCGGCGGCTGAGCCTCGATCCGCGACGCCACTTCGAGCCGTTCGGCGTCATCGTCATGCTGCTCGCCGGCGTCGGCTGGAACAAGCCCGTCCCCCTCCAGGAGCCGCGGTTTCGCGGCGGCCGGACCCGGTACGTGCTCGCCGTCCTCGCCGGACCGGTCACGAACCTGCTGCTCGCCGCGCTCGGCCTGGTCGCGCTCCGGCTGGTGTCAGGGGGCGGCATCGACTCGGTCGACCCGCGTGGCTTCGCGGTCTCGCCGGGGTTCGGCAACCTGCTGCTCATCGAGTTCACCGTCGTGAACGCCGCGATCGGCGTGCTCACACTGCTCCCGATCCCGCCGTTGGACGGAGCGCGGATCCTCTGGCTGTACGCCCCGGCCACGCCCGGCTGGCGCAACGCGCGCTACCAGCTCGAGGAGCGCAACATCGGCCTCGGCATCTGCGTGCTGCTGATGCTGCCGATCTTCGGCGGCCGCGGGCTGATCATGTCGTTGGTGGTCGCGGTGACCGGGGCGTTCCTCGCGCCCATCGCCCACGCGCTCGGCCTCGTCGTCGGCTTCTGACGGCGACCCAGTCGACAAAGCATTAGAGCGATGTAACGCCATCACGCCTGTCCCGGCGGCGTGCCCCGCGATCAGGCCCGCGAGCCTGCTACGGTGCCTCGCATGGAGGAGGACCCCGGCGCCGTCGCGGTCGCGGGCCGGGCCGGCTTCGCGGTGCACCTCGACGTGTTCGAGGGACCGTTCGACCTGCTGCTGAGCCTGATCGCCAAGCACAAGCTCGACGTCACCGAGGTGGCGTTGTCGCAGGTCACCGACGAGTTCATCGCCCACATCCGGGCCGCCGGGCCGGCCTGGGACCTCGGGCAGGCCACTGAGTTCCTGGTCGTAGCGGCCACGCTGCTCGACCTCAAGGCCGCGCGACTGCTGCCGGCGGGCGAGGTCGACGACGAGGAGGACGTCGCGCTCCTCGAGGCCCGCGACCTGCTGTTCGCGCGGCTGCTGCAGTACCGCGCGTACAAGGAGGCCGCCGCCATCCTGAACGCCCTGATCGCCGGGGAGGCCCGCCGCGTCCCGCGCGCGGTCTCGCTGGAGCCGCGGTTCGCGGCCGCCGTGCCGGACGTGCTCATCGGCATCGGGCTCGACCAGTTCGCCGCGCTCGCCGTGCGCGCGCTCACCCCGCGGGAGCCGCTCGCCGTCGCCGTGGACCACGTCCACCAGGTGCGCGTGAGCGTGCGCGAACAGGCGATCCTGCTCGCCCAGCGCCTCGCCGAGGTCGGTACAACGTCGTTCCGCGCGCTCGTGGCCGACTGCCGCGAGCCGATCGAGGTCGTGGCGCGGTTCCTGGCGCTGCTGGAGCTGTTCCGGGAGGGGCACGTGACGTTCGAGCAGATCGTCCCCCTCGGTGACCTCCAGTGCCGGTGGACCGGCGCCGAAGCCGGCCCGTCGGTCTACCTCACCGTCGAGGAGTACGACGGCAGCCCCTCCGCCGGCCCCGCGCCCACCGCCCCCGCCGAGGAGCCGGCCGATGACTGAAGACCCCCGGAACGCCTCGACGGACGGGGTCTCCCAGGTACCGCCCGCCCCCGACGTGATTGACATAACGTCAGACGCGCTCGCCGCGGCCCCGGCGCAGCCCTCCGTCAGTCCCAGGGAACCCTCCGACGGCAGTGCCGAGCCACCCGCGCGGACCCCGGAACGGCCCCTCGGGACCCCGGAACCGCTCGGCGGCACCGCCGAGCCTCACCCCGCGTCCGCAGCCGACCCCGACGAGCCCGCCCCGCCACTCCGCAAGATCATCGAGGCGATCCTGCTCGTCGTGGACCAGCCGGTCCCCGACGTCGACCTCGCGCAAGTCGTCGAGGCACCCCGCGCGACCGTGCTGGAGACGCTGGAGGCTCTCGCCGCCGCGTACGAGCAGGACGACCGCGGCTTCGAGCTCCGCCAGGTCGCCGGCGGCTGGCGGCTGTACACCGCGCCGGACTGCGCGCCCTACATCGAGCGGTTCGTGCTCGAAGGCCAGCAGGCCAGGCTCACCCAGGCCGCGCTCGAGACGCTTGCGGTGATCGCGTACCGCCAGCCGGTCGGCCGGCAGTCGGTGGCCGCCATCCGCGGCGTCAACGTCGACGGCGTCGTCCGCACGCTGCTCACGCGGGGCCTGATCGCCGAGGCGGGGGAGGAAGGGCCGAGCGGCGCGCACTTGTACGTGACGACGCCATACTTCCTCGAACGCCTCGGCCTCCGGAGCCTGGACGAGCTCCCGAACCTCGCTCCGCTCCTCCCCGTCAACCTCGACGACCTCGCCGATCACGCGTAGACCGTCTCGACCTAAGGTTGACTGTTGGACGAAGTGAGCGGAATCCGTCTACAGAAGGTGTTGGCCTCTAGTGGAATCGGGTCCAGAAGGGCCTGCGAGGACTTGATCGCGGCTGGACGCGTCGCGGTCAACGGATCGGTCGTTCGCGAGATGGGCACCAGGATCGACCCGACCGTCGATCAGGTGATGGTCGACGGCGTCACCGTCCCCGTCGTCCCGGACTCCGTCTACCTGGCCCTCAACAAGCCCGCAGGCGTCCTCACCACGATGACCGACGACCAGGGGCGCCCCGGCGACGGCGACTACGTCCTCGATCGCGCCCAGCGGGTCTTCCACGTGGGACGGCTGGACGCCGAGAGCGAGGGGCTGCTGCTGCTGACCAACGACGGAACGCTGGCCCACCGGCTCACCCACCCGTCGTTCGGGGTGCGCAAGACCTACCTGGTCCAGGTCGACGGCCGGCCCGGTCGCCGGCTGGTCCAGCAGCTGCGGTCCGGGGTCGAGCTCGACGACGGCCCGGCTCGTGCCGACGCCGCCAGGCTGGTCGCCTCGACCGACGCCGCGACCCAGCTCGAGCTGGTCATCCACGACGGCCGCAACCGCGTCGTCCGGCGCATGTTCGACGCGCTCGACCACCCGGTACGCCGGCTGGTGCGGACCCACATCGGTCCGCTCGCCCTCGGCGAGCTGAAGCCGGGACGGCTTCGTCACCTCGCCGTGCCCGAGATCCGTTCTCTCTACAAGGCGGCGAGCACCCAAGGCGACGAGAAGCCGAAGCGGTAAACACGTTTGTCGATCTAGTGCTACATCGCTTGGAAGCACAACCCCTCACCGAACGCCGCGCCGGGGGTGGTCAGTCGACATGCCGCTTTACGGCAGCACGGGCTACAAGTTGGCGCGCCGAATTGAAGGAGCGCCCCTCGGGCAGGGCGCGGCCGACACGGCGACTCGTCATGAAACCCGTACCAAGGCTTGTCGACAGGACGACTCAACGTTCCACCGCCATGTCGTTGTGGCGGCAGAGCGACCAGCCGCTAAGGTAACCCGCGACGAGAGGGGTACCAGGTGGCGGTCCGGGCGGTCCGCGGCGCGACACAGGTCGACCGCGACGAGCGCGACGCCGTGCTCGACGCCGCCGGCGAGCTGGTCACCGCGGTGCTCGACCGCAACGCCATCGCCGCCACCGACCTGATCAGCGTGATCTTCACGGCGACGCCGGACCTGACGTCGGAGTTCCCCGCGTACGCCGCCCGCCGGCTCGGCATCACCGACGTCCCGCTGCTCTGCGCCACCGAGATCGACGTCCCGGGTTCGATGCCGCGCGTGCTGCGGCTGCTGGCCCACTTCGAGACCCCGCTGGACCGTGGCGAGATCCGGCACGTCTACCTGCACGGGGCGGCCGCGCTGCGGACGGACCTGCCCCGGTGAGCCTGGAGCGCGTCGGGATCGTCGGCGCGGGCCTCATCGGGACGTCGATCGGCCTGGCCCTGGCCCGGCGCGGCGAACGCGCCCTCCTCGTCGACGTCGACGGGGACCGCGCCACCACGGCGGCCGCCCTCGGGGCCGGCGACGCGGGGGAGTGGGCGGCACTCGCGGCATGTACGCACGTCGTCGTCGCCGCACCGCCGGGTCCGACAGCGGAGGTCGTTGACCAGGTTCTTCGTCTCGCTCTCACGGCAACAGTTAGTGATGTATGTAGCACCAAGACTCACGTTCTTGTCGAGGTTGAGACGCTCAACAGGGAGATGTCCAGCCGGTTCTGCGGAGGCCATCCGATCGCGGGGCGCGAACGCGGCGGGCCGGGGGCGGCCCAGTCGGAGCTCTTCGACGGTGCCGCGTGGGTGGTCTGCCCGCTGCCGGGCTCGTCGGCCGAGGCGCGGGCGGACGCGGAGGAGCTGGCCCGCCGCTGCGGCGCGCGGACTGCCGTTGTCGACGCCGCCACGCACGACGCGGTGCTCGCGGCCGTCTCGCACGCGCCGCAGGTCGTGGCGAGCGCGCTCGCGGCGCGGCTGGCAGCTGCCGGACCGCACGCTCCGGCGCTGGCCGGGCAGGGCTTCCGGGACACGACCAGGCTCGCCGAGTCCGACCCGGACCTCTGGGCGGCGATCGCGCGGGGCAACGCGGGCCCGCTCGCCGTCGAGCTGCACGCACTGGCCGCCGTGCTA
This sequence comes from Frankiaceae bacterium, assembly GCA_030840645.1. Classification (GTDB taxonomy): domain Bacteria; phylum Actinomycetota; class Actinomycetes; order BP-191; family BP-191; genus BP-191. Next base: position 13,991 of record JAVEEC010000093.1, read on the forward strand.
AGCGGTGTCGCGGAGGCGCTGAACCGCGGGGACGGCACCCCCGTCGCCGACCTCGTCCGCGCCGGCCGGGCGGGCCGGGCCGCGCTGCCCGGCAAGGCCGCCGCGCCGCGGCCAAGCTGGACCCGGGTCGGCGTCGTCCTCCCCGACCGGCCGGGAGAGCTGGGCCGGCTGCTCGCGGCGGCCGGACAGGCCGGGGTCAACGTCGAGGACCTCTCGATCGAGCACGCCCCCGACCACCCGGTCGGCTACGTCGACCTCGACGTCCGGCCCGAGGCCGTGGACCAGTTGCTGAAGGCGCTGGCGGCGGCAGGGTGGGCAGCGCACCGAAGCAGTTGAGCGACACATCGACATATCGCCCAACGCACGGCCCAACCGTGCGGCGGTAGATCGACATGTCGTTACGAGCGGCCCACCGGACGAACCCCGCGAGCAGCGCCGGGGCGGGCGGAACGCACGTTCGGCGCGGGTCGCCGGGCGCGCTACGCTTCGGAACGATGCGGCGACACCTGTCGCGCACGGCACGGGAGAGGGCGGTGCGGTGGTCCGGGCAGCCTCGAAGCCGCCCGGCTCGGCGACTCCCGTCACACCGGCAGCCGGCCCGGAGGCCCCCGTCGTCGCGATCGACGGCCCGTCCGGCAGCGGCAAGAGCACGGTGGCCCGGCGCGTGGCGCAGCGGCTCGGGTTCCGCTACCTCGACACCGGCGCGATGTACCGCGCGCTGACCTGGCAGGCGCTCGACCGGCGGATCGACCTCGAGGACGGGGCCGCGCTGGCCGAGCTGGCCGAACGCGCCAGGATCGAGCCCGGCACGAACCCGCGCCGCCCCACCATCGTGATCGACGGGACGAACGTCTCGGTGCCGATCCGCTCCCGCGCGGTCACCAACGCCGTGTCGGCGGTGTCGGCGGTCCCCGCGGTCCGCGCGGCGCTGGTCCGCCGGCAGCGCGAACTGATTGCCGACGGCGGGATCGTCGTCGAGGGCCGCGACATCGGCACGACCGTGGCGCCCGGCGCCCCGCTCAAGATCTTCCTGACGGCGTCGAGCGAGGCCCGGGCCGCCCGCCGGCACCGACAGCTCGCCTCGGTGGGCGACGCCGCAGCGGAGCAGGACACCCGTGCCGAGATCGACCGCCGCGACGCCCGCGACTCCACCCGGGCGGCCAGCCCGCTCGCCCAGGCCGCGGACGCCGTGGTGGTCGACTCGACCGCGCGGACCGTGGACGCGGTGGTGGGGGAGGTGCTCGCCGCCGCGCGGCGCCGGGGGCTCGCGCCACGGCGCAGCCCCCGCCCGGCCCGCGCGGCCAGGACCAGCCAGGCGGACGGCGGCGCCGCATGACCGCCTCCACCGAGCCGACCCAGCCCGCTCGCCAGCCGGTCGGCGAGCCGGCACGTACCGCGCCCCACCTCGTCCCCGTGAGCCCGCGACGGAGGGCACTGCCGGACGTTCCGGTACGGCCGCGTCTCTACCGCGTGGCGAGGGTTGTCGCGCGGGGACTCGTTCGTTGCGCGCTCGACATGAGGGTTAGACACGCACAGCGGGTTCCGTCCATTGGCCCGGTGCTGCTGGCGGGAAACCACCGGGGCCTGCTGGACGGACCGCTGGTGGCGGCGTTCGTGCCGCGGCAGGCGAGCTTCCTGGCGAAGTCGGAGCTGTTCTCGGCACGGACTGCCCGGCTGCTCGGCTGGCTGGGCCAGATCCCCGTCGACCGCGGCCGCGCCGACCGCGAGGCGCTGCGCCGGGCGACCGCCGTGCTCGCGCGGGGCGGCATGCTCGGGATGTTCCCCGAGGGCACCCGTGGCGCGGGCGAGCTGGAGAGCGTGCAGCACGGGATCGCGTACGTCGCCCTGCGCACCCCGGGTGTCCCGATCGTCCCCGTGGCCTGCCTGGGGACCGAGCGGGCGATGCCGAAGGGCGCCCGGCTGCCCCGGTGGCGGACCCGGGTCGACATCGTGTTCGGCGAGCCGTTCACGGTCTCGGTGCCCGCGAACCCCCGCGCCCGCAGCGCGCTGGCCGCCGCCGCCGAGGAGATCAGGCTCGCGCTGAAGGCGCACATCGTCCAGGCCGAGGCCGAGGTCGGCCGATGACCGAAGGCGCCGAGCCCGTCCCGGACGGCCAGGAGCGCGGCCGGCTGCCGGTCCTCGCCGTCGTCGGGCGGCCGAACGTCGGCAAGTCCACCCTGGTCAACCGGTTCCTCGGCCGCCGCGAGGCCGTCGTCCAGGACGTGCCGGGCGTGACGCGGGACCGGGTGGCGTACGACGCCGCCTGGCGCGGGCGCGCGTTCACCGTCGTGGACACCGGTGGCTGGGACCCCGACGCCGAGGGGCTGTCCGCCCGTGTCGCCGACCAGGCCGAGGTCGCGGTCACCGCCGCGGACGCGGTCCTCATGGTCGTCGACGCGACGGTCGGCGCGACCGAGGTCGACCGCCGGGTCGCCCGGATCCTGCAACGCAGCGGCCGCCCGGTCGTGCTCGCGGCGAACAAGGTCGACGACGCGCGTACGGAGTCCGACGCGTCCGAGCTCTGGTCGCTCGGCCTCGGCGAGCCGCTGGCAGTCAGTGCGCTGCACGGCCGGGGGAGCGGGGACCTGCTGGACGCCGTTCTGGACGCGCTGCCCGAGGCGCCGCCGGAGGGCGACGAGGAGCAGGGCCCGCGCCGCGTCGCGTTGATCGGCCGACCGAATGTCGGTAAGTCGTCACTGCTCAACCGCCTCGCCCGCACCGAACGCGCGCTCGTGGACGACGTCGCCGGCACCACGCGCGACCCGGTCGACGACCTGGTCGAGGTCGATGGAACGACGTACCGCTTTGTAGATACCGCAGGGCTGAGACGGCGCGTCCGCGAGGCGAGCGGCGCCGAGTACTACTCCAGCGTCCGGACCGTTCAGGCGCTCGACGCCGCGGAGGTCGCGATCGTCCTCATCGACGCCTCGGAACGCCTCACCGAGCAGGACCAGCGCGTCCTCGCCACGGTCGTGGAGGCCGGCCGCGCGCTGGTCCTCGCGGTCAACAAGTGGGACCTGCTCGACGAGGACCGCCACTACGACCTCGAACGCGAACTCCGCGCCGACCTCGGCCGCACCGCCTGGGCCCCCCGCGTGAACATCAGCGCCCGCACAGGACGCGGCGTCGACAAGCTCGGCCCGGCCCTGGAGACCGCTCTCGCGTCCTGGGAGCAGCGCATCCCGACGGCCCGGCTGAACTCCTGGATCGCCGAGGTCGTCGGCCGGACGCCGCCGCCGCCGCGCGGCGGCAAGGCGCCCCGCGTGCTGTTCGCGACCCAGGCGGGCACGCGGCCGCCGAAGTTCGTGCTGTTCACCAGCGGCCCCCTCGAGCCCGGCTACCTGCGGTTCGTCGAACGCCGCCTGCGCGAGGACTTCGGGTTCCCCGGCTCGCCCATCGACGTCCAGGTGAAGGTGAAGGAACGCCGCCACGGCGGCAAGACCCGCTGACCGGCGCGCGCCGACACCGCTCCCGGCGGCCCGACCGACCCTGTTACGATCCGCCAGCACCGCGGCGCGAGCGCCGTGGCGCCGGGACGTGGCGCAGCTTGGTAGCGCACTTGACTGGGGGTCAAGGGGTCGCAGGTTCAAATCCTGTCGTCCCGACAGAAGCGGTTCGCGGGTCGGGAGGGCGTCCGCCCTCCTGACCGTCGCGGCCGGAACGGCGACGAACAGTCAGCGCACCGCCCGGCGCTCGACGGGGCAGGACGCCAACGACGCTCCGGCCGGCGCGGGCTCGCCGCCGACCGCCGCGGCCAGCGCGGACAGGGCAGGCTTGTTCGTGCCCTCGACGGTCACGACGCCGGCGTAGTCGGGCCACGCGGTGCTCCTGGCCGGCGAGTCCTGCCACTGGAACTGCGCGATGCTCCTCAGCCTGAACTCCGTCCGGACCTCCGCCAGGCGGACGGTGCCCGCGTACAGCAGCGCGGCCTGGCATGCCGAGGACACGGTGGTGATCGGGGAGCGGCCACCGGTCGCCCAGCCGTACTCGAGGATCCGGATCGGCTTCGCGCCGTCGCCGTAGGCCGCCGCGATCGTCCGCACGTCCCGGATGCGGGTGATCATGTCGCGCACGCTCGGCGCGTAGGGGTTGAACGCGATGGTGTCGAACGACTTCGCCGCACCCAGCTTGTAGAGCTGCTCGAGGAACCCGCCCCGCTTGGCCGCCTGCGCGCCGGTCAGCGAGCCGAGCACGACCTCCGCGCCCGGGTCCGCCTTCTTGATCGCGGCGGAGACCGTCCTGAGCAGGTCCGCGTACTCCGCGGCGCTGGCCCTGCCCTTCCACCACGCCTTGAGGTCGGGCTCGTTCCAGACCTCCCAGGTCCGCAGCGCCTTGCTGTCGTCACACGGGACCGCGTCCCGGACGGCGGCGGCCTGCGCCTGCGGCACGAACGCCGGCACCAACGGCGGGCACCAGTACGTGCCCCGCGGCCCGTAGCGCTCGATCAGGGCGGTCGCGTACGCCGCCATCGTGCGCGGGTCCTTCGGGGGGTACTGCGTCGACCCCGTCGCGCCGGCCGGCTTGCTGCTGTAGAACGCCGGCGTGTATAGCAGCGTCGGCACGAGCGCGATGCCGCGGGCGGTCGTGTCCTTGACGACCTCGTCCATCCGGGTCCAGTCGTACACGCCCGGCCGGACCTCCATCCGGTCCCACCACATGTACTGGCGGATCGCGCCCATCCCCATGGAGGCCTGGGCGTCGAGCTTCGGCGTGTTCTCCGCGGATGTGTGGCTCAGGGCGTCGTACCACGTGCCGTAGAAGTCGGCGGGCACGGGAGCGGGCGTGGCCGACCGGGACGGTACGGCGAAGGCGGAGAGGAGCACGGCGAGGACGGGAACGAGCAGACGGGTGCGCACTCGTGTGCAACGACAGCGGGGCGAATGGGTCACGTTCGCCCGGGATATACCCGGCAGCCCCTCTGACATACTGGACGTGACCACGGAGGTGTCAGTGACCGACGCTCGGGTCGACCGCGCGGAGCCGGCGGTCACCGACCGGGTCCTGACGATCCCGAACGCCCTCTCCGCGCTGCGCCTGCTCGGCGTCCCCGTCTTCCTCTGGCTGGTCCTCGGCCCGCATGCTGACGGCTGGGCCGTCGTGCTGCTCATGGTCAGCGGCTGGACGGACTACTTCGACGGCAAGATCGCCCGCCGTTATGGCCTCGTCTCCCGCGTCGGCCAGTTGCTGGACCCGTTGGCCGACCGTCTCTACATCTTGACGACAGTGTTGGCCTTCACCGCGCGGGGGATCCTGCCCCTCTACCTGACGTTGAGCCTTCTCGCCCGCGATCTGTTCCTCGCCGGGCTGCTGCCCGTCTGGCGCAAGCACGGCTACGGCCCGCCGCCGGTCAACTTCATGGGCAAGGCCGCGACATCCAACCTGCTCTACGCGTTCCCCCTCCTGCTGCTCGGCGCCGGCCACAACACGCTCGCGACGGTCGCGCGGCCGCTGGGCTGGGCGTTCGCGGGCTGGGGGGTCGCGCTGTACTGGTGGGCCGGGGTGCTGTACGTACGCCAGCTCGCGGCCGTCGCCCGGCCGGTTGGCGGGGGCCGGTACGGGGAAGGAGCGCCGGCGTGAGGGCCGTCGTGATGGCCGGCGGGGAGGGGACACGCCTGCGGCCGATGACGGCCAACCAGCCGAAGCCGCTCCTCCCGGTCGTCAACAAGCCGATCATGGAGCACGTCCTGCGGCTGCTGCGCCGGCACGGCCTGACCGAGACGGTCGTGACCGTGCAGTTCCTCGCCAGCCTGATCAGGAACTACTTCGGCGACGGCGACGAGCTCGGCATGAGCCTCGACTACGCCACCGAGGTCGAGCCGCTCGGTACGGCCGGGAGCGTGAAGAACGCCGAGGACCGGCTGCGGGGCGCGCCGTTCCTCGTGATCAGCGGCGACGCGCTCACCGACATCGACCTCACCGCGCTCACCGAGTACCACCGCAAGCAGGGCGCGCTGGTCACGGTCTGCCTCAAGCGGGTCCCGAACCCGCTCGAGTTCGGCATCGTCATCACCGACGACGACGGGCGGATCGACCGGTTCCTGGAGAAGCCGACGTGGGGGCAGGTGTTCTCCGACACCGCGAACACCGGCATCTACGTGATGGAGCCGGAGGTTTTCGACCACGTCGCCGAGGGCCAGGTCGTGGACTGGTCCGGCGACGTCTTCCCGAAGCTGCTGGCGGAGGGCGCGCCGCTGTTCGGCTACATCGCGGACGGCTACTGGGAGGACGTCGGCACGCACGAGAGCTACATCCGCGCGCAGGCCGACGTGTTGAACCGTCACGTTGACGTCGAGATCGACGGCTTCGAGCTGTCGCCCGGCGTCTGGGTGGGGGAGGGCGCCGAGGTCGACCCCGACGCGATCCTGAACGGCCCCCTCTACATCGGCGACTACGCCAAGGTCGAGGCCGGCGCCGAGCTGCGCGAGTACACCGTGCTCGGGAGCAACGTCGTCGTGAAGAGCGGCGCGTTCCTGCACCGGGCGGTGATCCACGACAACGTGTTCATCGGCCCGCAGACCAACCTGCGCGGCTGCGTCGTCGGCAAGAACACCGACATCATGCGGGCGGCGCGGATCGAGGAGGGCGCCGTCGTCGGCGACGAGTGCGTCGTCGAGGAGGAGGCGTTCCTCTCGCACGGGGTGAAGGTGTACCCGTTCAAGACGATCGAGGCGGGCGCGGTCGTCAACACCAGCGTCATCTGGGAGTCGCGCGGGCAGCGGAACCTGTTCGGCCCGCGCGGCGTCTCCGGCCTGGTCAACGTCGAGATCACGCCCGAGCTGGCGGTCCGGCTGGCCAGCGCGTACGCGACGACGCTCAAGAAGGGCAGTGTCGTCACGACGAGCCGCGACGCCAGCCGCGCGGCCCGCGCGCTGAAGCGGGCGGTCATCAGCGCGCTCACGGCCAGCGCGATCAACGTACGGGACCTCGAGGTCGCCCCCACGCCGGTGACGCGGTTCGACGTGGCGATCGGCGACGCGGTCGGCGGGGTGACGCTGCGGACGTCCGCGGGGGACCCGCAGAGCCTGGACATCGTGTTCCTCGACGCGAACGGCGCCGACCTCAGCCTGGCCGCGCAGCGCAAGCTGGAGCGGGTGTTCTACCGCGAGGAGTTCCGGCGGGCCTTCCCGGGCGAGATCGCGGAGCTGACGTTCCCGAGCCGGACCATGGAGCAGTACACGCAGGAGCTGCTCAACTGCCTCGACTGCTCCGGCATCCGCGAGGCCGGGCTGAAGGTCGTCGTGGACACGGCCGGCGGCACGGCGGCGCTGGTGCTGCCGACGCTGCTCGGCCGGCTCGGCGTGGACGTGCTGACGCTGAACGGCCAGCTGGACGAGACGTACACGACGGAGACGCTCGCCGACCACATGCGCGGCATCGAGCGCCTCGGCGAGATCGTGAGCGCGAGCCGAGCGAACTTCGGCGTGCGGTTCGACCACGCGGGGGAGCGGCTGGCGCTGGTCGACGAGCGTGGCGTGCTCATCCACGACGACCGGGCGCTGCTCGTCCTGCTCGACCTGGTCGCCGCAGAACGCCAGGGCGGCACGGTGGTCCTGCCCGTCACGACGACCCGGGTCGCGGAGAAGGTGGCGGCGTTCCACCACGTCACCGTGCACTGGACCTCGCAGTCGCCGTACGACCTGGTCACGGCCGCGCGCGAGCCCGGCGTGATCTTCGCGGGGGACGGGCGTGGGGGCGTCGTGGTGCCGGAGTTCACGGCGGCACTGGACGGCGTGGCGGCGTTCGTGCGGCTGGCCGGGCTGATCGCGCGGACCAACCTCACGTTGAGCCAGATCGACGCCCGCATCCCGATGGCGTACGTCGTCCGCCAGTCGGTCCCCACGCCGTGGGCGGCGAAGGGGCTGGTCATGCGCTCGGTGGTCGAGGCCGCGGCCGGCCGGGAGCTGGACACGACCGACGGTGTCCGCGTCGTGGAGTCGGACGGCCGCTGGGTGCTGGTGCTGCCCGACCCGGCCGAGGCCGTGACGCACATCTGGGCGGAGGGCCCGGATGCCGCGTCGGCGTCGGCGTTGCTGGAAGAGTGGGCCGCCGTCGTCGAGGCGGCGGGCCACTGAGCGCCGGATGCGGCACAATTCCCGCATGACAGGGGGCCGGGCCGACACCACGCGAGAGTTCGTGTCGACCTCGCTATTCGTCGATATAACGACGATCACCGTCGACCCCGCGTACGTCGCGGCCGCCGGCCGCCGGGCCGCGGCGGGCCGGGACCCGGCGCGACCCTCCTCGACCGTGGCCCTCGCGGCGCTGCTGGCGGTGGGCCTGATCTGGGGCGTCGCCGCCGCGCAGACCCGGGCGCGGGCCCCCGCCGCGCAACGCATCCGCGCGTCGCTGGCGAGCGAGGCGCGGCAGCGTTCGGCGACCGCGGACCGGCTCGCCCGGGAGCAGGCCGCGTTGCGGCGGGACACCGCCGCCGCGCGCGACGCCGCGCTCCGGCAGTCCACCGCGGGTCGCGCGCTCGCCGACGACCTGGCCCGGCTCGAGCTGGCGGCCGGCGGCGTCCGCGTCCGGGGGCCGGGGCTCGCGGTCACCCTCCAGGACAACCCCGACGGCAACGACGCCGAGGGCAACGGCCGGATCACCGACGTCGACCTCCAGTCCGTCGTGAACGCCCTCTGGGCCGCCGGCGCCGAGGCCGTCAGCGTGAACGACCACCGGGTCAGCGCGCTCACCGCCATCCGGGAGGCCGGGGAGGCGATCCTGGTGGACTACGTCCCGGTCTCGCCGCCGTACGTCGTCAGGGCGATCGGGGACCCGGACGTGGTCGAGCCGGCATTCACGGACAGCCCGACGGCGCGGCGGTTCCGGACCTGGGTGGACGCGTTCGGGCTCGGGTTCTCGGTCGCGCGCAAGGACCGTCTCGACCTGCCCGCCTCCACGACCTCCGACCTGCGGCACGCCACCGCCACGACCCCGCCCGCGGCGAAGTCGACCGCGGGGCCCGGCGCCGCCAGGACCAACGGCGGCCCCTCCGGTTCCGCGCGCCCCAGCAGCCCCAGCAGCCCCAGCAGCCCCAGCAGCCCCAACGGCACCGGAGGACCCCCATGATCCCCGGCGTCGCGCTCGTCATCGGGGTCGCCCTCGGCCTGCTGCTCAAGCCGGTCGTGCCGCTCTGGCTCCAGCCGTACCTGCCGATCGCCGTGGTGGCCGCGCTCGACGCGGTGTTCGGCGGCGTGCGCGCGCTGCTGGACGGGATCTTCGACGACAAGGTGTTCGTGGTGTCGTTCGTCTCGAACGCCCTCCTCGCCGCCCTCCTCGTCTTCCTCGGCGACCAGCTCGGCGTGGGCGGGCAGCTCTCGACCGCGGTGATCGTCGTGCTCGGCATCCGGATCTTCCAGAACCTCGCCGCCATCCGCCGCCACCTGTTCCGCGCATGACGCCCCGGATCCCGCGCCGCAGCCAGGCCCTCGTCGGCCTGGTCGTCGCCGTGCTCGGGTTCGCGCTGGTCGTGCAGCTGCGGACGACGCAGCAGTCGTCACGGTTCGCGTCGGCGCGCCAGGAGGACCTGGTCCGGATCATCGACGACCTCACCGCCCGCGGCGACCGCCTGCGGACCGAGATCGACGAGCTGCAGCGCACCCGGGAGAAGCTCAACGGCGGCGCGGACCAGGGCGCGGCCGCGCTCGAGGAGAGCCGCCGCCGCAGGGACGTGCTCCGCATCCTCGCCGGAACGGTCGCCGCGACCGGCCCCGGCATCGAGGTCACGATCAGCGACCCCGAGCACGCGGTCACCGCCGACCTGCTGCTCGACACGATGCAGGAGCTGCGCGACGCCGGCGCGGAGGCGATGCAGGTCAACGGCGTCCGCCTCGTCGCGTCGAGCTACTTCACCGACGCCGGCTCCGGGGTGCTGGCGGACGGCACGCCGGTGCGGGCGCCGTACGTGTTCCGCGCGATCGGCGACGCGCACACGCTGGCCGACGCGATGGGCATCCCCGGGGGCGTGGCCGACTCGGTGGGCGGGCGCAGCGGTGCGTCGATCCAGCTCAGCGAGCGCGAGCGGCTGGTCGTCGACGCCTTGCGACCGCTTTCTTCGCCCCGCTACGCTCGCGCCGCCTCCTGACCTAGCGCTCCGGACGAGAGTGAGACCCCGTGTTCCCCGATGAGCTGAAGTACACCGCCGAGCACGAGTGGGTCAGCGCCCCGAACGACGACGGGATCGTTCGGATCGGCATCACGTCGTACGCCCAGGACGCCCTCGGCGACATCGTGTACGTCTCGGTCTCGGCCGTGGGCAGCGACGTGAGCGCCGGCCAGGCCCTCGGCGAGGTCGAGTCGACCAAGAGCGTCTCCGACGTCTACGCACCCCTCGCCGGCGCGGTCGTGGCCCGCAACGAGCGCCTCGACCAGCAGCCCGAGCTGCTGAACAGCGACCCGTACGGCGACGGCTGGATCGCCGAGATCCGCCCGGCCGACCCGGCCGCGCTCGGCGAGCTGCTCGACGCGGCGGCGTACGGCGCGAGCGTGTCCTCGGCCTGAGCGAGCCTCATAGCACGCTCAACCCTCACGCTGAAGTACAGGTGTGGATAACGCGGTTCGTCCACAAGTCCGTACCTCCGGTTGACCCTTCGTTCGCGGGGTGACTAGCCTCCGCAGCACCCCCGGGGCCGTTTCGGCGCCCCGGCCGCGCGAACCGAGGAGGCACCCCGCGTGTTCTGTACGAGGTGCGGCCAGGAGAACCCCGCGGGCAGCCACTTCTGCGGGCGCTGCGGCGCGCCGCTCGCCGGGACGGGCGAGGCTCCGGCGGAGACGACGTCGACGATCGCCATCCAGGCGCTGGAGACCGACGCCGACGACGAGCACCACGAGGAGTCCGCGGCCGTCGAGGGGCTCCCGGCCGGCTCGGCGCTGCTCGTCGTCAAGCGCGGCCCGAACGCCGGCAGCCGGTTCCTCCTCGACAAGGACGTCACGACGGCGGGCCGGCACCCGGAGAGCGACATCTTCCTGGACGACGTGACGGTCTCCCGGCGGCACGCGGAGTTCCGCCGCGACGGCGGCCGGTTCACCGTCAGGGACGTCGGCAGCCTCAACGGCACCTACCTCAACCGCGAGCGCATCGACGACACCGACCTCTCCGGCGGGGACGAGGTGCAGATCGGCAAGTTCCGGCTGGTGTTCTTCGCGGGGCCCCGGCACGGGGGAGACGCGTGAGCGCGAGCGCGCGCAAGGCGTTCCTCAGCATCGGGGAGGTGCTGGCCCAGCTCCGCGGGGACTTCCCCGACGTCACGATCTCCAAGATCCGGTTCCTGGAGACCGAGGGCCTGATCGAGCCCGAGCGCACCTCCTCCGGCTACCGCAAGTTCACCCGCGACGACGTCGGCCGGCTCCGCTACGTCCTCTCCGCCCAGCGCGACCGCTACCTCCCGCTCCGCGTGATCAAGGCGCACCTCGAGGCCCTGGACCGCGGCCTGGAGCCGGCCGAGGGCGCGGACGGGTCCCCGCAGGTGCCCCGGGCGCTGACGGCGGTCGACGGGCTGCCGGGGCCCGAGGCGTTCGTGATGGACGTGTCCGACGTCCGGCTGACGCGGGACGAGCTGGCCACGGCGGCGGGCCTGACCCTGGAGCAGCTGGAGCAGCTCGAGCAGTACGGCCTGGTCGCGCCGCGCCCGGGCGGCAGCTACTACGACGGCGACGCGCTGATCGTGGCCAAGACGGTCGCCGAGATGAGCAGGTTCGGCATCGAGTCGCGGCACCTGCGGCCGTTCCGGAGCGCGGCGGACCGCGAGATCGGGCTGTTCGAGCAGGTCGTGGCGCCGCTCGTCCGCCAGCGCAACCCCGAGGCGCGGGCCCGCGCGGACGAGACCGTCCGGGAGCTGGCGGCGCTGAGCATCCGGCTGCACTCGGCGCTCGTCCGCGCCGGGCTCAAGCCCGGCCTGACCCGCTGACGGCAGCCGCCCCGCCGGGCAGCCCGGGGTCGCCGTCCGGTCTGCCCCGCGGTGCCCCGCGGTGTAGGTTCGCGACCAGGTCCCCGGGTATGGGTCCGGCCCGCGGGGAGAGGCGTTCGGGAGGGTGCCGGTGAACGAGGTGACCGTCGTCGGCGTCCGCGTCGAGCTGCCGACGAACCAGCCGATCGTCCTCCTCAAGGAGGTCGACGGCGACCGGTACCTGCCCATCTGGATCGGTGCCGTCGAGGCGACGGCGATCGCGTTCGCCCAGCAGCAGATCGTCACGGCCCGGCCGATGACCCACGACCTGGTCAAGGACATCCTCGACGCCCTCGGGACGACCATCACCGCCGTCCACATCACCGACCTGCAGGACGGCGTGTTCTACGCCAACCTCGTCTTCGACACCGGCGTCGAGGTCTCCGCCCGGCCCTCCGACGCGATCGCGCTCGCCATGCGGATGGGCGTGACCATCTACGCGGAGGAGACGGTGCTCGCGGAGGCCGGCATCCCGATCGCCGACGAGCAGGAGAGCGAGGTCGAGAAGTTCCGCGAGTTCCTCGACCAGATCTCGCCCGACGACTTCAACACCACGGGCTGACCTCGACTCGTGCTCGACCCCGAAAGAACTCTCAACCTCGACCTGAGAGTAAGCAAAACGACACGAGTCGGGATGTCGTTGACCGTGACCTTCAGCCTCCCTAGCGTGCCGCACATCGCGAGCGTGCCGGGACCCGGCGAGCCGCGGCGGAGGAGGGGCAGTGGCTGACGATCGGGACGGCGTTCAGGAGCCGCTGTTCGACGCCGGCGGGCCCATGCCGCCGGAGGAGGGGACCGGCTACCGCGGCCAGACGGCCTGCGCCGTCGCCGGGATCACCTACCGCCAGCTCGACTACTGGGCCAGGACGGGCCTCGTCACGCCCAGCGTGCGAGACGCGGGCGGGTCGGGGACCCAGCGGCTCTACTCGTTCCGCGACATCCTGGTGCTCAAGCTGGTCCGCCGGCTGCTCGACACCGGCATCTCGCTGCAGAACATCCGCTCGGCCGTGGGCCAGCTCCGGGCCGGCGGCGCCGAGGACCTGGCCGACATCACGCTGCTCAGCGACGGGACCACGGTCTACGAGTGCACCTCGACCGACGAGGTGGTCGACCTGCTCAAGGGCGGCCAGGGCGTGTTCGCGATCGCGGTCGGCAAGGTCGTTCGCGAGGTCGAGGGCTCGCTCGCCGAGCTGCCAGGCGAACGCGCCGACGACGGCGCTCCGACCGCGACGAACGACGAGCTGAGCGCCCGCCGCAAGCAGCGCGGCGCGTAGGCCGGACCGGCCGCCCGCTGGTAGCGTTGGCGGTGCCGACGAACCCCACGCGGGAGAGTCCCCGGCAGCCAGCCGGGGCGCCGAAGGAGCAACCCTCCCCGGAATCTCTCAGGCCACCCGACCGCGCGGGTTAGGCGACTCTGGAAAGCAGGCGCGCCGCGCGCCTCACCCACGGTGCAAGCCCGTTCGCGGGCGAAGCTCTCAGGTTCCCGCCGCTGCGGGTGATGACAGAGGGGGAGGCCCGGCCGCCGCGCGCGCGGAGGCCGTTGCCCCGAGGAGGCCCCCTTGTCACAGCGGAGCACGGCGGACCGTCCCCCGCTGAGCGCACCGGCGGCGGCGTTCGCGGAACGCCACATCGGCCCGTCGCCCGACGAGCAGGCGAAGATGCTCGCCGTCCTCGGGTACGGCTCCCTCGACGACCTGGTCGCCGACGCCGTCCCCAGGACGATCGCGGACAGCGCGCTCGACCTCCCCGAGCCGGCCTCCGAGGCGGCGATGCTCGCCGAGCTGCGCGCGCTCGCCGGCCGCAACAAGCGGCTGGTCTCGATGATCGGGCTCGGCTACAGCGACACGGTGACGCCGCCGGTGATCCGGCGCAACGTCCTGGAGAGCCCGGCCTGGTACACCGCGTACACGCCGTACCAGCCGGAGATCAGCCAGGGCCGGCTGGAGGCGCTGCTCAACTTCCAGACGATGGTCGCCGACCTGACCGGCCTGCCGACCGCCAACGCGTCCCTCCTCGACGAGGGCACGGCCGCCGCCGAGGCGATGGCGCTCTGCCGCCGGATGAGCAGGGCCGGCGAGGGCGCGGCGTTCCTCGTCGACGCGGACACCCACCCGCAGACGCTCGCGGTGATCGCGACCCGGGCGGAGCCGTTGGGCATCCGGGTCGTGGAGTTCGACGCGGCGAACGACCTGCCGGACGTCGAGGCGTTCGGCGTGCTGCTGTCCTACCCCGGCTCGTCCGGCCGGGTCGCCGACCAGAGCGCGGCGATCGAGGCCGCGCACGCCCGCGGCGCGCTCGTCGCCGTCACGACCGACCTGCTCGCGCTCACGCTGCTGCGCCCGCCCGGCGAGGCGGGGGCCGACGTGGTCGTGGGGTCGAGCCAGCGGTTCGGGGTGCCGTTGGGGTACGGGGGGCCGCACGCGGCGTTCATGGCGGTCCGCGCCGGCCTCGAACGCAGCCTCCCGGGCCGCCTGGTCGGCGTCAGCGTCGACGCGGCCGGGCACCCGGCGTACCGGCTCGCGCTGCAGACCCGCGAGCAGCACATCCGCCGCGAGAAGGCGACGAGCAACATCTGCACCGCGCAGGTGCTGCTCGCCGTGATCGCCGGCATGTACGCCGTCCACCACGGCCCCGAGGGGCTGACCGCGATCGCGACCAGGACCCACCGCCTCGCCACGGCGCTGGCCGCCGGGCTGCGGGCGGGCGGGGTGACCGTGCCGAACGACGCGTTCTTCGACACGGTCACGGCCCGCGTCCCGGACGCGGCGACGGTCGTCGGCACGGCCGCCGCCCACGGCGTCAACCTCCGCCTCGTCGACGCCACCACCGTCGGCGTGTCCGTCGACGAGGTCACCGAGCCGGAGCACCTGGCCACGGTCCTGGCGGCGTTCGGCGTCGCCCCCGGCCTGCCGGAGGACGCGCCGGACGCGATCCCGGCCGGGCTGCGGCGGGCGACGCCGTTCCTGACCCACCCGGTGTTCAACACGCACCGGTCGGAGACGTCGTTGCTGCGCTACCTGCGCCGGCTCGCGGACCGCGACTACGCCCTCGACCGCGGCATGATCCCGCTCGGCTCCTGCACCATGAAGCTGAACGCCACCGCCGAGATGGAGCCGATCAGCTGGCCCGAGCTGGCGGGCATCCACCCGTTCGCGCCGGTTGAGCAGGCCGAGGGGTACGTCGCGCTGATCCGCCAGCTCGAGGACTGGCTGGCCAGGATCACCGGGTACGACGCCGTCTCCCTCCAGCCGAACGCCGGCTCCCAGGGGGAGCTGGCCGGACTGCTCGCGATCCGGGGCTGGCACCGGTCGCGGGGGGAGGCGCACCGCGACGTCTGCCTGATCCCGTCGTCGGCCCACGGCACGAACGCCGCCTCCGCCGTGATGGCCGGCATGCGGGTCGTCGTCGTCGGGTGCGACGAGGCGGGCAACGTCGACCTCGGCGACCTGCACGCCAAGATCGACACCCATGCCGAACGGCTCGCCGCGCTGATGGTCACCTACCCCTCGACGCACGGCGTGTTCGAGGCGGAGATCACCGACGTTTGCGCCGCCGTTCACGACGCCGGCGGCCAGGTCTACGTCGACGGTGCCAACCTCAACGCCCTCGTCGGGCTCGCGCGGCCGGGCCGGTTCGGCGCCGACGTGTCGCACCTGAACCTGCACAAGACGTTCTGCATCCCGCACGGCGGCGGCGGCCCGGGCGTCGGTCCGGTGGCGGCGCGGGCCCACCTGGCGCCGTACCTCCCGAACCACCCGCTGCGGCCCGAGGCAGGCCCGGCTACCGGCCCTGGCCCGGTCTCGGCCGCGCCGTGGGGGAGCGCGGGGATCCTGCCGATCTCCTGGGCGTACGTCCGCATGATGGGCGCCGACGGCCTGCGCCGGGCCACCCAGGTCGCGATCCTCTCCGCCAACTACCTGGCCCGGCGGCTCGCGCCGTACTACCCGGTCCTCTACACCGGCCGCAGCGGCCTCGTCGCCCACGAGTGCATCGTCGACCTGCGCGGCATCACCAAGGAGACCGGCGTGACGGTCGACGACGTCGCGAAGCGGCTCATCGACTACGGCTTCCACGCGCCGACGATGTCGTTCCCGGTGGCGGGGACGTTGATGATTGAGCCGACCGAGAGCGAGGACCTCGCCGAGCTGGACCGGTTCTGCGACGCGATGATCGCGATCCGGGCCGAGATCGCCCGGGTCGGCACCGGCGAGCTGGACGCGACCGACAACCCGCTCCGCAACGCCCCCCACACGGCGCCGATGGTGACCGCCGACCTCTGGCCGCACCCGTACGCGCGCGAGGAGGCCGCCTGGCCGGTGCCCGGGCTGCGTTCGGCGAAGTACTGGCCACCCGTCCGCCGCATCGACGGCGCCCACGGCGACCGCAACCTCGTGTGCGCCTGCCCGCCCCCCGAGGCGTTCGAGGACTGACCGTGGCCGGACGAGCCGGTCAGGCGGCGTGGTGGGTACAGCGGATGGCGCCCATCGCGGTGCCGTCGGGGAGCAGCTCGCCGTAGTCCTCGAAGACGACGACGCCGTTGCAGAGCAGGTTCCAGCCCTGTTCGGGGTGGCTGGCGACGATGCGGGCGGCCTCGTGGTCGGTCGCCTCGGCCGGGGGACATGGCGGGTGGTGCGGGCACATGGTGAGCGCTCCTCGTCGAGTGCTGCTCTCCAGGCGTGCTTCGGCATGTCGTCTGGAATCTTCAGACCCGTTCAGGGTCTCATTGCACTCCGACTCGGCTTCGGATGTCTCGGTTTCACTACGGAACGCCGAAACCGTCACCGGAACGTGTCCCGATCGCCAGGGGCTGAACCCGTCGTTCGCGGGCGTCGCGACGGTCTGACCCGCGCCCCGCGTACGCTCGGCCGCGTGCTGACGCCCCCGCGCGCGCCCGGTCCGAGGGCGTACGCCGAGCTCGCGCGCTGGCAGTGGTGGCGGCGCGACGGGGGCGACCCGGTCGCGCTGGCGACGGCGTTCCTGGCGGGGCACGGCTTCGCGGTGGACCCGCTCGGCACGCCGGCGCGGACCGCGCCCGAGGTCGCGGGGGCGGCTGTGTTACTTGGGGCGGCGGCGTTGCCGGCCGATCTCGCCGGGCTGCCTGCGGCCGCGCCCACGCCCTGCCCGGACGTCCCCGACGCGGTCGTCGTGGTCCTCGCGGTCGGCCCCGCGCCGCCGCCCGCGGCCGGGCCGGCGCGGGTCGGGGAGTGGACCGCGACCTGGTCGCGGGCCGCGCACGCCGGAGCCGTGGAACGCGTCCGGGTCGCGATCGCGCGCGGCGACCTGTACCAGGCCAACCTCGTCGCGCACCGGAGCGCACCGTTCGCGGGAGACCCGGCGGCGCTGTCGGCGGCGCTGGCCGCCGTGCCGGACACGCCGTACGCAGGAACGCTGGCCGGGGACGGCTGGTCGGTGCACAGCGCGTCGCCCGAGTCGTTCCTCACCATCGCGGGCGACCGGGCGACGGTCCGCCCGATCAAGGGGACCGCCGCCGACCCGGACACGCTGGCCGGGAGCGCGAAGGACCGGGCCGAGCACGTCATGATCGTCGACCTCGAACGCAACGACCTCGGCCGGGTCGCCGTCCCCGGCTCGGTCGAGGTCCCGGCGCTGTACGACGTCCTGCCGCGGGCGGGGGTCTGGCACGCGGAGTCGACGGTCACGGCGACGCTGCGCCAGGGGACGTCGCTGGCCGGCGTGCTCGCCGCGACGTTCCCCGGCGGGTCGGTCACCGGCGCCCCGAAGCGCGCCGCCCTCGACCTGATCCACCGGACCGAGCCGGTCGGGCGCGGGCCGAGCATGGGGGCGTTCGGCTGGGTGTCGCCGGGCGGGGACGTCGACCTCGGGCTGACGATCCGGACGTTCGCCGTCGCCGGCGGGCGGATCCACCTGTGGACCGGCGGCGGGGTGACGTGGGGGAGCGACCCGGCGGGTGAGGTCGACGAGTCGGAGGCCAAGGCCGCGCCGCTGCTGGCCGCGCTGGCGACGTTGTCGGCGAACGGGGGGTGAAAGTGTCGACCGCAGTTGTCCACAGCAACAACAGAGAGACCAAAAAGTCATCCACCGTTTGGCCCTGGTACCGGCAGGATGGGCTGCCGATGTGCAGACTTGTGGTCGTTGACCATGTCCGGTGATCTCCCTACCGTGACGATCTTGAACCCGTTGCCGGGCACCGTTCGGCCTCGGGTGCTGACCCGTGGAGTGTCCTTGCGCCGTCCCGGCCCGCGCGTGGTTCGTCGCCGCGCTGCCTGGCTGGCGTTCGCCCTGATCGGCGCGGCGCTGCCCGCCGTACCTGCCGCGGCGATCGACGTCGTCCCCGCGGCGTCGCCGTTCTTCGTCAAGGCCAACGGCCCGAACGCCGGGCTGGCCGCCGGCGACTGGTACACGACCCCGACCGCGTCCGGCGGGGGCGGCGGCTCGCAGTACCTGACGTTCGACGTCCCGTGCGCGTGGCCGGCGAGCGAGCCGGTCTACGTCGACATCTTCAGCCCGAGCATCAGCACCGACCCGGCGTCGGACGACACCGTCGTCGGCGCCCCGGACACCACCGAGTTCGAGCTCTACGGGCCCGGCGCGACGGTCGGTCCCGGGTTCAACAGCCCCGCGCCCGGCCTCGGGATCCTCGGTACCCGGCTGACCTGGGCGCCGGAGGCCACGCCGCCGACCTGGGGCAACCTCGCGACGATCCTCGGCGCCGGCAACCCGCTCGGCTGCGGCCGCTACGTCGTGCGCGCGTCGTTGAACGACGACCTGCTCAACCCGACCGGCGGGCTGGACGACGGCAACGCCTGGACGCTGCGCGTCGGCCGCGACGACGACGCGTTCACGGACAACCCGCCGCCGGCCAACAGCGACGACCTGGACTCCGTCCCCGGCACCGGCGACGAGATCTCCGCCGGGCTGGCCAACGCCACCGTCGAGCAGGACTCCGGCGCCGTCGCGTGCCTGACCCTGCACGAGTTCGTGGCGCCCGGAGTTGCCAACATCACGCTCAACAACTTCGGGATGGGCGGCGGCCGGGTGCGGTACTACGCGCCCTCCGACACTTATGACGCCACCGGCAGCACCGGCGGCATCGCCGGGACCGTTAGCGGCGCCGCGACCTGGAACGGCAGCTCGAGCACCGCCCGCGGCGGCGACGTCATCGCCAACCCCGAGCCGGGCTGGTGGCGCGAGGTCTACTGCTCGCCGACCGGCAGCGCGTTCGTGCCCGAGGGCCGCCTCAACGTCACCGGCTACGTCACCCAGCCGCCCACGCCGAGCATGACCCCGACCGCCGACGACACGCTCACCCAGGTGCTCCGCGGCCAGACCCGCACGACGGTCCTCACCGCCGCCAACACCTCCAGCGGCCCCACCGCCGGCCAGGCGCGCAACGTCGTCGTCAAGGACACCTTCCCGGCGGGGGAGACGTTCGTCTCCTGCGCCGTCCTGGCCCCCGCGACGGGCACCTGCACGCAGGCCGGGGGCCTGGTCACGGCCACGCTGACCAGCCCGGTCAACGCCGGCGCCAACGCCAAGGTCCGCGTCGTCACGACGGTCAACGCGACGGCCGTGGGCACGCTCACGCACACGTTCACGGTGGACTACCAGGACGGCCTCGGCGACCCGTTCGCGCCGAGGACCGCCACCGAGTCGGACAGCGTCGTGACCGCCGACCTCGGCGTCACGATCACCGACGACCCCGACCCCGCCCTCTCGGGCGGCACCCTGACGTACGCGATCACGGTCGCGAACACCGGCCCCGACGCCGCGCCTGCCACCACCGTCACGCTCCCGGTCCCCGCCGGGCTGACGGTGACGAGCGCGACCGGCACGGGCTGGACCTGCGCGACCGGCGCGACGGTGTCCTGCACCCGCGCCGCCCCGCTGCCGACGGGGACCGCTCCCGCGATCACGGTGACTGCCGGCGTGACCGCCGCGAGCGGCACGCTCACCGCCACGGCGAGCGTGAGCAGCACGGCCGCCGACCCCACGCCGGCGGACAACAGCGCCACCGCGAGCACCACGGTCACCTCGACTGCCGACCTCGGGCTGACCAAGCAGCACATCGGCTCGTTCACCGCGGGCTCGACCGGGAGCTACCTGCTCACGGTCACCAACTCCGGGCCGAGCCCGGCGAACCCCCCGACGACCGTCACGGACACCCTGCCGGCCGGGATGACCTACGTCGCCGCCTCCGGCGCCGGCTGGGTCTGCTCGGCGTCCGGCCAGGTCGTCACCTGCACGCGGAGCACGCCGCTGCCGTCCGGCGCGACCTCCACGCTCACCGTCACCGTCGACGTCGCGGCCACCACCGCCGCGAACGTCACCAACACCGCCGTCGTGTCGAGTGCGAGCAACGACCCCGACGGCGCGAACAACACCGCGACCGACCCGACCTCCGTCGAGAACTCCGGGATCGCCGGGCTCGTCTGGGACGACGTCGACGCGAGCGGCGCCCAGAACGGCGCCGAGCCGGCCCTGGCCGGCCGCACGGTGACCGCCACGGGACCCGTCACGAGGACGACGACCACTGCCGCGAACGGGACGTACGCGTTCGTCGGGCTCGTCCCCGGGACGTACGCCGTGTCGGTCAGCCCGCCCCCCAAGTACGTGTTCACGACCAGCAGCCCGCGCACGGTCACCCTCGCTGCCGACGAGCGCGTGACCGGGATCGACTTCGGGCTGCGCTACCGGAACCTGCCGCCGGTCGCCGTGAACGACAGCAAGACGACGAACGAGGACACGGCGACCACGGTCGACGTGCGCTTCAACGACAGCGACCCCGACGGCGACCCGATCACGGTCGCCGGCTCGACCAACGGCACCCAGGGGTCGGTCGCCTGCACGAGCACGGCCTGCACGTACACGCCCGCGGCGAACGCCAACGGCACGGACACGTTCACGTACACGATCAGCGACCCGGACGGCGCCACGGCGACCGCGACGGTCACGATCACCATCACCGCGGTCAACGACCCGCCGGCATACACGGCGGCGTCGACCAACACGGCGCAGACCGTTCCTGTGGGGGGCACGCTGACCGCCCTCGCCGCCACGGACCCCGACGCCGACCCGCTCACCTACGCCCTCGTCAGCGGCGCGCTGCCGGCGTCGGTCACGCTCAACCCGAACGGCTCGTTCAGCGGAGGAGCGGCCCCGCACGGTACGTACACCGCCGTCGTACGGGTCTCCGACGGCAACGGCGGCACGGCCGACACCACGCTCACGCTCACCGTGGGCGGCCCGGCGGCGAACACCCCGCCGAACGCCGTGAACGACGCCGTCCCCACGCCCGAGGACACGCCGGTCACGGTCTTCGTCCTCGACAACGACACCGACGTCGACGGCGACACCCTCCAGGTGACCGCCAAGACGAACGGCGCGTTCGGGGTGGTCGGCTGCACGGCCACCGCCTGTACGTACACCCCGGCGGCGAACGCGAACGGCACCGACACCTTCACCTACACCGTCTCCGACGGGACCGCGACCAGCACGGCGACCGTGACCGTCACCGTCGCCCCCGTCAACGACCCGCCGGCGTTCACCGCGGCGGGCGGCAACACCAGCCAGACCGTTCCCGTCGGGGGCTCGCTGGCCGCGCTCGCCGCGACCGACGTCGACCTCGACCCGCTCACGTTCAGCGTGCTCTCCGGCAGCCTGCCGACCGGGATCACGCTCACGGCGGGCGGCTCGTTCACCGGCACGGCGAACGTCCCTGGCGCGTACAGCGCCGGGATCCAGGTCTCCGACGGCAAGGGTGGTACCGACACCACCACGCTCGCCGTCCAGGTCGGCGGCCCGACGGCGAACACCCCGCCGGACGCGGTCAACGACAGCGTGAGCACGCCGGAGGACACGGCGGCGACGTTCGACGTCGTCGGCAACGACCTCGACGCGGACCTCGACACGCTGGCCGTGACGGGCCACGGCGCGGCGTCGTTCGGCACAGTGACGTGCGGCACGACGAGCTGCACGTACACGCCGAACGCCAACTTCAACGGCTCGGACTCGTTCACGTACACGATCTCCGACGGCAGCGGCGGCACCGACACCGCGACCGTCGCGGTCACCGTGACCCCCGTCAACGACCCGCCGGCCTACACGAGCGCCGGCCGCAACACCGCGCAGACAGTCCCGGTCGGGGGAGCCCTCCAGCCGCTCGCCGCGACCGACATCGAGAACGACCCCCTCACGTTCACCCTGGTGTCCGGGACCCTGCCGCCCGGCATCGGGCTGACGAGCGGCGGCGCGTTCACCGGCACGGCCGACGCGCCAGGGACGTACACCGTCGTCATCCGCGTCTCCGACGGCAACGGCGGCACGGCCACCACCACGCTCACCATCACCGTGGGCGGCCCGGCCGCGAACACGCCGCCGGTCGCCGTGGACGACAGCCAGTCGACGCCGGAGGACACGCCCACGACGGTGGACGTCCTCGGCAACGACGGCGACGTCGACCTCGACACGCTGACCGTGACCGGCCACAGCAACGGCACGTTCGGCACGGTGTCGTGCACGGCCTCGGCCTGCACGTACACCCCGAACGCCAACACGTTCGGCACCGACACCTTCACCTACACGATCTCCGACGGCAGCGGGGGCAGCGACACCGCCGTCGTGACGATCACGGTGACGCCCGTGAACGACCCGCCGGTCGCCGTCGACGACAACCGGACCACGGCCGAGGACACGCCGCTCACCATGACCGGCCTGCGCAACAACGACAGCGACGTCGACGGCGACACCCTCTCGATCACCGCATTCACCCAGGGCACGCACGGCACCGTCTCCTGCACCGCGACCGCCTGCACGTACACGCCGAACGCCGACTACAACGGCCCGGACACGTTCACCTACACGATCTCGGACGGCCACGGCGGCACCGACACGGCGACCGTGCACCTGACCGTGACGGCGGTCAACGACCCGCCGGTCGCGGTCGACGACACGATGGCCGGCCCCGAGGACGCGCCGGTCGCGCTCGACGTGACCGGCAACGACACCGACGTCGAGGGCGCGACCCTGACGATCACGTCGCACACGCCGGCGTCGTTCGGAACGGTGACCTGCGGGCCGAAGGTCTGTACGTACACGCCGGGCGCGAACTTCAACGGCTCCGACTCGTTCACCTACACGATCTCCGACGGCGCGGGCGGCACCGACACGGCGACCGTGGCCATCACGATCGCCGCCGTCAACGACCCGCCCGTCGCTGTCGCCGACCCGGCCGCGACGCCCGAGGACACCCCGGTCGTCGTCCTCGTCCGGAGCAATGACAGCGACGTCGACGGCGACACCCTGACGATCGTGTCGTTCACCCAGCCGTCACACGGCGCGGTGAACTGCTCCGCGACCACCTGCACGTACACGCCCGCGCCGAACTACAACGGCCCGGACTCGTTCACCTACACGGTCTCCGACGGCAACGGGGGAGTGGACACGGCGACCGTGACCATGACAGTCACGCCCGTCAACGACCCGCCGGTCGCCGTGGACGACACGGGGACCACGGCCGAGGACAACCCCACGACGATCGGCGTGACCGGCAACGACACCGACGTCGAGGGCGACGTCCGGACCGTCGTCTCGTGGACCGACCCGGCCCACGGCGCCGTGACCTGCGCCGGCGGGACGTGTACGTACACCCCCGCGGCGAACTACCACGGCCCGGACTCGTTCACCTACACGATCTCCGACGGTAGCGGGGGAGTGGCGACCGCGACCGTCACGATCACGGTGACCGGCGACAACGACCCGCCGGTCGCCGTTGCCGACTCCGACACGGTCGCCGAGGACGGCAGCGTCGCGCGCGACGTGGTCCAGAACGACACCGACGTCGACGGCGACACGCTGTCCGTCTCGGCCTGGACGGACGGCCTGCACGGGACGGTGACCTGCACCGCCACGGTCTGCACGTACACGCCGGTGGCCGACTTCCACGGCCAGGACTCGTTCACCTACACGGTCTCGGACGGCAATGGCGGCACGGCCATCGGCACCGTGACCATCACCATCACGCCGGTCAACGACCCGCCGGTCGCGGTGGACGACGCCGCGCCGACCGCCGAGGACACGCCGGTCCTGGTCGACGTCCTCGGCAACGACACCGACGTCGACGGCGACCCCCTGTCGGTGCTGGTCACCGTCGACCCGCTGCACGGCACCGTCGTGTGCGGCGCCGGTGGGTGCACGTACACGCCGCAAGCGAACTTCAACGGCACCGACTCGTACACGTACTCCGTCACCGACGGCGCCGGGGGAGCGGACACCGCCGTCGTCACGATCACGGTCACGCCGGCCAACGACCCGCCCGCCGCGGTCGGCGACACGGTCAGCGTCGTGGGCGGCCGCCGGATCACGGTGATCGTGCTGCGCAACGACGCGGACGCCGACGGCGACGCCCTCGCGGTGGTCGGCCACACGAACGGCGCGCACGGGACCGTCACCTGTACGCGGACCACCTGCACGTACGCCGCCGACGCCGACTTCGCGGGCGTGGACGGGTTCGACTACACGATCACCGACGGCCACGGCGGCACCGCGGTCGGCCACGTCCGGGTGACCGTCGCGGCCGCGCCGCGGCCGCCGGGCCCGGGTCCCGGTCCGGGATCGGGTGGTTCCGGCTCGGGCCCAGGCTCAGGCCCCGGTTCCGGGCCGCCGGTCGTGGGTCCCGGCGGGCTGCCGGTGACCGGCGGCGACTGGGCGTCGTTGCTCCTGCTCGGGTTGCTGCTCGTGATCGCGGGCAGCACGGCGCAGCGCCGCGGCCGGCTCGTCCCCGTCGTCTCCTAGTAGGGCTTGGCGGAACGGTTGGCGAAACGGGGCAGGCGACTGTAGCGGCGTCGCCATCGTCTGCCGGGCGCTCGCGTCGGTCGCCAACCCCGTCATCGACGACTTCACTACTTCAACTGTGAGGTCTGCTACGAGGTCGCGTAGCCCGTCGCGAGGAGGGCTCTGGGGCGGCGGTCCCGAAGCGTCGTCCACAGGACGTGTCCGGGCCTTCGTTACCGGATCGTTAGCAGACCTGTGGACAACTTGTCCACGGAAAGGAGGGGGTCCACAGGCCCCGCTAACCTGCTAAACCCGGTTCAGCGACCCTCCCCAAACGAGTACGGTCAGGGCCGCCCTGACGGCCTCTGAGCACGGATATGCGCTGTAGCAGACGCAACGAGGAACATCCAGGCACACCCGCGACACGCGCCACCGGGCTTGTACTCCTACGTTGACGAAGCGTCAAGTGCGTGTGCACACTGTGGATGCCTTACCCGACCCGCCCGCCTCGTCAGTGGGTGCTTACCGCTCGGTGAATGGCTGTGGAAGCGGCCCCCTTCGGGGGGTCGCTTTCGCTATGTGCGGCGCCTCCGACGCGCCGACCTGTGGACAAGTTCCGCCAACTCGTCGCGAACGGGGTGTAGCGTTCTCGACGACGAGGCGAAGTACTTTCCTGCGGGTAAGAGAGGTGACGCGCATGAGCGTCATACGGGTGAGCCTGAGAGCGGCCCCCCGGTTCGAGTGCTGACCGTCGCGCGGGTGACCGCGCGTTGCTGTCGGCGCTTCGTACGGCACCTCCGTGATCGCGGAGGGCTACTCGATGCTGCGCAGCCGTTCCCGCGAAGGGACCCAGGGGGTCTTGCACCGGGCGCAGACGAGGTTCCCCGTGTACGTCTGAATGCGCCCGTTCGCGTCCACGCTCACCCCGCCGTTGGGAAGTGTGTCCGGCGCCGGGGACCCCCCGGTCAGCTCGAACCAGTCGCAACCACAGGCGCACGCGCCGAGGTTCGGCTTCCCTACCCGCGAGGACCGCCTACGGGGAACGTCACCCCCCGAGGCAGTCAAGGAACGTTCCGCAAGATCACAGAAGGCAGGTGAGGACCACTATGAATGTGGTCATCTTGCAGGGCCCCACGCACAGCGTGGGTAGCGATCCGCTCGCGGAAGTCTGGGAGACCAACGAGGTCTGCCAGATCGACGGCCTGTACGAGGACACGGAGTCCAGCCACGTAGTGCCCTTCTACGTAGGCGACACGTTCACGTCCAGCGCCACCGACTTCGGGGTTGCCACCCGTCGTCGGCTCATCCTGTTCCTCTAACCCACTACGCAAGTGCTCCAGGTCGAAGCGGCGGTTGGCGGTGGCTCGCTGACCGTCGCTTCGTCTTGCTCTCCACGCTCTATCGACGTTCCGTACGAGGTTCTGTATACCCCCTCGTGCGGTGGCGATGTGTCAACTCTTGACTACAAGTCTGAACGCGGCAAGTCGGCGGCTTGTCAAGAGGCACCTGTCAAGCCCGACACGGCTGCGCTCTGGACGCCGGACGGGTCGCTCTGGACCCCGGATGATGCGCCGAACCCGTTGGGGCGCAGCAAAAACTGTCACACCCCCCTGTCAGAGTTGGAGGTACAAGAGAACGACAAGCGGCCCCCGCGAGGCTGGAACCTCCGGGGGCCTGGACCAAGGAGTTGTGGCTCCGTGGCCGAGGCCAAAGTACACGCCGCGCGTGACGCGGAACAGGTTCGACGGCTGCTCGACCTGCCCGAAGTGACGGTGCTCGTCCGCCAGATGGACGCGCTGCGCTGGACGGGCCGCACAGGCTACGGAGCGCGGGCGATGGTCGGCATGGCGCTCGTGAAGTCGCTGTACTGCATCCCGGTCTGGACCCGCGTAGCGGCGCTCGTGCGGGACCACGCCGCGCTGCGCGACGTGATCGGCGCTGCCCCGTCCGAGTGGGCGTGCTACCGGTTCGCGCGGCGCCTCCGAGAGCACCACGACCTGCTGGCCGACTGCCTGGACGCAGTGGTCGCGCGGCTCGCGGCGGAGACGCCGGGGATGGGCGACCGGCTCGCGATCGACGGGTCGGACCTGCCCGCGTACGGCAACGGGCAGCGTCACCTGTTCAACCACGGGCCGCTGCGCGAGCGGTTCGCGGACCCCGACGCGTCGTGGGGTCACCGCTCGTCGGTGGGGACGCGGAAGGGCGGCGGGTTTTATGGTTTCAAGGTTCACGCCGCCGTGGACACCGCGACGGAGTTGCCCGTCGCGTGGACCGTGACGACGGCCCGCGAGTCGGAGACGGGGCACGTCGCGGGTCTGATCGACTCGGCCCGCCGACGCGGCATGGCGGTCGGAACCTGCACTCTCGATAAGGGGTACGACGTGGCCCCGGTGTACGCGACGCTGGCCGAGCGGGACGTGCGCCCGGTCATCCCGCTCCGCATGACGGGCCGCGTCGTGCGGGGGCTGGACAAGCCGCCCTCCTGCGAGCACGGCGAGTGGCGGTTCGCCGGGGCCGACGCGAAGCGGCAGGCCACCAAGTGGCGCTGCCCCACGGCCGGGTGCGCGCCCGCGTCGCGCTGGGTCAAGGCCGACCGGCTGCACCCCCTGATCCCCCGGGAGACGGCGCGGTACAAGGCGCTGTACCGGGAGCGGACCGCCGTCGAGCGCGGCTTCGGTCGGTTGAAGAACGAGTGGGGCGCGCTGCCCCTGCGGGTTCGTGGCCTGGACCGGGTACGGCTCCACGTCGACCTGACGATGCTCACCTGCCTCGGCACGGCGCTCGACCGGGCGGGCGCGGCAAGAAAGTTGGCCGCGTAGGTGTAACGCGGGGGCCGTTCGGTCGTACTGCTACCGGGGCACCCCGCCAGTTGTGCCTTCTCGGCGGGCGCCCCGGTCCTCGTTAAGACTCGGCGTGTCCCTGCGCGCGGCCCTCCGCGAACCCGATCTTGTAGCCCCACTGGAACCGGGTCTTGACCCCGGCTCGGCGCTGCGCGGTGCTGATGCGACGGACCGCCGTGCGGAGACCCATATGGAGGCGGCGGGCGACGGCCACGTTCGCCAGCCCCTCCTTGAGCGCGGCGATGATGAGCGCGTCCCGCTGCGCCTGGCGGGCGGCGATGAGGGCGGCGCGGCGGGCGGCGATCCGCGCTCGCCGCACCCGCGCGTTCTTCTCCGGGTCCTCCACGAGTCGGCATTCGAGACGCGCCTCGCGGAGGGCGGCGGCGTGCGCCCTTGCGATGCACCGCTTGCAGATCGGCCGGGCGGGGGGCGCGTCCTCCGACACGTGGAACGAGGCGAAGAACACGAACCCGCACGCGGTGCCGTGGAGGTTCCCGACGTGCGTCACCCTGGCGCGTGGGTCGGTGCTGTAGACGTACGTTGTAGCCATGGCGGGTGCCCCTTACCGAGCGTCCGTCAAGGCGTCCGGTCTCGGTTCCAGCCGGGCCGGACGCCGCTCCCGTTGGGGGAGCCGACGCCACCGTGCGGGCACGCTGAGACACCCCGGAAGGTGCACGTTGGGGTAGGGCACGACCTATTCCGGGGTGCGCGCCCCGGACACCCCTACATCACGAGGGGTCTGACCTGCGGTTATGCGTTCGCCAAGCCCTACTAGGTCCGCCCGTCGCGTTCCTGCGCGTCGCGCAGCGTGCGCGAGTGGGTGACCCAGGTCGCCTGCTCGACCGGCCACCCGGCCGCGCGGAGCGCGTCGCACACGTCCGGGTCGTCGTCGATGACGACAGCGACGGTGCGGCCGCGGGCCAGCTTCCCGATCTCCTCGGCCTTGGTGGCCCTGGCCGGCCGGTAGTCCCGGAACCGCCGCATCACCAGCCGCCGCCCGCCGATGCCGTGGCGGTCCAGCCAGTCCTCGGTGACGGCACGCAGGTGCTCGGGCCGGCCGGTGACGTAGACGACATCGTGAGTGACGAGGAGGGAGCGCACCCGCTCGACGCCCTCGGCGAGCGGCGGGTCCTCGTGGGCGGCGGCGAAGAACGCCGGCCAGTCCTTCGGCCGCGACTCGACGTGGTGGAGGCGGTGCCGGACGTCGGCAACGACGCCGTCGATGTCGACAACGGCGAGGGGGAGCGGGGTCTCGGGGGGCATCGGGTCCGACCCTAGCCCGGCATCCGGCGCATCGGCCGGAGCGGAGGTGCTACGCGACGCGCAGGCGGGGCGCGGGGGCCTGGACGCGGCCGTCAGGCAGCAGGGCGCCGGTGTCGTCGAACCGGACGACGCCGTTGCAGAGGAGCGACCAGCCCTGCTCGGGGTGGCTGGCGACTACTCGGGCGGCGTCGTGGTCGGCGCTGTCTGCCTGCGGGCAGCTCGGCTGGTGCGGACACATGACGCTCACCTCTCGGAGGACTTCGCTTTCGTCGTACAACGATGGTCGACTTTCAGAGTCACGGAGCACATAGTCCGTTCGCGTCATTTGCCACACCTGTCGTGATTAGTCCTTCTTGCCGCCCCGCCTCCCCGTGCTCACGGCCCCGACCCCCGTTCCTATGACTTGACATAACGTTCATTATCGGCGCTTGGGGTGCCGGCACGGGAGGGGCGGGGGCGTGTCGCTCCGGGGTTCTGTCACACCCCCGGCCTAGCGTCGGTCGCATGGTCGCCGACACCCTCGCGTACGTCGCGCCGCGCCAGCGGCTGCACGAGCACTTCGCCCAGCGGGCGCGTGCCGGCGACCCGCCGCGCTGGCTCGCGCAGGCCTGGGCGCGGGCCGTGCTGGTCCGCCCGACGGCGGACGACGCCGGGGTGCTCGCGCTGCTCGAGGCCGAGTGGGCGCGGTTCCGGGCCGGGCACCCGGGCGAGCCGGCGGTCGCGTTCCGCCCGCCGCCGGCGCTCGCCGACGACCGGGTCGTGCCCGGGCCGCCGCCGTACGAGCTGTTGCCGCCGCTGGCCCACGGCCGGTACGGGCTGGACATGCCGATGCACGAGGACCGGTTCTAGCGGGGCGCGGTCAGCGCAGGTCGATCCCGTCGAGCCACGAGTTGTCCGGGACGAGGATCGCGCGGTTGCGGCGCAGGCAGTGCGCGGCGTCGAAGCGCGCCATCCAGCGGAACGGCGCGGTCCCCTTCGCGCGGACCAGCATCTGGCCGCGCTGGAACGTCACGATCTGCCACTCCCAGCCGTGCCGCAGCCGGCGCAGCCCGATCTCGTACGTCGCCATACGGCGATGCTAGGTCGGTCAGAACGCCGCGTCCGGCGATTGCCCGAAGTCGTCGGCAGCCGTCAGCGCTTCGGCGGCGTGAGCCGCGCGAACCGCACGGTCTCGCTCGCGAACACCCGCCGCTGGGTGACCTTCCGCAGCACCTTCGAGGCGTCGATCATCTCGCCGTTACCGACGTAGACGGCGACGTGGACGGCGGGCACGCCGTAGAAGATCAGGTCGCCGACGGCGAGGTCGCGCAGCGCGACCGGCCTGGTCAGCCGGGCCAGCGCCGCGGGCGTGGTGGGCAGGTTGCCGTACGCGCAGTAGCCCCAGGCCCAGCGCACCACCCCGGCGGCGTCGTACGTCGCGCCGTGCTGCCCGCTCTGGCCAGCGGCCCACGGCGTGCCGATCCGCGTCCGCAACGCCGCGACCAGTCGTTTCATCTGCGGCGTCGTCGCCGTCCGCGGCCGGTGTCCGGCCGCCGGGATCGGGCCGAGGTGGGAGCGCTTGGCGGCCTGCGTCACCGCGGGCTTCGGCTTGGCCTTCGGCGCGGGCCTGCTGACGGGCTTGGCAGGCGGCTTCGGCTTGGCCTTCGTCACCGTCTTGGCGGGCTTCGGCTTGGGTGCGGCCTTCGGCCGCGGCGGTGCCGGGTGGAGGACGCCGGAGCGGGGTACCCGCCCGTACCGCACGACGTCACTCGTCCAGATCGCCCGCTGGACGACCTGGCCCTTCGAGCTCGACGCGTCGAGGATCCGCCCGCCGCCCTGGTAGAACGCCACGTGCGTCACCGGCTCGCCGAAGAACACCAGGTCGCCGGGGCGCGCGGCCTCCGCGGTGATCGGCCAAGCCCACGCCTGCTGCTGCCGCGACGTACGCGGCATCGTCCGCGCGCCGCCCACGGTCCGCCACAGCGTCGAGGTGAGGCCGGAGCAGTCCCACGCCTCGGGTCCGGTCGCGCCGTACACGTACTTCTCGCCGAGGTGGTCCTTCGCCGCGGCGAGGACCTTCGCGGCAACGGCATCCGGCGCCGTCTGCGCCCCGCCGCCGGAGACGGCGACCAGCGAGGCCGCGCCGAGCGCGGAGACGGCGAGCACGACGCCGGCCACCCGGGTCGCGACACGCGTGACCATGAGCCGCTCCCCTGCCGTGGTAATAGATGAACGTGTGGTACGCAACGTACGCCTGTGACTGTTGTCGACATCGGTCCAGTTGGTCCAGACCTTGAACCGCACCCTGGCCCGGGCGCACGCAGTACTGGCGCCGCCGCCACCCGGGCCGGATGATCGGTCCATGCCTCGTTTCGTCCAGGAGCTCGCACCGCTACCCGACCTCTACGCGAGCGACCACACGCTGCGCGCCCACCTCGACCGCGTCCTCGGCGACGTCGGGCACAAGGCGGCGGCGCCGTTGCTCGAACACCTCGCTGCCGACGTGGCCGGGCCGCTGCACGACGCCGGCCTGGATGCGGAGCGTCACCCGCCCGTCCACGTCCCGTACGACGGCTGGGGCCGGCGGGTCGACCGGATCGAGACGTCCGCCGGCTGGGAGACGCAGCGCCGCGCCGCCGCGACGCACGGGCTGGTCGCACTGCCGTACGAGGCCGAGGCCCGCGAGGCGTGGGGCGCCGGCGCGCGCGTGGTGCAACACGCGCTGCTGCACCTGTACGGGCCGTGGTCCGCGACGTTCTCCTGCCCGGTCGCCATGAGCGACGGCGCCGCGACCGTGCTCGGCGCCGAGGGCGTCGACCCCGCGCTGCGCGACCGGCTCCTCCCCCGGCTGCTCTCCCGCGACCCCGAGGTCGCCTGGACGTCGGGGCAGTGGATGACCGAGAGCGAGGGCGGCAGCGACGTCGGCCGCGCGACCACCCGGGCCAGGCCGGACGGCGAGGGCGGCTGGGCGCTGCACGGTGAGAAGTGGTTCTGCTCCGCCACCACGGCCGAGTTCGCGATCGCCCTGGCCCGGCCCGAGGGCGCACCGGACGGAACGCCGGGGCTCGCCTGCTTCGTCGTGCCCCGCTACGCCGGCCTCGCGACCGCTCCCCCGTCCGGCGAGCCGGGGCGCGACACCGCGCCGGGCGTGTTCGTGCACCGGCTGAAGGACAAGCTCGGCACGAAGGCGCTGCCCTCGGCCGAGGTCCGGCTCGACGGCGCGGAGGCGTGGCCGGTCGGCGACCCGACCGACTCGGGCTTCCGCCGGATGCTGCAGCTGGTCCAGATCACCCGGATCCACAACGCCGCCGCCGCGGCCGCCGGCATGCGCCGCGGCCTGGTGCTGGCGCGGCGGTTCGCGGAGACGCGGGAGGCGTTCGGGCAGCGGCTGTTCCGCCAGCCGCTGCACCGCGAGGTGCTGTCCTGGCTCGCGGTGGACGCCGACGCGGCGTTCGCGCTGACCGGCCTCTGCTTCGACCTGCTCGGCCGGTACGAGGTCGACGGCGACGCGCAGGCGGGCGCGCTGCTGCGCTTCGCCGCGACGCTCGCGAAGGCCTCCACCGGCAAGCTCGCCGTCGCGAACGCCTCCGAGGTCGTGGAGTGCTTCGGCGGCCCCGGGTACATCGAGGACACCGAGATACCGCGCCTGCTCCGCGACTCGCAGGTGCTGCCCGTCTGGGAGGGCACGACGAACGTGCTCGCCCTCGACGTCCTCCGCGCGCTCGCGCGCGACGACGCGCTGGCGCCGTACCTCGGCCGCGTCGACGCCGCCCTTGCCGCCGCGGGTGCGGGCGCGGGAGCCGGCGGTGGCGTGGCCGAGTGGCTCGCCCCGGTCGCGGCACAGCTGCGCCCCGTTCGCGACGCGGTCGCCGAGGACGCCCGGGCGGCAGCCGCCGCGCCGGCGACCGACGCGACCCAGGCGCGGGCCCGCCACCTGCTCGAACGCATGGCGCACCTGCTCGCGGCGAGCGCGCTGGTGGAGCAGGCGGCGTTCGACCTGGAACGCGGCGACGCCCGCTCCGCCCTCGTCGCCTCGCTCTGGACCCGCCGCCGCCTCCTCGGCGACCCGGCCGCCGGCGAGGGGCACAAGGCGTTCGCGCACGTCGTCGACGGAGCGCCGCTCTAAGAGGGTGCTGCCCTGCCGGGCCCCGCCCGCGGTCCCGCGCCGCGCGCGGCCCGCACCCCGACCGCCGCGCTGGCCCCCGCCACGAGCGTCAGCGCGCCGCCCGGCACCGCGCGCGCGTGCCCGCGACCCACCGCGCCGGCGAACGCCACCGCGTCGACCGCGTCGCTGAACGCCGCTCCGAGCAGCCAGTCGCGGCCGGCGCTGCCCCGGCGCAGCGCGAGCAGCGTCCCCGCGCCCAACGCCACCTCCCGCGCGCCGAGCATCCGGGTGATCCACGACACCCGCGCGGCCGTGCCCGAGTCGACGCCGAGCAGCGCGGGCAGCGTCCGCGGCCGCGCCAGCATCGCCACGCCCACACCGACCCGCCCGGCCGCCACCAGGCGAGCCGCCGAACGCGCTCCCACAGCGCCGATTCCCATGGCGCCCAACGTAGCCACCCCCTGTGACAAAAACGGGTTCGTCCCGTGCGCGCCGGGAATCTTCCATAGACGCGGACCGTTCCACTGAAACGATCCCCTTGATCCCCGGGAGGCTCCACATGGGTGAACGTGTTCTCCGCGGCAGCCGTCTCGGCGCCGTGAGCTACGAGAACGACCGCAACACCGACCTGGCCCCCCGCCAGTCCGCCGGCTACGACTGCCCCAAGGGGCACCACTTCACCGTGCCGCTCGCCGCGGAGGCCGAGGTCCCCGCGACGTGGGAGTGCCGCTTCTGCGGGCGCCCCGCGCTGCACGCCGGCTCCGCCGTCCCCGAGCCGAAGAAGACGAAGCCGGTCCGTACCCACATGGACATGCTCCGCGAGCGCCGGACCACCGCCGACCTCGAAGAGGTCCTCAAGGAGCAGCTCGCCGTGCACCACGCGGCGCAGAAGAAGAAGACCGCGTGACGCAGGAGTAAACTCGCCGCAACCGGCCTTCCCAGGGGCCCGTCAGACGAACAGGCCGCGCACACCACCCCCCCGGTGTACGCGGTCTGTTCCTATTCCGGAGGCAGTACGGGGGGTCGGGGCTCGTTCGCGGGCCGGCGGTCGTCGGCGGGCATCCGGCGCGACCGCACCTTCCGCACCCGCTCCGCGCCGTCGCGCGCGTGACCGACGACCGCGAACCGACCGACGGTCACCGCCGTCAGCAGCCGCCGCATCACCGCCCGGGTCGGCGGCAGGACGCAGAACGCGCCCAGCACGTCGGTGACGAAGCCGGGTGCCAGCAGCAGCGCCCCGCCGAGGATGACCAGCGCCCCGTCGGCCGTCTCCTTCGCCGGTACGCGCCCCTCCCGCAACGCCAGCCGGAACGCCTGCCAGGTCCGCACGCCTTCGCGCTTGACCAGCCAGGCGCCGAGGAACGACACGAGCAGCAGCAGCCCGATCGTCGGCAGGACGCCGATCGCGTGGCCGACCTGAATCAGGACGTACAGCTCGACGAGCGGCATCACGACGAACGCGACCACGAGGAACAGCGCCACGACTAGCTCCTCGCCGAGCGGCCGACCGACGCGGGGTGCGCGCCCTCCGGCCGGGCCCGCCGGGACCGGACCGCCCACCAGGTCACCCGCCACAGCGCCTCGGCGACGATCGCGCGGCTCATCTTGCTCTGGCCGCGGACGCGTTCGACGAACGTGATCGGCACCTCCACTACGCGGAATCCCGCGCGCCAGGCGTTCCACGCCAGGTCCACCTGGAAGCAGTACCCCTGCGACGCGACCAGGTCGAGTGGCAGCACGTCGAGAACGGTCCGCCGGTACGCGCGGTAGCCGCCGGTCGCGTCGCGCAGCGGCACGCCGAGCGCGAGGCGCGTGTAGGTGTTACCGCCCTGCGAGAGCAGGCGGCGCGACACCGGCCAGTTGCGGACCTCGCCGCCGTCCACCCACCGCGACCCGAGAACGACGTCCGCGGTACGCAGCGCCGCCAGCAGCCGCGGCAGCTCCTCCGGCTGGTGCGAGCCGTCCGCGTCCATCTCGACCACGACGTCGTACGCCTCGTCGCGGGCCCAGCCGAACGCCGCGATGTACGCGGCACCGAGCCCCTCCTTGGTGGGCCGGTGCAGGACGTGCAGGGCGGGGTCGTCGATCGCCAGCTTGTCCGCGATCTCGCCCGTGCCGTCCGGGCTCGCGTCGTCGACGACGAGGACGTGCGCCTCGGGGACCGCGGCGCGGACGCGGGCGACGATCGGCTCGACGTTCTCGGCCTCGTTGTACGTGGGGATGCAGACCAGCACCCGCCCCAGGTCGGTGGTCGTCACGAACGCCGCCCCCGCCAGGCACCCGCCAGCACCGCCGCTCCCGCCAACGCCGTGAGGATCCATTCCGGCCAGGCGCCGGCCCTCGTCGCGAGCGTACGCGACGTCGCGAGCGGGACCTCGTGCACCAGCAGGTCGCGCGTGAAGATGCGCGAGGAGTCGACGGTCGAGCCGTCCGGCGCGACGACCGCGCTGATGCCGCTCGTCGCCGCGACGAGGACCGCGCGGCCGTGCTCGACCGCGCGTACCCGCGACATCGCGAGCTGCTGGCGGGTGAGCGCGGAGCGGCCGAACGTCGCGTTGTTCGTCTGCACGACCAGCACCTCGGCGCCGTTGCGGACGGAGTCGCGGACCAGGCCGTCGTACGCGACCTCGAAGCAGATCACGTCACCGACCCGGGTCCCCGCGATGTCCAGCGGTCGCGCGTCGTGACCGCGAACGAAGTCGTGCGCCACCAGCGCGAGCCGGCCGAACCACGGCTGCACGACCTTGCGGAACGGCACGTACTCGCCGAACGGCACGAGGTGCCGCTTGACGTACGTCGCCCCGAAGCCGGTGACCGGGTCCCAGACGACGCCGGCGTTCTCGGCCTTGCCGTCCGACCGGTCGAGCACCGCGCCGACGAGGATCGGCACACCGATCCGCGCGGACGCCGCCTCGATCGTCGCGCGCATCGCGGGGTCGGCGCGCGGGTCGCGATCGGTGCTGTTCTCCGGCCAGACCACGAACGCCGGCCGCGGCAGCCGCCCGGCGTCGACCTCCGCGGCGAGCTCCAACGTCGCCTCGACGTGGTTGCGCACGACCGCGTCCTGCTGGCGCGGGTCGAACGACGCCAGCCCGAGCCGCGGCACGTTGCCCTGCACCACCGCGACGGTCGTCGCGCGGTCGGGCCGCGGCGGGCCGGGGAGGAATGCGCCGCCCGCGACGAGCGCGACGACCCCGAGCAGCGCCGCGCCGCCGACGGTGACGCTGCCGTCGCCGAACATCCAGCGCAACGCCACCAGCCGCCGTATCGCCACGACGAGCAGCCCGGCCGCCAGCGCGACGACGAACGTCACGAGCGGCGCGCCGCCGGCGGCCGCGTACCGCAGCAGCGGGCCCGCGTCCTGCGAGAAGCCGAGCCGCCCCCAGGTGAACCCGCCGAACGGGAACCGTCCCCGCACCGCCTCCTGACCCACCCACACCGCCGCGGCCCAGACCGGCCAGCCGGGCAGCCGCGACACGAGCGCGAGCGCGGCGCCGGAGACGGCGAGGACGAGTGCTTCGAGCAGCGCGAGGATCAGCCAGGCGTTGGTGCCCGCGCCGCCCTGCAGCCACGAGAGCAGCGGCACGAAGAACGCGAGCCCGTACGCGAACCCGAGCAGTGCGCTGCGCCGCAGCGGCTGGCGGTGCGTCGCGGCGAGCAGCAGGCCGACGCCGGCCGGCGCGAGCGGGCGCAGCGCGAACGGCGGGAACGCCGCGTACGTCACCAGCCCACCGGCGACCGAGCAGGCGAGCGCGGTGCGCGTCGAGAGGAGGCCGTGTCCCGTCTGCCCGAGGCGCAAGCGCGGTCGGTCGGCGCGCGGGCCGTACGCGCCCGCGCCGCGAGACCTGCCCCGCCGCACGCCCAGCCCCGCGACCACCACGACCCCGCTCCCGTGGCCGCCGCGGCCACCGGGGCGACGTTACCCGGCAACGTGGAAAGCCGCGCGCGGGCAATGAACAAAAGGAGGGTCCGGCCGCCCTTCGGACCGGCCCGGTCCCGCGGGCGGCGGGCTGGCGGACCGTTGTCTACTGGGCGACCGAACCCATCCGAGAAGAACCACCCCGCTCGACCGGTGGCTCGCGGGCCCTCCTCGTGGGAGGACCCTCCGGCCGCTCGACCCCGGTGGTCGGGGAACATTCCCAAGTCCGGGCGTGCGTTGTCAACACCGCCCTGACCTGCGGCTTTGCAGCGTTCGCGCAGGTCAGCCGCATGATCGTCGATCACCGGAAATCGCCCGTACGGACCAGCCGTACTACCCGGTGTGAGGACGCTCGGGTACGACGACGGTCCCGGTCGCGGTGACCACGACGAGGGGGGTGTCGAGGACCCGCGCGGCCGACGGCGACTCCGCGGGCAGGGCGCGGCAGACCACCCGCGCCTCGAACGCGATCTCGCGCGACCGGTTGCCCATCCGCACCACGGTCGCGGTCGCCTCCAGCACGTCACCCGCGAGGACCGGGCCGACGAACGACACCGCCGAGTACCCCGCGAACAGCCCCTCGTCGCCGTCGGTCCTGACGCAGACCTCGGTGGCGACGTCGCCGAACAGGCCGAGGACGTACGCGCCGTCGACGAGGTTGCCGCCGTAGTGCGCGTGGGCGTACGGCACGTACCTGCGGTGGGTTACCGAGAGGCCGACGCTCATGCGGCCGATCCTGCCAGCACATGCACGAGGTACGACGCCACCTCGCGCGGCGTCGTGCCCTTGCCGAACACCCGGTCGACGCCGTACTCGCCCGCCTTCGCGGGGTCGAAGCGCGGCCCGCCGACGACGAGCAGCGGCCGCTCCCCCGCCGGGTACGCCGCGCGGAACGCCGCCGTGACCTCCTGCGTGTGGTGCACGTGCGCGTCCTTCTGCGTGACGACCTGGCTGGTGAGAACGGCGTCCGCGCGCTCGACGCGCGCGCGCTCGACCAGCTCGTCCACGGTGACCTGCGAGCCCATGTTCACGACGCGGATCTCGCGGTAGTACTCGAGCCCCTTCTCGCCGGCGAACCCCTTGACGTTGAGGATCGCGTCGAGACCTACCGTGTGCGCGTCGGTGCCGACGGTCGCGCCGACGACGACCAGCTTGCGGCGCAGCCGGGAGCGGACGGCGAGGTTGACCTCCTTGGCCGAGAGCAGCGGGTACTCGCGCTCGACGACCTGGACCTCGTCGAGGTTCACCAGGTGCGTCACGCGGCCGTAGACGACGAAGAAGGTGAACGAAGGACCCATCGCCTTGGCGTGCACGACCATCGCGGGGTCGAGCCCCATCTTCGTCGCGAGCTGCAACGCCGCCCCCTCGGCCCGCGCGTCGTGCGGCACCGGCAGGGTGAACGACACCTGCACCATGCCGTCGCCGGTCGTGTCGCCGTACGGGCGGACGACGCTGCTCATCGCGTCCCCTCCAGGATCTCCGTGGCCGGGTTCCAGTACGAGGACCCGTGGCGCACAACGCCGTCCAGCCCCTTGCCGCCGTCGGCGGGCCGCTTCGTGATGCCGAACGTCCCGTCCGCGATAGCCGCGAGCAGCGTGTCGTCGACGATGCGTTCCAGCAGGTCGACCGACTCGGAGAGGACCTGGCGCGCGCGCGTCGCGATGAAGCCGTCGCGCGGCGGGTGGAAGTCCTCGGCGAGCGACCCGGCCGCCGAGCGGACGTAGGCGACGTTCTCCAAGGCCAGGTCGCGGTCGGAGAGCCACGGCGTGACGATGCCCTCGGTCATCATGCCGACGAGGATGATGCCCTGGCCGGTCATCACGCCGACCAGGTTGAAGAACCCGTCGAGCAGGTAGCCGGCGAACACGTTGCCGGTCATGTGCTTCGTCGGCGGCATGTACTTCAACGGCGCCTCGGGGAACAGCTCGCGGACGAGTTGCGCGTGCGCGAGCTCGAGCCGGAGTTGGTCGGGGATGGCCGGGTTGATCTCGAACGCGTGGCCGAGGCCGAGCTGCCACGGCGCCAAGCCGGCTTCGAGACCGAAGCGCTCGTTCAGCAGCTGGCTCACGATGACGGTGTGCGCCGCGTCGACCGCGTCGGCGGTCGTGAGGTAGTTGTCCTCGCCGGTGTTGATGACGATGCCCGCGCGGGCGTGCACCTGCCGCGAGAACCGCTGGTCCACGAACGTCCGCCGCGGGTTGATGTCGCGGAAGATGATCCCGTACATGCAGTCGTTCAGCATCATGTCGAGGCGTTCGAGCCCTGCGAGAGTGGCGATCTCCGGCATGCAGAGGCCGCTCGCGTAGTTGGTCAGCCGGATGTACCGGCCGAGCTCGCGGCCGACATCGTCGAGGGCCGCGCGCATCAGCCTGAAGTTCTCCTGGGTCGCGTACGTGCCCGCGTACCCCTCACGCGTCGCGCCCTCGGGCACGTAGTCGAGCAGCGACTGACCCGTCGAACGGATCACCGCCACGACATCCGCGCCCGCCCGCGCGGCGGCCTGGGCCTGCGGGATGTCCTCGTAGATGTCGCCGGTCGCGACGATGAGGTAGATCCACGGCTTCGGCGGGTCACCGACCCGCTCGAGCAGGCGGTCGCGTTCGCGACGGTTGGCGTCGATCCGCTTCACACCGGCGCCGACGGCCTTGCGCGCCAGGGCTTCCGCCCGCACCTTGTCGCGACCGGTGGGCAGCCGGAACGCCACTCCCCCGGTCGCGGCCTTCTGCGCCAGTGCTGTCAGGTCACGAGCATCCTCGCGGAGCAGCGCGTCCCACACCGGCAGCGCGACGCCGGTCTCCAGGCCGACGCCCTCGCGCACGCTGTCCAGCAGGCGGTTGACCCACGGGATGCCCTCGGCGTCGGCGCCCTGGACGCCGGCGAGCCGGAGCACGGCGCGTTCGACGGACACCGTCGTGTGCGTCCGCGCCATCTTCTCGACGGGCGCGGCGGCCTTGCGCGCCAACGCCCGCGCCTTGCGCACGACCGCGGGGTCGAGATGCAACTTGGGATTCATTGGACCTCCGGGCGCGCCACGCGGTGCAGCACGCCAACCCGCTCGAGTTCGGCGGTAAATCGCAACACGGCATCGAGCCTTGTCAACTTTCCAAGAACATCATCGGGGGCAATGATTGACAAATCATAGGGCCCTGGGTGAGCCAACGAGTTTCCGAAGTTACGTACGTCGGCCACGACCCTGTCAAGTCCGGCCCCGCCGAGAGTAGCGATTACTTCCGCTTCGACCCTGAAGGACGATCGTTGTGACGTGTAGAGGCGGAAACAGGACTGTAGCGCGGACCGGGCGATCAATACGGCGGCGCGGTAACGCCGACTGTAATAGCAGTTCCATGCATCATTACGTAGCCTGTGGACAAGGGTTCCGTCGAACTCCGGGAGCGGGAGTCGTTCCGCGAGCGCCGGAGGGTGAACCTCGGGGGTGCCTACTGTCTCGGCAAACCCAGTGTCACCCGGCCTGACGGCCCAGATCAGTACGACGGGCTGGTTACAGCGAAAACACC
Source organism: Frankiaceae bacterium (assembly GCA_030840645.1). Classification (GTDB taxonomy): domain Bacteria; phylum Actinomycetota; class Actinomycetes; order BP-191; family BP-191; genus BP-191. Next base: position 54,301 of record JAVEEC010000093.1, read on the forward strand.
GATACGAGACTGGGAGTTTGTCTCGAAATCCTTGGGGAACAGCGCGACTGACGTACCCATTTGGCGTCGGCTGCCAAAAACCCATCGATCCCCCACAATATGCGCACCGTCCGCTAACCTCATCGGGTAGGACAACGGTCCGTATTTCACCAAGATCACCGAATGAAGGCAGGTCCCGTTCATTCTCAGTCATTGTCGATCCCGAGCCGATGCGTTCCATACTGTCCGCCCTCTCACTACGGTCCGCAGGCACTCGGGCGTCTTCGTCACGTCGGGCAGGCCGGCCTCGGACCAGCCGGCGTCGGTGGACCAGCCGGCGACGCGTTCGTCGGTCGGCCTGGCGGGCAACGGCTCCGCGTCCCACACCGCGAACGTCGCCGGCGCGCCCACCGCCAGCACGCCGCTCTCGTCGTCGCCGGCCGCGCGGTAGCCGCCGCGCGTCGCCGCGAGGAACGCGGCTCGCGGCGAGAGCCCGCTGCCCGGCGTGCCGTGGTGCACCGCCGCGCGCACGCCGCCCCACGGGTCCAGCGGCGTCACCGGCGCGTCGGCGCCGAACGCCATCGGCACCCCTGCAGCGGCGAACGCCGCGTACGGGTTGAGCGCCGCGGCGCGGTCGGCGCCGAGCCGGTCGACGTACATGCCGGCCGGCCCTCCCCACTCCGCGTCGAACGCCGGCTGGACGCTGGCCACGATCCCGAGCGCGGCCATCCGCCGGACCGCCTCAGGCGACGCGGCCTCGACGTGTTCGAGGCGGTGCCGCCCGCCGGCGACACCCGGCACCCGTTCGAACGCGTCGAGCACCGTGTCGACCGCGCGGTCGCCGATGACGTGGAACCCGGTCTGCAGCCCGGCCGCGACACACGCGGCGATGTGCGACGCGACCTCGCCGGCGTCGTAGCGCAGCGCGCCCGTCGTCTCGGCGTCCGCGTACGGAGAGTGGAACGCCGCCGTGTGCGACCCGATCGAGCCGTCGCAGAACAGGTCGCCACCCGCACCGCGAATGCCCAGGCGCGCAGGCGTTTCGACGTCGCCGAGGTCGCCCCAGTACCCGACCACCTCGACGCCGGTGTCGAGGCCGAGCAGCGACACCAGGTCGGCCTCGCCCGCGACCTCGGGCCCGCTCATCTCGTGGACCGAGCCGATGCCGAGGCGCGCGGCCTCGTGCAACGCCGCGCGCTGCGCGTCGGCGACGTGCGACGGCGAGAGCGAGCCGTAGGCGACGCGGCGCACGGCGTGGTGCGCGTCGAGCCGGACCAGCCCGCTGTCGTGGTCGTCAACGCGCGCCAGGGCGAGTAGCGCGGACGAGGCGACCGCGCTGTGCACGTCGGCGCGGGACAGGTAGACGACGCCGCCGTACGACGCGCGGTCCAGCTCGGCGGCCGTGGGCGCGCGGCGCTCCGGCCAGCCGGTCTCGTCCCAGCCGGTGCCGAGGATCGGGCGGCCGCCGTTGGCGCGCGCGGTGCGTTCGACCCGGTCCAGCACCTCGGCCACCGAGGCGCAGCCGTGCAGGTCGAGCCCGGTCAGCATCAGCCCGGTCGAGGTCGCGTGCACGTGCGCGTCGACGAACGCCGGCGCCACCCAGGCCCCGCCCAGGTCCACCGTCTCGTCCGCGCCCGGCTCGGCGGTGCCGGTCCACACGATCCGGTCGCCGTCCACGACGAACGCCGTCGCGGGCGGCCCCGGCGCGTGCAGGACGGCGTTGCGGTAGAGGGTGCTCACCCGAGCCTCGCCTCGAAGAGTCCGCGCACCCCTGCATCCTCGCGGATCAGGTCCAGCGCGAGCGCGGCGTGGCCGGGTACGTAGCCGTTGCCGACCAGCATCGTCACGTCGGCGGCCAGCCCCTCGGCCCCGAGCGCGGCGGCCGTGAACGACGTCGCCATCGAGAAGAACACCACCGTGCCGCCGTCGCGCGTCGCGAGGATCGCCCCGTGCTCGCAGCCCGGTACGTCGACGCAGACGACCGTGACGTCCGCGGGCTCGCCCACGGCCGTCGACAACGCGACCGGGTCGCGCGCGTCCACGACGGCGACCTCGTCGGCCAGGCCGGTGGGCCGCAGGACGGCGGCTTCGCCCTCGTGCGGGACGACGCCGACGAGCGACCCCGCACCCGCGCGGCGGGCGGCGGCGAGCGAGAGCGAGCCGGACTTCCCGGCGGCGCCGATCACGCAGACCCGGGGGGCGGCGTACGAGGCGCAGACGCGCGATACCAGCGCGGGCGCGCCGCAGACGTCGAGCGCCGCCAGCGCGAGCGGGGCCGGCAGGTCGTCGGGCAGCACCGCCGCGATCGACCGCGCGAACAGGATCGCGTGACCCGTCGCGGGCACCTGCTCGGAGGCGCCGTCCCAGTCGACAGAGGCCAGCGCCAACGGCGTCAGCGTCAACGACACCAGCGTCGCGACCCGGTCCCCGACCGTGAGCCCCAGCGGCGACGACGGGCCGACCTCGTCGACGACGCCGACCAGCATCCCGCCCGAGCCGGTGACGGGGTTCTGCATCTTGCCCCGCTCCCCCACGATTGCCAGCACCTCGGCGCGGACGGCCGCGCCGTCGCCGCCGTGCTTCTCGGTGAGCTGGCGGAACGACGCCGCGTCGAGGTTCAGCCGTTCCACCCGGACGCGCACCTCGGAGGGCCGCAGCACCGGCGACGCGTCGAGCACGTCCGCCGCCTGCGGCAGCACACCCGGGGGCGAGACGACCCGGTGCAGCCCGACCGGCGATTCGTCCACGGCGCGGGGCCCTCCCAGGGAAACATTGCGGCGTATCGTTGTCCTTACCGCAGGTTCTTCGTATCCTAGCCGTCAAGACACGGAAGGACACACCACATGGCGGATGGCCTCGCCCAGCCGTTCGGCTACCCCGTAGCCCGGGAGTTCGCCGAGCCCGACTGGACCCGCCTCCCCGGCTTCCGCGACGTCACGCGCGCCGACTGGGAGTCCGCGCAGTGGCAGCGTTCGCACTGTGTCAAGAACCTCGCGCAGCTCAAGGCGGCCCTCGGCGACCACGTCTCCGACGCGCTGCTCGCCGACATCGAGCGCGACCAGGCCGAGCGCGCGACCATGTCGATCCTCGTACCGCCCCAGATGCTCAACACGATGGACGAGACCGACCTCTACCACGACCCCGTCCGCCGCTACATGCTCCCGGCGTTCAGCGAGCGCGACGTCGAGTGGCCGTCGCACCCGCGCTCCACGCGGGACTCGTTGCACGAGCACGAGATGTGGACCGTCGAGGGGCTGACCCACCGCTACCCCACCAAGGTCCTCGCCGAGATGCTGCCGACCTGCCCGCAGTACTGCGGGCACTGCACCCGGATGGACCTCGTCGGCAACAGCGTCCCCCAGGTCGCGAAGCTGAAGTTCGCGGCGAAGCCCGCGGACCGCCACCGCGACATGCTCGACTACCTGCGCGCGCACCCCGAGGTGCGCGACGTCGTCGTGTCCGGCGGCGACGTGGCCAACCTGCCGTTCCACCAGCTCGAGGCGTTCGTCTCCGAGCTGATCGACGTTCCCAACATCCGCGACATCCGGCTCGCGTCGAAGGCGCTGATGGGGCTGCCCCAGCACTGGCTCCAGGACGACGTCGTCGCGGGCATGGAACGCCTGGCGCGCAAGGCGTTCGCGCAGGACGTCGACCTCGCGCTGCACACCCACGTCAACCACGCGCGCTCGGTCACGCCGCTCGTCGCGAAGGCGTCGAAGCGGCTGCTCGAAGCCGGCGTCCGCGACGTCCGCAACCAGGGGGTGCTGCTGCGCGGCGTCAACGCCACCCCGGAGGCGTTGCTCGACCTCTGCTTCACGCTGCTCGACCACGCCAAGGTGATGCCGTACTACTTCTACATGTGCGACCTGATCCCGGGGTCCGAGCACTGGCGGGTCTCGGTCGCCGACGCGCAGGAGCTGCAGCACGCGGTGATGGGGTACCTGCCGGGGTTCGCGACGCCGCGGATCGTCTGCGACGTGCCGTACGTCGGCAAGCGGTGGGTGCACCAGGTCGCGGAGTACGACCGCGAGCGCGGCATCTCGTACTGGACCAAGAATTACCGCACCGGCATCGAGCACGACGACCCCGAGGCGCTGACCCGGCGGTACGAGTACTACGACCCGATCCCGTCGCTGCCGGAGTCCGGGCAGGCGTGGTGGCGGGCGCAGACCACGCCGGCGATGGCGGG
>JAVEEC010000019.1 GCA_030840645.1 Frankiaceae bacterium
AGGTACTTCGTCTCCTCGGTCTCGAACGCCATGACCGGGTCCTCGGCCTTGGTGTCCTCGAGCGTGTCGACCAGCGAGAGCTTGTCGCCGCGTTCGCCGCCGACGTTGAGCAGCTCGTCGAGGGCGACGACGTTCACGAACGACACCTGGCTGAAGATCGTGTGCAGGTCGTCGAGGGAGATGTTCAGCTCGGCGGCGACCTCGGCCTCGGTCGGCGTGCGGAACAGGCGGGTCTCGAGGGCGGCGTACGCCTTCTCGACCTCGCGCGCTTTGTAGCGGACCGAGCGCGGGATCCAGTCAATGGCGCGCAGCTCGTCGATGATCGCGCCCTTGATCCGGCTGATCGCGTACGTCTCGAACTTGATCGCGCGCGCCAGGTCGAACTTCTCGATCGCGTCGATCAGCCCGAAGATGCCGTACGAGACGAGGTCGGCCTGCTCAATGTTCGGCGGCAGGCCGACGCCGACGCGGCCCGCGACGTACTTCACCAGCGGGGAGTAGTGGAGGATCAGGCGCTCGCGCAGCGCGGCGTCGCCGGAGCCCTTGAACTCGCGCCAGAGCTCGGCGATCGCGTTCTCGACCTCGGCGCGTTCCGCGTCGGTACCGCCCGCCGCGCCCCGCCGCCGCGACGAGGTCGCGGTCGAGCCCGACGCGCTCGCGTCAGGCTCGGGGGTGCGCCTGCTCATAGGAAGCCTTCAGTCGGTCGGCGGACACATGCGTATAGATCTGCGTAGTGGCGAGCGTAGCGTGCCCGAGAAGCTCCTGGACGCTTCTTAGGTCAGCTCCGCCCTCGAGGAGGTGCGTGGCCGCCGAGTGCCGCAGCCCGTGCGGGCCGAGGTCGGGGCCGCCCGCGATCTCGGTGAGATACAGGTGGACAAGCCGGCGGACCGTGCGCGGGTCGATGCGCCGCCCGCGCAGGCCCAGGAACAGCGCCGGCCCCGACCCGGTCACGGTGAGCGCCGGCCGCGCAACGTGCAGCCAGCGGTCCAGGGCCTGCGCCGCCGGGATGCCGTACGGCACGGTCCGCTCCTTGGCGCCCTTGCCGAGCACGCGGACGACGTTGCGCGCCGGGTCGAGGTCGTCGACGTCGAGACCGCACAGCTCGCCGACCCGGATGCCGGTGGCGTAGAGCAGCTCGAGGACGGCCCGGTCGCGAACGCCGGCCGGCTCGTCGGTGGGTGGGAGGCCGACCAGCTCGACCGCTTCGGCGCGGCTCAGGACGCGAGGGAGGCGGCGTTCGGTCTTGGGGCTCGCCAGCTGTGCGGCCGGGTCGTGGGCCGCGAGCCCGCGCCGTAGGGCGAACGCGAAGAACACCCGCGCCGCCGACGAGCGACGCGCGAGGGTGCTCCGCGCGTACCCGGCGCTGTGTTGCCGCGCCAGCCAGCTGCGCAGCGCCGCGGCGTCGACCGCGTTGAGATCCTCGGCGCCGAGTCTCGCGACGTGCTGGAGGAGGCCCGCGACGTCGACGACGTATGCGGCGACGGTGTGGCGGGAGAGCCCGCGTTCCGCGGCGAGGTGGCGCCGGAACGCCTCCAGCGCCGCGCCGAGCTCCGGCGGCAGCGCGGCGACGTCCACCGCGGCCGCGGGGGCGACGGGCGCTGGACCGGATGAGGGCACGCCAACGACAGTCCGTCGCGCACGGAGCCATTGCAAGCCGCCACGCACTGCAACGCCGGACCCGTGCCACCCGCGGCCGCGATGGCGGAGAGCGCCCGGCGCAGCTCACACCGGCCGACCCGCGCGGCCGGGAAGGCGGCGAGCGCCCGGCGGGGCTCACGCCGACCGACCCGCGCGCCCGGGCAGTCCGTAGCGACCGGAGGCTTACGCCGACCGGCCCACCCCCTCCATCGCCGCGGGGCCGAGCCGGTACTGCCCGTCGCTGCACACCGCGAGGTCGTGTTCGCAGAGGGCTTCGAGCAGCACGTCCAGCGCGGCCGGGTCCTGCTGGCTCTCGGCCGCGACCTGTTCCGGCGTCAGGAACTCCAACGGGTCGAGCGCGTCGAGCACGCGCTGCGCCTCGCGGCCCAGGCGGTCGCGCCGCGTGCTCTGGTCCTCCGGCTCCTGGGCCGACTCATCCCCGATCCGGGCGACGAGCTCGAGCACGTCGCCGGCCGACGTCACCAGCTCGGCCTCGCGAGCCCGCAGCAGTGCGTGGCAGCCGACGGACACGGCCGAGGTCACCGGCCCGGGCATCGCCATGACGTGCCGGCCGAGGCGGGCGGCCTCGGTACACGTTCGCCGCGCGCCGCTGCGGTGCCCCATCTCGACGACGACCGTGCCGCGGCCAAGCGCCGCGATCACCCGGTTGCGCCACAGGAAGCGCAGGCGGGTGGGTGACGCGCCCGGCGGCCATTCGCTGACGAGCAGGCCGGAGCCGGCGATCTCGTCGAAGAGGCGGCGGTTGCCGCTCGGGTACGACACGTCGACGCCGCAGGCAAGCACCGCGGCGGTCGGGGCGCCCGCGGCGAGCGCGCCGCGGTGGGCGGCCGCGTCGATCCCGTACGCGCCGCCCGAGACGGTCCACCAGCCACGTTCCGCGAGGTCGACCGCGAGCTCGGCGGCGACCTGGTTGCCATACGGCGTCGCGGCGCGGCTGCCGACGATCGCGACGCCGCGCGCGGCGATCTCGCGCAACGACGCCGGGCCGCGCACCCACAACGCGAGCGGCCGGCGGCCGCCGAGGTCGTCGAGCGCCTCGGGCCACTCCTCGTCGCCCGGACAGACGAGCCGGCCGCCGCGGCTCGCGACGGCGTCGAGATCGCGCTCCGGGTCGGCCGCCGCGACCGCCCGGCGGGTGGCCGCCGCCAGGTCGGCGGAGACGGTGCCTGCGACGAGCCGCGCCCAGACCTCCTCCGGTGGGAGCCGCGGGTAGAGCTTGCGGAACGCGGTGTCGTCCGGCGCGACCGCGCGGGACAGGGCAGCGCAGGCGAGGCGGCGTTCGGCCGACGCGCCGCCTCGTTCGGCGACCGGCTTGACACCCGCGTCGGGGACCGCGGGATCGGCGAACGACGCGGCGAGGTCAGTGGTCATGGAGGCTCCCCTTCCGGAGCGAGACGGCACGGCGAACGTGGGTGGCGCCGGGCTCGGCCCGGCCTTCGAGGTCGGCGAGGGTCCACGCGACCCGAACGACGCGGTCCAGCCCGCGCGCGCTCAGGCGCCCGGTGTCGACGGCCGCATGCGCCGCCCCGAGAACGTCGGCGGACAACGGCCAGAGTCGCCGCAGGTCGCGGCCGGGAACGTCGCCGTTGGCGGACCAGGAGTGCCCGCGGTAGCGGTGCGCCATGCGTTCGCGGGCCGCGAGCACCCGCGCGCGAACGACCTCGCTCGGCTCGCCCGCGCCGCCCACGAGGTCCGCGCGGGTCGTGGACTCGACGTCGGCCCGGATGTCGATCCGGTCGAGCAGCGGCCCGGACAGCCGCGCGAGGTAGCGCCGCCGAACGCCGGCAGGGCAGATGCAGTCACGGTCTTTGCGGCCGACCGTGGAGCAGGGGCACGGGTTGGCGGCGAGGACGAGCGTGAACCGCGCCGGGTACTGCGCGACTCCGGCCGACCGCGCGATCGTGACGACGCCGGACTCCAGCGGCTGCCGCAACGCGTCGAGGTGCCCCGTCGCGAACTCCGGCGCCTCGTCGAGGAACAGGACCCCGCGATGCGCCAACGACACCTCGCCCGGCCGCGCGACGCCGCTCCCGCCGCCGATCAGCGCAGGCAGCGAGGCGCTGTGGTGCGGCGCGCGGAACGGCGGCACCGTGATCAACGGCGCGTGCGGCGCCAGCGTCCCCGCCACCGAGTGGATGGCGGACACCTCCAGCGCCGCGTCGCCGGACAGGCGCGGGAGGATCGTCGGCAGGCGTTCGGCGAGCATCGTCTTGCCGGCGCCGGGCGGGCCGAGGAAGAACACGTTGTGCCCGCCGGCCGCCGCGACCTCCAGGCAGCGCCGCGGGTGGTCCTGCCCGAGCACGTCCGCCAGGTCCAGCTCGGGAGCGGACGCCACAACGGGGGGAACGGGCACCCCCGACGGACGCACCACGGAGGCGCCCGGGTCCACCCCGGCGAGGAACGACAGCAGCCCGGCGAGGTCCGTCACGCCCACCACGTCGAGGTCAGGCACCAGGCCCGCCTCGGCGACGTTCCCGGCGGGCACCACCAGGCGGCGAACCCCCGACCGCGCCGCGACGAACGCCGCGGGCAGCACGCCGTTGACCGGCCGCACCCGCCCGTCCAGCGACAGCTCCCCCAACAGCACCAGCCCGTCGGCGCACGAGGGCGGCAACGACTCCGACGCCACCAGCACGGCGACGGCCATGGCGAGGTCGAACCCGCTGCCGCGCTTGGGCAGCGCGGCGGGCGAGAGGGCGAGGGTGATCCGCCGCTGCGGCCACGCGCGGCCGGAGTTCACGACCGCGGCCCGGACCCGGTCGCGCGCCTCCTGCATCGTCGTGTCCGGTAGGCCGATGAGGACGAACGCCGGCAGCCCCGCCGCGAGGTCCGCCTCCACCTCGACGACGTGCCCGTCGAGCCCGACCAGACCGATCGACGCCGCCCGCCCCAACGCCATCAGAACGCGCCCTCGACGTGCTCGACCACGGCCGCGCCGAACCGCGGCCGGAGCACCGACACCACGTCGTAGCGCTGAACGGCGTCGGTCAGCCCGTGGGCGGCGAGCCACTCCTGGGCGAGCCCCTGGATCCGCCCGGCCTTGCTCGCCGTGACCGCGAGCCCGGGCGCGCCGAACGAGCCGGAACGGCGGCACTTGACCTCGACGAACACCACTGTGCCGCCGCGCACCGCGACGACGTCGAGCTCACCGGAACGCCGCCGCCAGTTGCGGTCGACGACGGTGTAGCCCGCGTCCTCGAGATGGCGTACGGCGACCCGCTCGCCGTACGCCCCCACCGCGTCCTTCGCCCGCACCCCGCGCCTCCCCGATCGGATCCGACCGGGAGAACGCTAGAAAGTCGAGCAGTCCAAGAACGGACACCAAGCCGACTGTGGATTTCAGAAAGTGCCTGTGGACGGAGCCCTCGTGTCCGGCTCGCCGTCGGCATGACCGGGCTCCGCGTCGACGCGGATGCCCTCGACCGGCGGCAGCTCCTCCGACGTTCCCTCGGCCGCGACCTCCGACAGCGCCGGCACCTCGTGCGACTCGCCGGGCCCGCCGGTGTCCGGCGCCTCGTGGCCCGACGTCGGCGGGATCGGCTCGGTCTTCTGCTGGTTCGCGGCCTCCGACGACTCGGTCATCGCGGGGCGATGTAGCGCGGGTCGACCGTGGCGCCGTTGCCGATCAGGCCGGTCGCGGGCGGGCCGTGCTCCTCGTCCACGACGGGCTCCTCGACACCCTTGGTCGAGTGCCGCACGTTCTCGTGCACCTCGGGGTTGGGCGCGACGTCGACGCCGTCGCCGTCGTTCTCAGGGCTCACGTTCATCGGACTACCTCCTGCCGAACGCCCTACCCGCCAGGAGCACCGGGCGAACCCAGCCAGCCGCCCACCCGGGCCGCCAGCGCGGGCCCGCCGTCCGCGATCACGTCGTGCGACCACTCGGGAACGACGTCGACGACGGCCTGCGGCACCGCCGCGAGGAACGCCGGGAGCAACGACTCGTTGAGCGAACGGCGCTCCGCCGGCCGCCCGGCCAGCACCAGGAACACCGGCGTCCCGCGCGCCGCCAGCACCGTCCACGCCGGACGCAGCGACGTCGCGACCATCCCGTACCGCGCCGACGCCAGCGTCGACGGCGCCGCGGCCTGCTCGACGCGGCCCGACACAGCGCGCAGCCCGTACCGCACCGCGTCCCACAGCTCGGGGGTCCAGCGGATCTCGCCGTCGCGGTAGTACGCCTGTGCCTCGTCCCAGCCCGCGAACGTCGCGAGGTCCTGGAGGTAGGACTCGCACGGCGCGTCCGCCGAGTACCCCGGCAGCGCGGCCACGTCGGCGTGCCCCGCGTCGAGCAGGACGAGCGAGCGCACCCGCTCCGGCTCCTGCTCGGCGAGGACGCACGCCACGGCCCCGCCCCACGACTGACCCAGCACCGCCGCGTCGGGCACGCCAAGAGCGTCCAGCACGCCCACCGCCAAAGAGGCCAGCTCAGGCAGCCCGTACGCGGCGCGCTCACGAGAAGGCGACGCCCCGAACCCCGGCGCGTCCCACGCGACGACCCGCCACCCCCGCGCCACGAACAGCGGCGCGATCTCGGCCAGGAAGTACCCGGACATCGGCCCGCCGAGCCCGTGCAGGTACAGCAGCACGGGAGCATCGGAGGCGCCCCACGTATGGATCCGCACAGGCCCACCCACGTCGAGGTCGCGGTACGCGTACCCCGTCACCCGAACAGACCCCAGAGCAGCAGCCCCCCGACGATCACGACCCCCGCGACCAGGATCGCGATGTCGGTCGTGCGCGGCCCCCGGTAGCGACGGGTCGCGTTAAAGCCCATCGACCTTCTCGAGCTCCTCGACGTTGACGTCCTTGAACGTCACCACCCGCACGTTCTTGACGAACCGCGCCGGCCGGTACATGTCCCAGACCCACGCGTCCTGCATGGTGATCTCGAAGTACACCTCGCCGTCGGCGTTGCGGACCTGAAGGTCGACGGCGTTGGCGAGGTAGAAGCGGCGCTCGGTCTCCACGACGTAGGTGAACTGCCGAACGATGTCCCGGTACTCGCGATAGAGCTGGAGCTCCATCTCGGTCTCGTACTTCTCCAGGTCCTCGGCGCTCACAGCGTCTCTCCCGCACCCACGAGGACCCCTTCGTCCGTCACCACGACGCCCCTATCATCCCCTACGCCGGCGAACGAGAAGCGGTGCTGCGGGCACGGCCCGTGCGCGCGCAGGGCGGCGCGGTGCTCGGGTGTCGCGTACCCCTTGTGCTGCGCGAAGCCGTATGCGGGGAACTCCTCGTGCATCGCGATCATCAGCCGGTCCCGCGTGACCTTGGCGACGACGGAGGCGGCGGCGATGCAGGCGGCGACCGAGTCGCCCTTCCACATCGCGAGGCCGGGTACGCCGAGCCCGGCGACCGGGAACCCGTCCGTCAGCACGTAGTCGGGCCGCGACGTCAGCGCCCACAACGCCCGCCGGAGCGCGAGCACGTTGCACCGGTGCAGGCCGACGCCGTCGATCTCCTCGCACGACACCAGGACGACCGACCAGGCGACGGCGCGGTCCACCACCTCCGCGTACACCGCCTCGCGGGTCGCGTGGGTGAGCAGCTTCGAGTCGGCGAGCCCCGGAACGCGCCCCCGCCTGCCCTCGGGCAGGATCACGGCCGCCGCAGCCAGCGGCCCGGCGAACGCCCCGCGCCCCGCCTCGTCCGCGCCCGCAACGCGGGCGAACCCACGGCGGCGCAGCGCGCGCTCGAACGCCCAGAGCCCCGCCTCGCGGCGCAGGTCGGTGAGGTTCATCGGCGGCACGCGGGTCACGATAACGGCCCGATCGGGTCGCGGGGCGACGCGGGCGGCAGGACGTAGGGTGTGAGTGGCGAAGCCTCGGGGGAAGCCCCTGCTCCCCACCGCAAGGAGCGCGCCGTGACCCGCCCCCTCGCCCCCGCCCTCGCCGCGCTCGCCGTGCTCACCGCCGCCGCCGGCGCGGGCACGATCGGCGCCGCACAAGCCGTCACCAACGTCTGCCCGGCGCCGCCGCCGATCTCGTTCGACACGCCGAAGTACATCGACACGACCCGCGCCGGCGGCGAGCCGATCGTCTTCACCTACCCGGACGGCACGCTGCTCTACGGCGCCCACGCCGGCTCCACGCACTTCTACACGCCGGAGGCCGCGGCCGTGGCCACGGGGGCGTTCGCCCAGAACTACAACGGCCAGACCTACTACTGGTGGAGCGACACAAACGGCAGCGAGTGGACCTACGTCGACCGCGTCACGCCGCCGGACAACGCGCCGCTGACCGGCTTCTCCGACCCCGAGTTCGCGTACGACACCGCGGGCAACGTGTACGTCTCCGAGATCAACCTGGTCAACGTCGCCGTCTCCAAGTCGACCGACCGCGGCCGCAGCTACACACTGTCCAACCCGACCGCGAACATCTTCACCGACCGCCAGTGGACCGAGGGCGACACGAAGGACGTCGTCTACCTGGTCAGCAACCCCACGGGACCCGGCGGCACCGTGTCGTCGGAGACCGCCGACGAGTACCAGGTCAACAGCGGCCACACGATGTACAAGTCGGTCGACGGCGGCAAGACCTGGACGCCGGGCTTCGATGACGGCGGCGGCCTCGGCGACATCCGCGTCGACAAGCGCAACGGCACCGTCTACGAAGCGCACTACGGCGGCGGCGCGCTGTCCGTCGTGGCGTTCAGGGACGCGCGGACCCAGGACTTCCACACCCTCGTCGAGCCCGACGTCGGCGTGGTCGCCGAGGGCGTGAACATGCTGTCGCACTGGCCGGCGTTCGACCTCGACCCCGCCGGCAACCTCTACATCACCTGGGACGAGGCCGGCACCGGCGACCGCGACGCCGGCGTCTACTACTCGTACTCGACCGACGCCGGGCGGCACTGGGCGGCGCCGATCCGCGTCGACACCGACGACAAGACCGACATCTGGCCGTGGATCGGCGTCGGCGACACCGGCCGGGTCGGCATCGCCTGGCTCGAGGCCGACAAGCAGCTGCCGAACGAGGACGCCGAGACGAGCGGCTCGCACGGCTGGCGGATCGTCGGCGCCACGTCGATCACCGGGCTCGGCTGCGCCGGCGGGCGGCGGCCGTCGTTCGCGCAGAAGGTCATGACGCCGAACGCCGTCCACACCGGAACGGTCTGCCAGAGCGGCACGACCTGCCAGGCGACCGCGACCGACCGCCGGCTCGGCGACTACTTCAGCGTCGACGTCGACAAGACCGGGATGCTCTACGCCGGGTACTCCGACACCGCGCAGGGCGGCGCGGTGTCGCTGCCGGCGTTCGTCCGGCAGAACGGCGGCGCGCCGCTCGTCCTGCCGGTCACCCCGCCGAAGGGCGGCGGCTCGGGCGGCGGCTCGGGCGGTGGGTCGGGCTCCGGCGGGTCCGGCGGCGGCTCGGGCGGCGGCTCGGGTGGCCTGCCCGCGACCGGGCTCGACCTGGCCCTGCCGGTGACGGCCTCCCTGCTCGGCCTCGCGGCGTACGCGGCCGCGCGCCGGCGGCGCCGTACCGCCTGACGGGCGGGCGGCTCTGCTCCAGGGCGGCCAGCAGCCCGCAGAGCGGGAGCAGTGCGGCCGCGTCATGGGTGACGAGCGCCAACGCCATCAGCGCGGCGATCGTCCCGAACCGAACGTGCTCGAACCGAACGTGCTCGAACCTGACCTGCTCGAACCTGGGCCGCAGCCGACCCTTGCGCACCATCGTGATCATCCGGGTCCTTTCCCCCTTGGGCCGGTCCAGCATCGGACCTCGAGGCCGAAAGCGACACGTTTGAACACGCCCTACCTGCGCCAGTGGCGCGCACTGGCCTAGTTCTGGCCGATCGCCACCGGCCCCGGGCCGTACTCACCGCGGACGACGGCCGGCGCGAGGGACGGCAGCCCGGGCGGGTCGAAGCGTTCGGCGGTCGCGGCCAGCTCGTCCAGGGTCCACCAGCGTTCGCCGAGCCGGGTGCCGGCTGCCGCGGGCACGGCGTCCGCGCGCGGCGCGCCGGGCTCGTCCAGCCAGGCGACGTACGTGCGCTCCCGCGCGCGCAGCCACCGCCCGGACGCGCGGACCCAGACGCACGGGCCGGCGCGGACGCCCACGTCGATGCCGGTCTCGTCGCGCAGCAGGCGGCCGCAGGCGTCAACGGCGTCCTCGCGGCGCCGTACCGTGCCGCCAGGCAGCTGCCACCACGAGCCGGGTCGCGGCGGGTCGGCGACGTGGAGGAGCAGCACGCGGTACGCGTGGTCGACCAGGAACAGCCGCGCCGCCGGCCGGCGGAACGTCACCGCCGCATCGTCAGGCGGCGAGGCGGCGCGCGCGACGGTCGGCTCGGCGCCGGCGGCGTACGGCGGTCAGCGGGACGGCGAGGCCGAGGCCCAGGACGGGCGGCGTGGCGGCGGCCGACCAGGCCGGCGCGTGCAACGCCGAGGCCGGCTTGGGCACGTGCGCGTCCTCGATCTGCTTCGGGACCGGCAGCCCCTTCATCCGGCTCGGCGGCCAGACGACGACGAACGCCCGCCCGATGACCTTGTTGCTCGGCACCGGGCCGTTGGCGCGGGAGTCGCTGGACCGGCTGCGGTGGTCGCCCATCACGAACAGCCTGCCCTTGGGCACCGTCGTCGGTCCGAACTGCTGGTGGTCGTCCTCGAAGATGTACGGCTCGTGCAGCTCGACGCCGTTGACGGTGACGTTGCCGTTGGTGCAGCAGGCGACGACGTCACCGGGCAGGCCGATAACCCGCTTGATGAAGTCCTTCTCGCCGGTCGCGCCGAGGCCGATCGCGCTGGAGATCTTGCGGCGCGCCGCCTCGAAGCCGTTCTTCGGCTTCGGGATGTGGACCTCGGACTGCCACGAGTCGAGGCCGTTGAACACCACGACCTCGCCGCGGTGGATGTCGCGGAAGCGGTAGACCATCTTGTTCACGAGGACCCGGTCGCCCTTGCAGCCGGGACAGCCGTGCAGGGTCTGCTCCATCGAACCGGACGGGATGAAGAACGCCTGTACCAGGAACGCCTTGATGATCAGCGCCAGCACGAACGCGATGATGAGCAGCACCGGCAGCTCCCGCAGGAACGACCCCTCGCTCTTCTTCTTTTTCTTCGCGCCGTCGGGCTCTTCTTCGTCGGGCTCGTCGTTTTCGGGCTCGTTCAGCGCGGCAGGCTCGGCGGCCGGCGGGACGGCGGTCTCCGGCTCGGGCGGCTCCGGCGCGGTGAGCGGCATCGGCGCGGTCACGGCGGACGGTTCGGCGGGCGGCTCGGTCCCGGGCGAGCCAGCGGCGTCCGCCCCCGTGCTCTCGTCGGACGGCCCGGTCACTTGCTGACCGTCTCCCGCTTCTCCTTGATCTTGGCGGCCTTGCCGCGGAGGTCACGGAGGTAGTAGAGCTTGGCGCGGCGCACGTCGCCGCGGGTCACGATGTCGATGCTGCCGAGGATCGGGCTGTGCACGGGGAACGTCCGCTCGACACCGACGCCGAACGACACCTTCCGCACCGTGAACGTCTCCCGGATCCCGCCGCCCTGGCGCCGGATCACGACGCCCTGGAAGACCTGGGTGCGCTCGCGGGTGCCTTCCACGACGCGGACGCCGACCTTCACCGTGTCGCCCGGCCGGAAGTCGGGGATGTCGGACCGCAGGCTCGCGGCGTCGAGGCTGTCCAGGGTGTTCATGGCCGGTCGCTTTCGGTGGGCACGCGGGGGTCGCGCGCGGGCGTCGTTCGGGGTCGCGGCACGCAGGAACGCGGCGCGCGCAGCGGCCTAGTCTGCCACAGCAGGGGGCGGCAGCGGAAACGGCAGGTCGAGACCGGCCAGCGCGGCCAGGTCCCTGGCGTCCAGCCGCGCGCGCATCAGCAGGTCTGGGCGCAGCGTCGCGGTCCGCCGCAGCGCCTCGTCGCGGCGCCAGCGCGCGATCGCGCCGTGGTCGCCGGACAGCAGGACGGCGGGGACGTCGCGGCCGTCGTAGGACGCCGGCCTCGTGTACACCGGGCCTTCGAGCAGGCCGGTGGTGTGCGAGTCGTCGGCGACGGACTCGGCGTTGCCGACGACGCCGGGGAGCAGCCGGGTCACCGCCTCGACCAGCACCAGCGCGGCGACCTCGCCGCCGGCGAGCACGTAGTCGCCGAGGCTGACCTCGTCGTCGGCCCACGCGTCGACCACGCGGCGGTCGATGCCCTCGTACCGCCCGCAGGCGATCGCCAGCCACGGCTCGGCGGCCAGCTCCTCGACCAGCGCCTGGGTGAGCAGCCGGCCGCTCGGCGTCGGTACCACGACCCGCGGCCGCGGCGCGGGGCCGCCGCCGTCGACGACCGCCTGGAGGGCGGCGTACCAGGGCTCGGGCTTCATCACCATCCCTGGACCGCCGCCGAACGGCGCGTCGTCCACGCTCCGGTGCACGTCGTCCGTCCGCTCCCGCAGGTCGTGGACGCGGAGGTCGACCAGGCCGCGTTCGCGAGCCTTGCCCAGCAGCGACACGTCGAGCGGCCCGAAGAACTCGGGGAAGATCGTGACGACGTCGACGCGCATCACGGCTCGTGCAGCTCGACGAGGCCAGGCGGCGGGTCGACGACGAGCCGCCCGCCGGCAACGTCGACCTCCGGCACGATCGAGGCGACGAACGGCACCAGCAGCTCGCGCGCCTCCTCGTCCACGATGGCGAGCAACGGCGCCCCCGGCACGTGGACGACGTCCGTCACGGTGCCGAGCGGGCGCCCGTCGGTCGTCACGGCCGCCAGCCCGACGAGGTCGTGGTCCCACCACTCGTCCTCGTCGGTCTCGCCCGCCGTTGCGGCGTCGACCACGAGCAGCGTGCCGCGCAACGTCTCGGCGGCGTTGCGGTCCTCGACGCCCGCGAACCGCACGAGCAGCCGGCCGTGGTGCGGGCGCACCTGCTCGACGGTGAGGGGGCCGTGCTCGGCGGGGTCGGTGGCGAGGACGGAGCCGGCGACGTAGCGGCGGTCGGGGTCGTCGGTACGGACCTCGACGCTCACCTCGCCCTTGACACCGTGCGCGTGACCGATCCGACCGACCACGAGGTCCATCTGGGTCAGTGGTTCATTCGGTCAGCGGACCTCGTCGGTGTCGACGACGTCGACGCGGATGCCCTTGCCCGCGATCCCGGCGACGACGGCGCGCAGCGCCTTCGCCGTGCGGCCGTTGCGGCCGATGACCTTGCCGAGGTCGTCGGGGTGGACGCGGATCTCGAGCGTCGTGCCGCGGCGTCCGGTGCGCTGGGCGACCTGGACGTCGTCCGGGTTCTCGACGATGCCCATGACCAGGTGCTGGAGGGCCGCGTCGACGTGGGCCGCCGCCACTTACTCCCCTGCCGGGGTCTCGGCGGGCGGCTCGACAGCCTCGGCCGGAGCGGCCTCAGCAGCGGGGGCCTCGACCGGCGCCTCGGCGGTCTCGGCCGCGGGCACCTCGGCTGCGGGCACCTCGGCAACGGGCTCGGTCGCTTCGGCGGCGGGAGCCTCGGCCGGAGCGACGTCGGCAGCGGGCGCGTCGGCCTTCTTGGCCTTCGGCGCGGCCTTGGCCGGCCGCTCGGCGGGCTCGTCGCTCATCGCCTGCTTGGCGGCGGCCTCGAAGACGGTCTTCTTGTCGGCCTTCGCCTCCTTGACCAGCATCGGCGGCGGCGCGGGCAGCCCCTTGAACTCCTGCCAGGTCCCCGTGACCTTCAGCAGCGCCTCGACGGCCTCCGTCGGCTGGGCGCCGACGCGGAGCCAGTGCAGCGCGCGCTCGCCATCGATGTCGATGTACGACGGGTCTTCCTTGGGGTGGTACTTGCCGATCGTCTCGATCGAGCGGCCGTCGCGCTTGGTGCGGCTGTCGGAAACGACCACCCGGTAGTGGGGGGCGCGCATCTTGCCGAGGCGCATCAGGCGGATCTTGGTTGCCACGAGCTTCGGTGCTCCTTGGAATCGCGTCGGGTCGCCGTCGCCGAACGGGTGGGGTCCGTCTGGATCCGGTCGTGCGGGAACGCCGGGGGCGGCTAGAGGGTCCGCGCCCAGCGGTCGTACCAGCCGCCTAGTGTGCCACAGGTGCCAGACTCCTGGCTCATGAGCGGTCCCGTCGACGACCTGCCCCCGGGCGGCAGCGCGCCGGAGCCTCCGGTGCTGGAGATCGGCGCCAGCCGCGAGGCGAACGTCGGCGGCATGCGCGTCCTGCGGGCCCTGCCGCGCAAGGGGCGACGCACGGTCGGCGCCTGGTGCTTCGCGGACCACCTGACCCCCGTCCCGAACGCCGCGGACATCGGTCCGCACCCGCACACCGGCCTGCAGACGGTCACGTGGCTGGTCGAGGGGCAGCTCGTGCACCGGGACAGCCTCGGCAGCGAGCAGGCGATCCGCCCCGGCCAGCTCAACCTGATGACCGCGGGCAACGGCGTCGCCCACGCCGAGGAGTCCGCCCGCCCGGTGAGCGGGATGCTGCACGGCCTCCAGCTCTGGGTCGCGCAGCCGGAGGAGACGCGGCACGGGGAGGCGGCGTTCGAGCACCACGGCGTGCTGCCCCGGGCCGAGCTGCCCGGCGGCGTCGCCACCGTCCTCGTCGGCGAGTACGCCGGCGCGACCAGCCCGGCGCGGCACGACACCCCGCTCGTCGGCGTCGACCTCGACCTGCCGCCGGGCGCGGGGGTCTGGCCGCTACGGCCGGAGTTCGAGCACGCGCTGATCGTCCTGAGCGGCGCCGTCGGCATCGACGGCGAGCTGGTGCGACCGGGCGCGCTCGCGTACCTCGGCCTCGGTCGCGACGAGCTGGCGCTGGAGACCGTCGAGCCGACGCGCGCGATCGTGCTGGGCGGGGAGCCGTTCGCGGAGACGCTCGTCATGTGGTGGAACTTCGTCGCGCGCACCCGCGACGAGGTCGACGCCGCGTACGCCGCCTGGACCGAGGCCGGCGAACGCTTCGGCACCGTCGACACGACGTTGCCGCGGATCCCGGTCGCGGCGCCGTTCTGGCAGGTCTAGAGCCGGTACGACCGGAGCAGGGTCCCGGTCGCCGGGCAGTGCCAGCCGACGCCGTCGGGCACCGTGCGCAGGGCCCCCGGGTGGTCGTGGCCGGGACACGCGGGCAGCGTCGCGTCGAGCACGTCGCGGAACACCCGGCCGATGTACGCCGCCGCGTCGCGCCGGTCGCCGGCCGCCCAGGCGCTGGCCCGGCGGACGCCCTCGACGACGAGGTACGCCTCGCTGCCCCGCCAGGCGAGCAGCACGTCGCGCCCCGCCGCGACGTCGGCGACCAACCGCGCCACGACGGCCCCGAGGTCCGCGTCCGGGCAGGCGTAGGTCAGCGGGATCGGCGCGGCTGTCACGCGGAGCCCGAACGCCCCCGTGCTCACGTCAGCCCCCCGGCCCGCCGATGCCGGGCGGCAGCCCGATACCGGGCGGCAGCCCGACACCCGGCGGCAGCCCGGGCGGCAGGCCGCCGGGGAAGGCGCCGCGGCGGCCCTTCTTCCCCTTCTTGCCGCGCTTGGCGCCGGGGAAGCCCATCGAGCCGCCCAACGACTTCATCATCTTGCGGGCCTCGAAGAACCGGTCGACGAGCTGGTTGACCTCGTTCACCTTGACGCCAGAGCCCTTCGCGATGCGCAGCCGCCGAGAGCCGTTGATGATCTTCGGGTCCTTGCGCTCCAACGGCGTCATCGACCGGATGATCGCCGCCACGCGGTCGAGGTCGCGGTCGTCGATCGAGTTGATCTGCTCCTTGATCTGGCCCATGCCGGGGAGCATCCCGAGGAGGTTGCCGATCGGGCCCATCTTCTTGATCTGCATCATCTGGTCGAGGAAGTCCTCGAGCGTGAAGTCGTCGCCGCCGAGCACCTTGCCCGCCATCGCGGCGGCCTGCTCCTGGTCGAAGTGCTGCTCGGCCTGCTCGATCAACGTCAGCACGTCGCCCATGCCGAGGATGCGCGAGGCCATGCGTTCCGGGTGGAACACGTCGAAGTCGGCGAGCTTCTCCCCCGTCGAGGCGAACATGATCGGCCGGCCGCAGACCTGCGCGATCGAGAGCGCCGCGCCGCCGCGGGCGTCGCCGTCGAGCTTGGTGAGGACGACGCCGCTGAAGCCGACCCCCTCCTCGAACGCCCGCGCGGTCGTCACCGCGTCCTGGCCGATCATCGCGTCGACGACGAACAGCACCTCGTCCGGCGTCACCGCGTCCCTGATGGCCGCGGCCTGCCGCATCATCTCGGCGTCGACGCCGAGGCGGCCCGCGGTGTCGACGACGACGACGTCGTAGCCGAGCCGGGTGGCGTGCTCGATCGAGTCGCGCGCGACCTTGACCGGGTCGCCGACGCCGGAGCCGCGTTCCGGCGCGAACACCGCCACGTCGGCCTGCTTGCCGACGACCTCGAGCTGGTCGACGGCGTTGGGGCGCTGGAGGTCGGCGGCGACGA
>JAVEEC010000038.1 GCA_030840645.1 Frankiaceae bacterium
GCGGCGGCGGCGCCCGCGTGCGTGTAGTTCGCCAGGCCGACGTGCACGCTGCAGACGAACCTGCCGGAGTGCACGCCGGGCGGCGTCGCGCCGTCGTCGATGAGTGCCGGCCCGCCGGTGAGCTCGCTGATCTGCGTGCCCAGCTCGGCCGCCAACACGGCGCCCGGCTCGAGGTCGCACAGGAAGCCGTCGACACTAGTGGTGCTCGGGGCGGCCGAGGCCGCGGGGATCGAGCCGAGCGACGAGAACAGGGCGGCGACCGTCAACACCGCCATGGCGAGACTCTTCACGGCTCCTCCGCTACAAGGGGTCGTACGGCGGGCAGTCCCAGATCTTGCCGACCGGGTCAGGCAGAACGATGTCGCCCTCAGGCGGGAACACCGACGCGAAGATCGGGCAGAGGGTCTCGTCGCTGTTGTTGCAGTCCCCGCACGTGTGTTCCATCCCGGTCCAGCCACAGTCAACGTTCGGCGTGGTGTCGAAGCTGCCGTTCACCGTCGGGTCGTTGGGGTCGTTGAAGTACAGGTGCGTACCGTCGACGACGATCTCGGTGCAGAGGTAGACCGAGTCGAGGAGACCGACCCTGTACGTGACCTGGCCCTGCGCCGCGATCACGGCAGTGGTGGTCGGACCCTCGACGACGGCAGCGTCGGTGCCGGTGTGCTGCTTGTTTGCATAACCGACCTGGATGGTGCAGATGAAGCGACCGGAGTGGACCCCGGGCGGGGTAGCGCCGTCGTCGATGAACGCCGGGCCGGCGGTGACCTGACCGGTCTGGGTGCCGGGCTCGGCGCCCAGGTTGGTGCCGGAGCCGAAGCCGCACAGGAAGCCGTCGACACCGGTGGTGCTCGGGGCGGCCAAGGCCGCCGGGATCGAGCCGAGCGACGAGATCACGGCGCCGAGCGCCAGCGTCGCGATGGCGATCTTCTTCACGCGTTCTCCTCAGATACGGACATGCGTCACCGGAGGCACGTATGTCGAGGCGGTCAGGCCGCGGCCGCGCGGGCCGGCCGGGTCGTACGGCGGGCAGTCCCAGACCTTGCCGAGCACGGGCAGGACGACGTCGCCCTGGGGCGGGAGCACCCGATCGAGAACCGGGCAGACGAGCGAATCGAGGAGCTCGCCGACGGTGCTGCCGTCCGCGCGGGCGGCGGCACCGCAGTCGACGTTCGGGCTGGTGTCGAACGAGCCGGTGACCGCACGGTCGTGGGGGTCGTCGAAGTACAGGTGCGTTCCGTCGACGACGATCTCGGTGCAGACGTAGACGTCGTCTAACGGCGTAGTCATGAAGTAGAAGACCTGGCCCTGCGCGGCGATCACGGCAGTGGTGGTCGGACCCTCGACGACGGCAGCGTCGACGCCGGCATGGGTGCTGTTCGCGGCGCCGGTCTGGACCGTGCAGATGAAGTTGCCGGAGTGGACGCCCGGCGGGTTGGCGCCGTCGTCGATGAACGCCGGGCCCGCGGTGACCTGGCCCGTCTCGGTGTACAGGCTGGCGCCCGGGTTGACGACGCCCGCGAGGCCGCACACAAACCCGTCCAGACCGGTGCCGTTCGGCGCGGCCGAGGCAGCCGGGATCGACCCGAACGACGCGACGATCGCGCCCAGGACGAGCGCCGGGATCGCGATGGTCCTCACGTGTCTCCTCACGAGTCGACGAACATGACCGGAGGCGCCTTGACGACAACAGCGGCGCCGTCGATTGGCCGGCCCAGGTCGTACGGCGGGCAGTCCCAGACCTTGCCGATCGAAGGCAGGAAGACGTCACCCTCGGGCGGGAAGACCAGCGCGAGGACCGGGCAGATGATGGTGTCGATGAAGTCGCCGGTCGTCTGGCCGTCCTCTCTCGCGGCCAGGCCACAGTCGACGTTCGGCGTGGTGTCGAAGCTACCGTTCACCGTGGGGTCGTTGGGGTCGTTGAAGTACAGGTGCGTACCGTCGACCACGATCTGCGTGCAGAGGTAGACGTCGTCGAAGAGACCGGCCGTGTACGAGACCTCCCCTGGGCGGTGATCATCCCTGTCGTGGGCAGGCCGGGCACGACGGCCGCGTCGGCACCCGCGTGCGTCGAGTTGGCGGCACCGACCTGGACGGTGCAGATGAACTGACCGGAATGGATGCCGGGCTGCCGCCCGCCGTCGTCGACGAACGCCGGACCCGCCACGACCTCGCCGCGATAGAGACCCGGCGCGGCAGTCGGCTCGGCGACCGCGTACAGCCCGCACAGGAGCCCGTCGAGCCCTGTGGTGCTGGGAGCGGCCGAGGCCGACGGGACCGAGCCGAGCGAGGCGACAACGGCGCCGAGCGCCAGCGTCACGATGGTGGTGGGCTTGTTCACGTGTGCTCCTCGGACTGGTTGCTCGGCGATGACCGGAGGGCGTGCCAACGGCTAGCGCCGGGTCACCTGGACGTAGTCGTAGCCGACCGGAATGCCGTGAACGACCGTCTGCGCGGCCTTGCCGCAGCTGCCGCCGGGCGCTGTGTCGAACGATCCGCCTCCGAGCCCGTTGTTCGGGTCGTTGAAGTACAGGTGAGTGCCGTCGACGACGATCTCCGTGCACACGTAGACGACGTCGCTAACGCCTGCCGTGTACGTGAGCGTCCCCTCCGCCCCGATGACAGCCGTCGTGGTCGGACCGACGACGACGGCGGCGTCGGAGCCCACGTGGGTGCTGCCCCCTGGACCGACCTGGACGGTGCAGATGAAGCTGCCCGAGTGGACGCCCGGAACGAACGCTCCGTCGTCGATCAACGCGGGCCCCGCCAGGACCCAGCCGGTCTGGGTGCCGGGCTCCGCGGTCGGGTCGGCGACGGAGACGAAGGTGCAGACTGCCCCGTCCAGGCCGGTCGTGCTCGGCGCCGCCGAAGCCGTCGGGACCGAGGCGAGCGACGCGACGATCGCGCCTGCTGCGAGCGTGGTGACGGCGAACTTCCGCATGGAGCGCTCCTGACGTCGTAGGGGTACGTCATGGCGGTTCGGTGCAGCATGGACAGGACCGGACGAAATGGCAAGGACTCTGGTGAAATGACCGTTCGCCTGTCCGTTCACATAACGAGCCGAATGGCGTTCTAACGCCGGTGCGCTCGGGCGTACGTCAGGACCCGCACGGCGTCCCCGCGGTCATTGAACAGGCCGCAGTTGACGCTGGAACTCGTGTCGAATACGCCGCGCTCCAAGAGGTCCTCGGGGTCGTTGAAGTAGAGGTGGGTGCCATCGATGACGACCTCGGTGCACATGTAAACCATGTCCAACGGAGCGGCGATGAAGTTGACGAGGCCCTGCGCCGCGATCACACCGGGAGTGACAGGGCCCGTCACCCTCGTCGTGTCTGTGCCCGCGTGCGTAGAGTTCGCGGCGCCGACCTGGATCGTGCAGATGAACTGACCGGAATGGATGCCGGGCAGGTTCGCGCCGTCGTCGATGACGGCGGGGCCCGCGATCACCTCGCCGGTCTGGGTGCCGAGCTCCGCACCCGGGTTGCTGACGGTTACCGCACTGCAGAGCAGACCGTCGATGCCCTTGTCGCTCAGAGCGGCCGAGGCGGTCGGGGTCGAGGCGAGCGAGGCGACGATCGCGCCCGCGGCGACGGCGGTAAGGGTGAGCTTTCGCATGGAGCGCTCCTGACGTCGTAGGGGTACGTCGTGGCGTGATGGTGCAGCATGCCAGGACCGGACGAGATGGCAAGGGCCCTTGACGATTCGCCGCACAGCGAAGCCGCTCCCGGAATGCGACCGGCGTGGACAGGGTTGATTGCGCCGCCGTACCCTGCGCCTCTCCCCCACCAGACAGGCCGACCCCGTGACCGAGAACGACCTCCGCGACGTCGCGCTGCGGGCCGGGCGCGACCTGGAGGGCGCGCCCGCGGCGGACGTGATCCGCTGGGCCGTGGAGACGTTCGGGGAACGGTTCGCGATCGCGTCGTCGATGGAGACCGGCCTGCTCGCCCACCTCGCAGGCACGGCGGCGCCGGGCGTGGACGTGCTGTTCCTCGACACCGGCTACCACTTCGCGGAGACGATCGGCACGCGCGACGCCGTCGGCGCTATGTACGACGTCAACGTGGTCACGATCCGCGCGGACCTGCCCGACGACCGCCTCTACGAGCGCGACCCCGACCTCTGCTGCCGCCTGCGCAAGGTGGACCCGCTCGACGCGGCGCTGGCGCCGTACGACGCCTGGGCGTCCGGCGTACGCCGCGACGAGAGCCCGGCGCGCGCGGTCACGCCGGTCGTCGGCTGGGACGCGAAGCGGTCGATGGTCAAGGTGAACCCCATCGCGGCGTGGACGCAGGCCGAGGCCGATGCGTACGTGGCGGAGCACGGCATCGTCAGGAACCTCCTGCTCGACGACGGCTACCCGTCGATCGGCTGCGCGCCGTGCACCCGCCGCGTCGAGCCCGGCGCGGACCCGCGCAGCGGGCGCTGGGCGGGCACCGGCAAGACCGAGTGCGGCCTGCACGTCTGACTCGTTCCGACGCCGCGCGGCCGCCATACTGGCTGGCGCCCACCACGACCCGAGGGGGACGCGTGCGACTGTCCGTGCTGATGCCGGTGTTCAACGAGGCGACGACCGTCGCCGACGCGGTCAAACGCGTCCTCGACGTCGAGTACCCGTGCGAGATGGAGCTGGTGCTCGTCGACGACGGCAGCACCGACGGCACGCGCGACGTCCTCGCCGGCCTGTCCGACCCGCGCCTGTCGATCTGGTACCACCCGCGCAACGGAGGCAAGGGCGCCGCGATCCGCACCGCCGCGCACCACGCGACCGGCGACTACCTCGTCATCTGCGACGCCGACCTCGAGTACGCGCCTGAGCAGATCCCCTCACTGCTGCGGCCGATCCTCGACGGCGACGCGGAGGTCGTCTACGGCAGCCGCACGTTCGGCAGCCACACGGCGTTCTCGTTCTGGTACGTGATGGGCAACAAGGCGGTGACGTTCGCCGCGAACCTCCTCTACGACTCCTGGATCAGCGACCTGGAGACCTGCTACAAGGTCATGCCGCTCGCGCTGTACCGCGAGCTCGACGTGCGCGCGACCGGCTTCGGCATGGAGGCGGAGCTGACGGCCAAGCTGCTGCGCCGCGGCGTCCGCCCGTACGAGGTCCCGATCGACTACACCGCCCGCTCCCGCGAGGAGGGCAAGAAGCTCACCTGGCGCGACGGCGTCGAGGCCCTCTGGATCCTCACCCGCATCCGCTTCACCGGCCACTAGAACCCCGCACCCCGCCCCCTCGCGTTGTGTGCGGGATCTGCACGGCTAGAGCCTGCAAATCCCGCACACAACGTGAACGGGGGCCGGGCGGGCGGGGCGGGCGCTGCGAGTCCGTCGCAACTGCGGGGGTGACGTTGTTGCGGCTCGCGCGGTGGACAAACGGGCTGGGGTCTGTCACTTTCCTCACGTGTACCGCACCGCGCGACTCGTAGCCCGCCTGCATGTAGACCTGCAGCGCGTGGCCAGCGCCGTGTGTCGAATGCCCAGCTAGGGACGGCCTCCCAGCCCTGCTCGCCGCGTAGTCCGCGGCGGCGGCCCCGTCCCGCCGCGACGCCCGTTCCCTCCGTGACCCGGAGCCGTTAGAACGTGCGCGTCTTCCCCGCACCCCAGGCTTGTGAGGACCGCTGTGGCCACCGTTCGTACGTTCGCCTCCTTCGGCGGCGCCGTCGACGCGACCTCGTCCCGCCCGCTCGGCGACGACGAGCTCGCGCCGAGCCTGCGCGACGCGCCGTCGTTCGCCGACACCGACGAGCTCGACCGCTTCGAGGTCGCGGTCAAGAGCTACCTCGCCGGCGAGATGGACCCCGAGGAGTTCCGCCGCCTCCGGCTCTGGCACGGCGTGTACGGCCAGCGCCACCTCGTCGACGTGCACATGATCCGAACGAAGCTGCCCGGCGGCGCGCTGACGCCGCAGGCGCTCGACGCGATGGCCGACGTGTCGGAGAAGTGGAGCCGCGGCTGGGGCCACATCACGACCCGGCAGAACGTGCAGTTCCACTTCGTCGCGCTCGCCGACGTGCCCGCCGCGTTGAAGCGGCTGGCCGAGGCCGGCGTCACGAGCCGCGAGGCGTGCGGAGACACCGTCCGCAACGTCACCGCGTGCCACCTCGCGGGCGTCTGCCCGATGGAGGTGCTCGACGTCAACGCGGCCGCCGAGGCTGTGGCGCGGCACTTCCTGCGCAACCCGCTCGCGCAGAACCTCCCCCGCAAGTTCAAGGTCGCCGCGTCGGGCTGCGCGATCGACTGCGCGCTGACCGGCATCCACGACATCGGCATCCTCGCCACCGAGGTCGACGGGGTGAAGGGGTTCCGCCTGATGGTCGGCGGCGGCCTCGGCACCGACCCGCACGAGGCGCAGCCGCTCGAGCCGCTCACGGCGCCCGACGAGCTGATCGTCACCAGCGAGGCGATCCTGCGGGTGTGGGACCGCGAGATGCCGCGGCACCAGCGGGCGCGGGCGCGGATGAAGTTCCTCGTCGCGAAGATGGGCATGGAGACGTTCCGCGAGCTGGTCCTCGCCGAGCGCGACAAGCTGCGCTGCTCCGCCGACTACCGCAAGGCCGACCCGGACGCGTTCCTCCCGAAGCGCGAGGCGCGCCCGTCCGTGGTCGCCGCCGAGGACACGTCGTACGAGTCCGCCGACCCCTTCGGCTACGCCCTGTGGCGCGAGACGAACGTCATCGAGCAGCGCCAGTCCGGCCGCTTCGTCGCGTACGTCTCGGTGCGGATGGGCGACGTGACGGCGGAGCAGTTCCGCACCCTCGCCAAGGCCGCGCGCGAGCTCGGCGTCGAGTGGCGCACGACGGTCCGGCAGAACCTCGTCGCGCGCGACCTGCGTCCAGGGGATGTCCCTCGCCTGTACGACATCCTCGCCGCCGCGGGCCTGAACGAGAACGGCGCCGAGCGCGCCTCGAACATCGTCGCCTGCCCCGGCGCCGAGACCTGCAACCTGGCGCTGGTCGCGAGCCGCGGCGTCGCGTCCGCGACCATCGACGCGTTGAAGGTCGCCGGCCTCGGCGACGTGCCCCTGTCCATCAACGTCTCCGGCTGCCCGAACTCCTGCGGCCAGCAGCAGATGGCCGATATCGGCCTGTCCGGCCAGGTCCGCCGGGTCGGCACCGACGAGGCACCCGGCTACCGCATCCTGCTCGGCGGCCGGGTCACCGAAGGCGGCGCGCGGTTCGGCCAGTACGTCGCCAAGGCGCCGGCGAAGCGCACGCCCGAGGCGGTCGTGACCGTCGTCGGGCGGTTCCGCGAAGAGCGGCGCGACGGCGAACGGTTCGGCGACTGGGTGGACCGGGTCGGCGCGGAGGAGATCGGCGCGAGCCTCGCGGCGTTCGACGAGAAGCGCACCCGCGAGGCCGCGCCCGAGGACTTCACCGACTGGGGCGAGACGGTGCCGTTCCAGGTGATCTTGGGGCGTGGCGAATGCGCGGGCTGACCGTCTGGCTCACCGGGCTCCCGAGCGCGGGCAAGACCACCATCGCGAACGCCGTCGCCGAGCAACTCGACGGCCCGGTCCAGGTGCTCGACGGGGACGAGATCAGGGAGTTCCTGTCGAACGGGCTCGGCTTCACCAAGGCGGACCGCGACACCCAGGTGCTGCGCGTCGGCTGGGTCGCGAAGACCCTCGCGACGCACGGCGTGACGGTGCTCGCGTCGCTGGTGTCGCCGTACGCCGATGCCCGCGACAAGGTCCGCGCGCTGCACGGCGAGGCGGGCGTGGACTTCTACGAGGTGCACGTCGCGACACCGGTCGAGGTCACCCGGGAGCGCGACGTGAAGGGGCTGTACGCGAGGGCGTACGCCGGCGAGATCGAGAACTTCACCGGCGTGCAGGACCCGTACGAAGCCCCGGTGTCACCGGACCTGCGGATCGACACGCAGCACGAGACGGTCGCCGAGTCGGCGGCCCGCGTTCTGGAGCTGATTCACCCCACGACCGCGCTGCGCGCGGCCGCGGGGACCCCGAAGGAGACGCGATGACGCTGGCGCCCGTCGCGCGGCACACGCCGTACGCGCTCTCGCACCTCGACGTGCTGGAGTCCGAGTCGGTCCACGTGATGCGTGAGGTCGTCGCCGAGCTGGAACGCCCGGTGCTGCTGTTCTCCGGCGGCAAGGACTCGATCGTCATGCTGCGGCTGGCGGAGAAGGCGTTCTGGCCGGCGCCGGTGCCGTTCCCGCTGATGCACGTCGACACCGGTCACAACTTCCCCGAGGTCATCGACTACCGCGACCGCCGGGTCGCCGAGCTCGGCGCACGGCTCGTCGTCGCGAGCGTGCAGGAGTCGATCGACACCGGGCGCGTGCGCGAGCGCGCGGGCCAGTCGCGCAACCCGCTGCAGACCGTGACGCTGCTCGACGGCATCGCGGCCGGCAAGTACGACGCCGTCTTCGGCGGCGCGCGGCGCGACGAGGAGAAGGCGCGGGCCAAGGAGCGGGTGTTCTCGTTCCGCGACGAGTTCGGCCAGTGGGACCCGAAGAACCAGCGCCCCGAGCTCTGGTCGCTCTACAACGGCCGCCACAACCCCGGCGAGCACATCCGGGTGTTCCCCCTGTCGAACTGGACCGAGCTCGACATCTGGCAGTACATCGCGCGCGAGTCGCTCGAAGTGCCGTCGATCTACTACGCGCACCGGCGCGAGGTGTTCGAACGCGACGGGATGCTGCTCGCGGTCTCGCCGTACGTGACCCTGCGGCCGGCCGAGACGGCGTTCGAGACGACGGTCCGCTACCGCACGGTCGGCGACGCGTCGTGCACCGGCGCGGTCGAGTCGCACGCCGCTGACGTGCACGAGGTCATCGCCGAGGTCGCCGCGACGCGGATCACCGAACGCGGCGCGACCCGCGCGGACGACAAGGTGTCCGACGCCGCCATGGAGGACCGCAAGCGCGAGGGGTACTTCTAGCCGTGACTCCTGACCCGTCACCCTGCTACGCGTCGCCCGGCGCGGCGCCTCGCCGCGTTGTCGTCGTCGCCCATAGCGCTGCTATGGGCTCCTTCTCCGCCTTGCGATCCACCACCCCGGACGCCGCTCGCGACGGGCGCGGGTCAGGAGGCACGGCTTCATGACGACCGAGCTGCTGCGCATCGCCACAGCGGGCTCCGTCGACGACGGCAAGTCCACGCTGATCGGCCGCCTGCTCTGGGACAGCAAGAGCGTGTTCGAGGACCAGGCCGCGGCCGTCGAAGAGGCGTCGACCCGGCGCGGCGAGGCGACCAACCTCGCGCTGCTCACCGACGGCCTGCGCGCCGAGCGGGAGCAGGGCATCACGATCGACGTCGCGTACCGGTACTTCGCGACGCCGCGGCGCACGTTCATCGTCGCGGACACGCCGGGGCACGTGCAGTACACGCGGAACATGGTCACCGGCGCCTCGACCGCCGACCTCGCGGTGATCCTCGTGGACGCGCGCAAGGGTCTCGTGGACCAGTCGCGGCGGCACGCGTTCCTCTCGCGTCTTCTGCGGGTGCCGCACCTCGTCCTCGCGGTCAACAAGATGGACCTGGTCGGGTGGGACGAGGACGTGTTCCGGGCGATCGTGGCGGCGTTCCCGTACGACGCCACGGCGATCCCGCTCTCGGCGCTGCACGGCGACAACGTCGTCGAACGCTCGGCCAACTCGCCGTGGTACCAGGGCCCGGCGCTGCTCGAACACCTGGAGTCGGTCGACGTCGCGACCAGCCACCACCTCGGCGACGCGCGCTTCCCCGTGCAGTACGTGATCAGGGACGGCGCGTCTGACTACCGCGGCTACGCGGGTCAGGTCGCCTCGGGCGTGCTGCGTCCCGGCGACGAGGTCGAGGTGCTGCCGAGCGGCATCCGGACGACGATCGCGGCGATCGACACCTACGACGGCCCGGTCGACGCGGCATTCGCGCCGATGTCGGTGACGGTCCGGCTGGCGGACGACGTGGACGTGTCGCGCGGCGACATGGTCGTCGGCGCCGGCGGGCGGCCGGACGTCACGCAGGACCTCACGGCGACGGTCTGCTGGATGACCGACGAGCCGCTCCGGCCCGGCTCGCGGGTGCTGGTGAAGCACACGACGCGGACCGCGACGGCCGTCGTCAAGACGCTCGACCAGCGGCTCGACGTCGCGACGCTGGAGCCGGTCCCGGCGACGGAGCTGGCGCTGAACGACATCGGCCGCGTGACGCTGCGCACGGCGCGGCCGCTGTTCGCCGACGACTACGCGGAGAACCGCGCCACGGGCTCGTTCGTGCTGATCGACGAGCTGACCGGGGCGACGGCCGGCGCCGGGATGGTCGGGTCATGACGCGGCGATGTTGCGGGCCGCGCCGCACCCGTCCCTGACTCGTCTCCGGAAGGTCCCCACCGATGAACCGCAAGGCACTCGCACTCACCGGCGCCGCGCTCGCTGTCGCGGGCCTGCTCGCCGGCTGCTCCACCAAGCCCAGCAGCGCCGCGAGCGGCGGCACGCTGCGGCTCGGCTACTTCGCCAACGTCACCCACGCGACCGCCCTCGCCGAGGTCGAGCGCGGCACCCTGGCCGCGAAGCTCGGCGCGACCAAGCTGGAGACCCAGGTCTTCAACGCCGGTCCGGCCGCCGTCGAGGCGATCTTCGGCGGCGCGATCGACGCGACGTACATCGGCCCGAACCCGGCCATCAACGCGTACGTCAAGAGCAAGGGCGACGCGATCCGCATCGTCGCCGGCGCGACGTCCGGGGGCGCGCAGCTCGTCGTCGCGCCCGACATCACGAAGGCCGCGGACCTCAAGGGCAAGACGCTGGCGACCCCGCAGCTCGGCAACACGCAGGACGTCGCGCTGCGCGCCTGGCTGAAGTCGCAGGGCTTCAAGACCGACCCGCAGAAGGGCGGCGACGTCACGATCGCGCCGAGCGAGAACGCGACGACGCTGCAGCTCTTCAAGGACAAGAAGATCGCGGGTGCCTGGCTGCCCGAGCCGTGGGCCAGCCGCCTCGTCCTCGAAGGCGGCGGCACGGTGCTCGTGGACGAGGCGAGCCTCTGGCCGGCGGGGCAGTTCGTGACGACGCACCTCGTCGTGGCGACGCCGTTCCTGGAGAAGCACCCGGACGTCGTCAAGAAGCTGCTGGAGGCGCACGTCGAGACGACCGCCTGGATCAACGCGAACCGGGCCGAGGCCAAGACCGTCGTCAACGCGGCCCTGGAGAAGCTGACCCAGAAGAAGCTCAAGGACGAGGTCATCGACCGCGCGTTCGCGCACCTGACCATCACCAACGACCCGATCGCGTCGTCGCTCGTCCTCTCCGCAACGCACGCCGTCGAGGCAGGCCTGCTCAAGGCCCCGGACCTCAAGGGCATCTACGACCTGCGCACCCTCAACGAGGTCCTCGCCGCGACCGGCCAACCGGCCGTCGCGGACGCCGGGCTCGGAAGGAACTGAGATGGCCGCCGTTCAGGACCTCGCCTACGCCGCACCGGCGGTCGCGCCGCACGCCGTGTCGCTGCGCGGTGTCAGCAAGTCATTCGGCGGGCCGGCGGTGCTCGACGGCATCGACCTGGAGGTGCGGCCCGGCGAGTTCGTCTGCCTGGTCGGCGCGTCCGGCTGCGGCAAGTCGACGCTGCTCAACCTGGTCGCGGGCCTCGACCAGCCGACCGCGGGGCGCGTGCACCACCACGGCAACAGCGCGGCGCTGATGTTCCAGGAGCCGGCGCTGTTCCCGTGGCTGACCGCCGGCCAGAACGTCGAGCTGGCGCTGCGGCTGCGCGGTGTCCCGCGCGGCCTGCGCAAGGTCGAGGCCGAGCGGCTCCTGGCGCTGGTCCGGCTCGACGGCCAGGGGAAGAAGCGCGTGCACGAGCTGTCCGGCGGCATGCGGCAGCGGGTCGCGCTGGCCCGCGCGCTGGCGCAGGACTGCTCGGTGCTGCTGATGGACGAGCCGTTCGCGTCCCTCGACGCGATCACGCGGGACGCGCTGCACGAGGAGCTGACGCGCATCTGGGCGGAGGTCGGGCTCACGGTGCTGTTCGTGACGCACAACGTCCGCGAGGCGGTCCGCCTCGGCCAGCGCGTCGTGCTGCTGTCGTCGAAGCCGGGCCGGGTCGCGGCCGAGTGGGACGTCGACATCGCGCAGCCGCGGCGCATCGAGTCGCCCGAGGTCGCGGCGCTCTCGGTCGCCGTCACCGAACGCCTGCGGGAAGAGATCCGGCGGCATGCCTGACGCCCTCGCCACGCTCGAAGCGGGGCTCGACGCGCTGGAGCAGCCGGACGCGGCGCCGAAGCGGCGCCTGGCCCGGCTGCGGTCGGCCCTGCCGCCGTTCGTCGCGCTCGCGTTGCTCGTCGGCGTCTGGCAGCTCGCGTACGTCCTGCACCTGAAGTCGCCGGAGGCGCTGCCCTCCCCCGCCGAGGTCGCCCGCAGCCTCGGGGAGCAGTGGGGCAAGGGCACCGTGCAGGAGGCGGCGCGCAACAGCCTGCACCGCGGCGTTCTCGGGTTCCTCGCGTCGATCGCGGTCGGGACGCCGTTGGGCCTGCTGATCGCCCGGGTGAAGCCCATTCGCGCCGCGATCGGGCCGATCATCTCCGGCCTGCAGAGCCTGCCGTCGGTGGCCTGGGTGCCGGCCGCGATCATCTGGTTCGGGCTGTCCGACGCGGCGATCTACTTCGTCGTGCTGATGGGCGCCGTCCCCTCGATCGCGAACGGTCTGGTCGGCGGCATCGACCAGATCCCGCCGCTGTACCTCAAGGTCGGGCGGGTGCTCGGCGCGCGGCGCCTGACAGCCGCGCGGCACGTCGTCGTCCCCGCGGCGCTGCCCGGGTACGTCGCCGGGCTGAAGCAGGGGTGGGCGTTCAGCTGGCGGTCCCTGATGGCCGCCGAGCTGATCACGTACAGCCCCCGGTTGGGGCTGGGGCTCGGACAGCTGCTGGACACGGGGCGGCAGCTGTCCGACATGTCCCTGGTGGTGGCGGCGATCCTCGTGATCCTCGCCGTGGGGGTCGGGATCGAGCTGCTCGTGTTCGCGCCGCTGGAGCGCCGCGTGCTCGCGCGCCGCGGCCTGGCATCCGGGGCCTGAGCCCTCTAGGTTCAGCGCATGAAGGAGTACAACAGCCCCATCGCGGTGGCCGAGCCGACGACCGGCAACCTCACCGACATGCTCTGGACCAACGAGCGGGACCACCCGGACTCGGTGGTGTTCAGCCGCCGCGGGCCGGACGGGTGGGACGACGTGACGTCGCGGCAGTTCGCCGACGAGGTGCGCCGGCTCGCCGCCGGGCTGGTCGCGTCCGGCGTGCAGGTCGGCGACCGGGTCGGGCTGATGAGCCGGACACGGTACGAGTGGGCGCTCGCCGACTTCGCGATCTGGACCGCGGGCGGCGTGACCGTACCCATCTACGAGACGTCCAGCGCCGAGCAGGTCGAGTGGATCCTGGGCGACTCCGGCGCGGTCGGCGTGGTGGTGGAGACCGACGCGCACGCCGAGACCGTGGCGGCGGTGAGCGGCAAGCTGCCCGACCTGCGCGACACCTGGGTGATCGAGACCGGCGACCTCGACAAGCTGGTCGAGCAGGGCAAGGGCGTCGAGCGCGCGACGCTGGACGAGCGGCACGGCGCGCTCACGCCGGACACCCTCGCGACGATCATCTACACGTCCGGCACGACCGGCCGGCCGAAGGGCTGCGAGCTGACCCACGGCAACTTCCTGTTCGACATCGCGTCGAGCACCGTCGGGCTGAACGAGTTCTACAACGAGTCGGGCTCGACGCTGCTGTTCCTCCCGCTGGCCCACGTGTTCGGCCGGATCATCCAGCTCGGCTCGACCGCCAACCGCGTCCGCGTAGGCCACACGTCCGACGTGAAGTCGCTGCTGCCCGACCTCGCGGCGTTCCAGCCGACGTTCCTCCTGTCGGTGCCGCGCGTGTTCGAGAAGGTCTACAACGCCTCCAAGCAGAAGGCGCACGCCGACGGCAAGGGGAAGATCTTCGACGCGGCCGAGCGAGTCGCGATCGCGTACAGCGAGGCGCTGGACAGGGGCTCCGTACCGCCGGTGCTGAAGATGCGGCACGCGGTGTTCGACAAGCTCGTCTACGTCAAGCTCCGCGCCGCGCTCGGCGGCAGGGTGCGGTACTGCGTCAGCGGCGGCGCGCCGCTCGGCGCGCGGCTCGGCCACTTCTTCCGCGGCATCGGCGTGACCATCCTCGAGGGGTACGGCCTCACCGAGACGAGCGCGGGCTCGACGCTGAACCTCCCCGGCCAGCAGAAGGTCGGCACCGTCGGCCGCGCGATCCCCGGCACGTCCGTCCGGATCGAGGAGGACGGCGAGATCCTGCTCAAGGGCGGCCAGGTGTTCACCGGCTACTACAAGAACCCGAAGGCCACCAAGGAGGCGCTCGACGCCGGCGGCTGGTTCCGCACCGGCGACCTGGGTGACATCGACGCCGACGGGTACCTGAGGATCACCGGCCGCAAGAAGGAGATCATCGTCACCGCCGGCGGCAAGAACGTCGCACCGGCCGTGCTGGAGGACCGCCTGCGGGCGCACCCGCTGGTCAGCCAGTGCATCGTCGTCGGCGACAACAAGCCGTTCATCGGCTGCCTCGTCACGATCGACGCGGAGGCGTTCCCGGCGTGGAAGAAGGCCCACGGCAAGCCCGACGCGGCGACGGTCGCGGACCTGGTCGACGACGCCGACCTACGGGCGACGATCCAGGCCGGCGTGGACGACGCGAACAAGGCCGTGTCGAAGGCCGAGGCGATCAAGTCGTTCCGCATCCTCCCCGACGACTTCACCGAGGAGACGGGGCACATGACGCCGAGCCTCAAGCTGAAGCGCTCGGTCGTGCTGCACGACTTCGCCCGCGAGGTCGAGGCGCTGTACTCCTGAGCACCAGGAAGACGTACGCCGCCTGGGCGGCCACGCGCGCGCTGCTGCTCGTCATGCTCTGGCTGCCGCGCGTCGGCCGCCGCACCATCGCCTCCGACGTGCGCCTGTACGGCCGCTGGGCGCACGGCATCGTGACGTGGGGGCGGGTGCCGTACCGCGACTTCGCCTGGGAGTACCCGCCGGGCGCGGCGCTGTTCATCACGCCGCCCGGGGTGTCGCACGCGTGGTACCCGACGCTGTTCGTGTTCGAGATGGTGCTGGTCGACCTGCTGGTCCTGGTGGCGTTGCGCCGCCTCGGGATGCGGCTCGGCTCGGACCGCGGCGTGGCGCTCTGGATCTTTGGGGTGCTGCTGCTGGGGCCGATCGTGCTGGCGCGGTACGACGTGGCAGCGGGGCTGTTCGCGGTGCTGTTCGCGCTGGCGCTGGCGTCGGGGGCGCCGTTCGCGGCCGGGGTGGCGCTCGGGGGCGGCGTGGTCACCAAGCTCTGGCCGCTGGTGCTGGCGCTGGCCGTGCCGTTCGTGCCGGGGAAGCGGCGGCTGGTGGCCGGGTTCCTGCTGACGGTCGCGGTGACGGTGCTGGCGGTCGTCGCGATCGGCGGCGGGCGGCGACTGCCGGCGGTGCTGGAGCACCAGGCCGCGCGCGGGCTGCAGGTCGAGTCGGTGGCCGCGACGCCGCTCGTCGTCCTCGAACGCATGGGCCGCCCGATCGACATCTCCCTCTACAAGGCGTCCGGGTCGTGGGACGTGACCGGTCCTGGCACGTCGTTCGCGCTGTCGGTGTCGAACGTCGTGACCCTGGCGGCGGCGGGTCTCGTCCTCGTTCTGGCGTGGCGGGTGCGCAGCCGGCCGGAGGCGCACCTCGACCTGGTCGCGACCGCGATGCTGCTCGTCGTCGTGACCGGCAAGGTCCTCAGCCCGCAGTACGTCACCTGGCTGCTCGCGGTGCTCGCGGCGGCGCTCTGCCGCAGGGGGTCGCCGCTCTGGCCGCCCGCCGTGCTGGTGGCGGTGGCGGCGCTGCTCGGGCAGGTCGTGTACCCGGTCCTCTACCGCGACCTGGTCAACGGCGAGGGTCTCGTCGTGGTGACCGCGCTGGTGGCGCGCAACGTGCTGCTCGTCGTCGCCACCGCTCTCGCGGTGGTGCGGCTCTGGCGGTCACT
This sequence comes from Frankiaceae bacterium, assembly GCA_030840645.1. Classification (GTDB taxonomy): domain Bacteria; phylum Actinomycetota; class Actinomycetes; order BP-191; family BP-191; genus BP-191. Next base: position 15,978 of record JAVEEC010000038.1, read on the forward strand.
CCCCCGCGAGCAGCCCGCGTAGCCGTCCGGCCAGGACGTCCCAGCGCCACTGCTCCTCGACCCACGCGCGGCCGCGCGCGCCCATCTTCGCGGCCTTCGCCGGATCGTTCAGCAGCGTCGCGACCTCGCGGCCGACGCGCTCGACGTCGCGGCCGTCGACGACGACGCCGGTCTCGCCGTCGAGCACCGCGTCCGGTGCGCCCCCGCTGTCGCCGGCGACGACCGGCAGGCCGGTCGCGGCGGCTTCCAGGTAGACGATGCCGAGCCCCTCGACCTCGAGCCCGCCCCGGCGGCTGCGGCACGGCATCGCGAACACGTCACCGGCCGCGAAGTGCGCGGGCAGCTCGGCCCACGGCACGCTGCCGGTGAACCGCACGTGGTCGGCGACGCCGCGCTCGACGGCGAGGCGCTGCAGCCGCGGCATGTCCGGACCGCCGCCGACGACGAGCAGGGCCGCGCCAGGCACCTCCGCGCGGATCGCCGGGAGGGCGCGGATCAACACGTCCTGGCCCTTGCGCGGAACGAGCCGGGAGACGCAGACGACGACGGGTCTGTCCGCGAGGGCGAGCTGGCGCCGGACGTCCTCGCGCCCGGCGCCCGGATGGAACACGTCGGTGTCGACGCCGCTCGGGAGCTGGGCGAGAGTCGCGTGCGGGCCGAGCGCGGGCGCGAGGCGAGAGCGCGTGTAGTCGCCGAGGTAGGTGACGACGTCGTTGCACCTGCCGATGCGGCGGAGGACCTGGCGCGCGCCGGGCAGCCGCGCCCAGCCGACCTCGTGGCCGTGGGTCGAGGCGACGGATCGTTGGATCCCGTTGCGGCGCAACGGTTTTGCCAGGAGCCCGAGCGGTGCGGCCGCACCGAACCAGACGGCGTCGCAGCGTTCCGCGCGCGCGATGTCGCGGGCGCGCCGGTAGACGTCGGGCACCGGGAGCATCAGCGACGTGGGGTGCCGGACGACGGGGAACGACTGCTGCGCGTCGAACAGCGCGTCGCGCTTCCACCGGGGCGCGTAGACGACGACCTCGCCGTCGGGCAGCCGCGAGGCGAGCGCGTGGACGAACTGCTGGATGCCACCGGGGCGCGGCGGGAAGTCGTTCGTGACGACGAGCGTCCTCATCCGGCGTGCTGCTCCCCCCACGCGCGGGCGAGCGCGATGCGTTCCGGGCTCGTGGGGTGGGTGAAGAAGAACGCGTACGTGACCGGGTCGGGGTCGAGGTCGGAGAGGTTGGTGACCGCGAGCCGCTTCTCCGACGCGACGAACGTGTCGACGTCGCCGGTCAGGTCGAGCGAGTGCACGTCCGCGCGCGCCTCGATCCGGCGCGACACGAGGCACTGCGCGGGGCTGGTCAGCAGCGTTGCGGCGGCGATCGCGAACAGCACCAGCCCGAGGACCCGCGGGTCGCTCGGGCCGTCCGCTCCGGCGCGGCGCAGCAGTGCCGGCGAGGTCAGCAGGAGGTAGAGACCGGCAACGGCGGCGGCCGCGCCGAGGGCGCCGGCGACGGTGCCGTTGCGGACGTCGTGGTGCTTCACGTGGCCGAGCTCGTGCGCGACGACCAACTCGACCTCCTTCGGGCTCGCGTCGTTCAGCAGCGTGTCGTAGAGGACGATCCGGCGGGTCGAGCCGTAGCCGGAGACGTACGCGTTGAGCGCCGTGGTCCGCCGCGACGCGTCGGCGACCAGCACCTCCTTGACGGGGACCCCCGCGCGGTCGGCGAGGCCGAGCAGCTCCGTGCGCAGCGGTCCCGCGGGCAGCGGGGTGAAGTGGTTGAACAGCGGCTCGACGACGACCGGGTAGGCGTAGGAGACGACGCAGACCAGCGCGGCGGCGGCCAGCGCACCCCACGCCCACCAGGTCCGCGGCGCAACCCGGGCGATGCCGACCAGGCCGACGGTCGCGACGACGACGAGGACCGAGCCGACCAGCGCACCCTTCGCCTGGTCGACCGCCCAGCCGGCCCAGGTCTGGGTGGACAGGCCGTAGCGGCGCAGGACGACCTCGGTCCGCGCGTCGAGCGGCACGGTGAGCAGCCGCGGGAACAGCGCGAGGGCGAGGCCGCCGATGGCCGCGCGGACCGGCCACGGACCGCGGCCGAGGCGTTCGACGACCTTCGCGCCGAGGGGCGTCAGGCCGAGGACGGCGGCCGCGACGAGCCCGAGGACGACGGCGGCGTAGCCGGGCGGGCGCGTCTGGCGGTGGAACGCGTTCTCCCGCGCGATCTCGGCGGGGGTGAAGTCGCGGTGCACGTCGGCGGCGACGCGGGGGGCGTTCGCGCCGAGGGGGTGCCACGGGGTCGTGAGCGCGAGGAGCGCGACGAGCGCCGCGCCGAGCACGAGGAACGCGACGAGCGCGGGCAGCCGGGGAGCCGTCACGCGAGCTGCTCGACGACGTAGCTGCGCCAGGCCGTGGTGAACGCCTGCGGCGTCAGGTGCAGTGACGCGGCCAGCGGCTCGCGGAGCCGGTCCTTGCCGGAGGCCGCGCCGACCGCCCGGTAGAACGCGACCAGGCCGCGCTCCCCGATCCGGTCGGCGATCATCCTGACCGCGAGCCAGGCGCCCTCGTATGCCTGCGCGAGCCGGTCGTTGCGGCCGCTGAAGTCGCTGTCGGTCGGGAGCGCGGTGGGGCGGCGTCCGTTGCGGACCTCGACGGCGAGCTCCTGGCAGATCGCCTTGGCCGACAGCCCGGTACCGAGGTAGCCGACGTAGTCGGCCAGCCCCTCGACCAGCCAGGTGGGGACGTCGGCGCCGCTGCTGTCGCGGCTGGCGACGTGGGTGACCTCGTGGGTGAGGACGACGCGGCGGCCGTTGGTGCCGAGGCGGCGGAAGTTGTCGGGGTTGACGATGACGCGGTTGCCGACCGGGTGGCTGCCGGTGGCGTCGCCCGGCAGCTCGGCGACGGCGACCGCGGCGATCTTCGAGAGGTCGGTGCTGTCGCCGAGGATCGCGGCCAGCTCCCGCTGCGTGCGCGGGACGACGACCACCGCGCGCCTGGCCCAGGCCGTGCCCCAGACGGCGGTGACGCGCGGGACGGCGGCGTCGGTCTGCCGCGCGATGTCCCTCAGCAGAGCGGCGTGACCCGGGTGGCCGAGGACGAGCGACCGCGCGCCGGTCGCGACCTCGACCGGGCCGAAGTCCCAGAGGTCGCGCGCCGTCTGCCGGTCCGAGACGTCGGGGAAGTCGTCGTCGCTCGCGGTCAGCCAGCGACCGTCCCGACGCACGAACGTGAAGAACTGCTCGGCCGCCGTCGGCGCGTCGTCGAACCCCTCGAGCTGGTAGCGCAGGACGGCGCGCGGAGCCCAGGCCTCGCCGCGATACTTGCGCAGGTACGACGACTCCTGGGTGAAGTCCCTGTCGTCGGACAGGTCGTAGCGCCACGACGCGAGCGGGACCTTCCTGATCGCGTCGAACATCGCCACCTGCCGCGTGACGAACGCCACCTGCGTCGGGTCGAGCGTTCCGGCGAAGGCGTTGCGGTCGCGCGTACGGATCGCTCTCGCGCGAACGTCGAGGACCGCGGCCACGGCGCGCTTGCGCTCGCGGGCCTCGCGTTCGACGCTGTCGGCCTTGGACCGCGTCGCGTCGCGGCGCGGCTGCGGTGCCGTCGTCGCAGGGCGGTCCGGCCGCCCGGCCGTGACGAGGAAGCCCGCGGCGAGCAGCTCGAACGCGAGGAACCCCGCGAGCGCGGCCCGCACCCATCGCGGCCGCGCGCGTGCTGCTGGTGCGGCGCCGTCCTCCACGAGAGCGATCGTACGGTCCGTCACCCGAGCAGCGACGCGAGCGCGACGCGGGCCTTGTCGATCGGCCCCTGCGTGCGCCGGGCGGCGGCGATGCGGCTCGCGTCGGCGGCGGCGAGGCTGCGCCGGCCGGAGTCGAGGGCGCTGCGGTCGACGAGGACGAGGTAGTTGCCCGCGGCCTCCTGCTGGTCGCGGTACCAGCCGTTGGAGGCGCGGGACAGCCAGAGCTTCTGGTTCTCGTCGAGGCTCGCGTACCGCGACCAGACCGTCGCGACGACGGTGCCGTAGATGTGCAGGTTCGCGGCCTCGGCCCGGACCGCGGTCACGACGTTGCCGAGCGCGGTCGTCTGCGCGGGGGTGAGTCCCGGCGCCGGCGCCGCGGCGAGGGCGGCGACGGCGGCGTCGTACGCCCGGACGTCGGGCGGCATCCGGCGCGCCGCCGCCATGCCCTTGGGGATCTCGGCGGCGTGCGCGTTGCGCTGCGTGCGAACCGCGGCGCGGTCGCCGGTGACCGCGACGCTGTCGACGTCGTCGAGCGCGGCGGCCGTGACGCCGATGGCCGCGGCGTCGTCCGCGAGGCGCTGGCGGGCGGCGTTCAGGCCGCTGATGGCCGTCGCGAGCCGGTCGAGGAACCGCGTCTCGGTGCTCGCCCTGGGGGCGCCGTTCCCGCGGTGACAGCCGGTGGCCGCGAGGGCGACGGCAAGGAAGGCGGCGGCGGCTCGGCGGGCGGCGGCGGTCAACGCTTCGGCCGGACGCCCGCGCGGGGGCGCGGGATGGGACGGTCCACGTGGCCGAGGGCGGCGGCGTTCGCGTCGAGGGCGGTCAGGGTCTTGCCGACCGGCTGCCAGGACCACTCGGCGCGCCTGGCCCGGCCGCGGGTGGTGACGGTGAGGGCGACCACCCAGGTGCCGTCGGGGCGCCGGTACGCCGTCCAGTCGTCGTTGGTGGCGGGGTCGGCGCCCTTGGCGGCGAGGTTGGCGGCGACGCTGGCGCCGAGCGGCGCCTTGCTCTCGCCGAGGCGGGCGCGGGTGAGGGTCGCGTCGCGGGCGGCGTCGATGACGAGCGCGCGTTCGGACAGGACGGGGCCGGAGAACCTGGTTACCCGGTCGAGCGGCACACCGGCGGCGCGAGCGACGCGTTCCGGCGTCTGGCCCGCACGGAGGCGGGCCTGGATCTCGCGCGGCGAGAGGCGGCTCTCGGCCGGCTCAGGACCGGGCTTGGTCTCGGCCGGCGCCGGTGGCGGCTCGGGCTTGGCGTTCAGCTCGCCGTTGAGAGCCTTGCGGAGACGGGCGTTGACCGGCAGCAGGTAGGCGCTCTTCAGCGACCCCTTGGTCGGCGTGACGACGAGGTGCTTGCCGTCCGAGCTCAGCGCGACGACGTGGAGCTCGCGCACGTACCCCTCGCCTCGCTCGCCGCGTACGCCGGCCGGCCGACCGGCGCGGCCCCATCCTAGGGCGTGTCTCCCAATCCGGGATCGTCGCGAGCGGCGTCCAGGGCGGTGCATCGCCAGGCGGAGGAGGGGTGGAGAGCAGCGCTCTCGGCGCCGACGACAACGCCGCGAGGCGCCGTGCTGGGCGTCGCGCAGCAGATCAGCGGATTGGGAGACACGCCCTAAGGAACACCCCCGGGCATCCGCCGCGTTGGCCCTGACGAACGTCCGAGTGCCCCCAACCCGCGTTGAGGGCGGCTCGTGGCCGGTGTTACGGTGACGAGCAGGACCCCCTTGAAACCGTCGGCTGGGGCCGGCAGGTCGGGCAGCGACTAGCAGGGAGGTGGGGCGCCGGAAGGCGCCTCGGCATCGTGGATCTTCGTCGTTACTTCCGTGGACCGTTCGTGTGGATCGTCGTCGTCGTGCTGATGGTGATGGTCTTCTTCCAGGTCTTCAACA
>JAVEEC010000041.1 GCA_030840645.1 Frankiaceae bacterium
ATGGCGGACGGCGGACAGCGCGGCCTCGGTCTCCAGCAGCCGGTCTGACAGGACGTGCAGCAGGTGGCCGAGCAGGTACGCGGGGTCGTTCTCCTGGTGCTTCGCGCCGCGCCGGCCGGCCGCGCGCTGCACCGCGGCGTTGATGGTGTCGGTCATCGCCGGGTGGGTCGGCACCTCGGGGGAGCGCAGGTGCGGCGGCGGGCCGGGGTCGTTGCGCGGGTTGCCGCCGGTCTCCTCGACGGTCAGGCCCGCCTCGCGGCAGAGGAACGCGAGCAGCATCGGGTCGTAGAACCGGACGTGCGTCGGGTCCTTCCAGAAGTCGTGGCCGAGCACCGAGAGCGACGCGGCGTTCGGCGTGACGAGCACGACGCGCCCGCCGGGACGCAGCGCGCGCTTCGCACCGCGCAGCAGCCGCAGCGCGGCGTCCGGGTGCTGGTGCTCGACGAAGTGCGCGGCGAACACGCCGCCGTACGACTCGGGCTCCGCCGCGTCGAGGAAGTCCAGCGCGTCGCCCAGCGCCACGTCGTGCCCGCGCTCCCGCGCCTGCTCGACCATGCCGGGGTCGAGGTCCACGCCGCGCGCCGCGGTGCCGGCGTCGCGGAGCAGGTCGAGCAGCTCGCCGCGCCCGCAGGCCAGCTCCAGCACCGGCGCGAGCCCGGCGAACAGCGGGACGTACTGCGCGAGCACGTCGCGGGTGTGCTCGCCGTCGAAGCCCATGAACGCGTAGTAGTCGCTCTCGATGGTGCTCACGCCGCGCTCACGCGGCCATCGTACGGGCACGCTCGTACGCCGCGACCGTCGCGGCGGCGCAGCGTTCCCAGGTGAACTCCCGCGCGTACGCGGTCCGCGCGACCCGCGCGGCGGGGCCGCCGTCGCCGGTACGGAGCACCCGCCCGAGCGCGTCGGCGAGCGCGTCGGCGTCGCCGACAGCGGCGTACGCGCCGTGCTCCCCGAGCACCTCGCGCAGCACCGGGAGGTCGCTGACGACGACGGGCGTGCCGGCCGCCAGCGCCTCCAGCGGCGGCAGGCCGAACCCCTCGTACCGCGACGGCAGCACCAGCGCGGACGCGTGCGCGACGGCGGCGACGAGGCGTTCGCCGGCGAGGTAGCCGGGCGTCAGGACGCCGGGCGCCGACTCGACCGCAGGGCCCCAGCCGGGCGGCCCGGCCAGCACGAGCGGCGGCGCGTCCGGCAGCCGGCGTACGGCGTCGAGGAGGACCGGGAGGTTCTTGCGCGGCTCCAGCGAGCCGACGAACAGCAGGTACTCGGACGGCAGCCCGGGCGGCCGCGCGCCGGGTGGCGCGAACCACTGCTCGCCGACGCCGAGGGGCGTCACCATGACGCGCTCCTCGGGCAGGTCGTACCGCTCGCGCAGGTCGGCCGCGCCCGCGTTCGTCAGCGCGAGCGCGAGCGCGCCGCGGCGCAGCGCGCGCGGGACGAGCGTGCGGTAGCGCAGCGACGCGGGCGTGACGGTGTCCGCGTGGTGCTCGTACGTGAGGTCGTGCACGGTCACGACGCCCGCCGCGCGGCGGGTCGGCGGCAGCACGAAGTTGGTTCCGTGGAACACGTCGACCGGGCCGGACAGCAGCTCGACCGGCGGCCAGTCCGTACGCAGCCAGAGCTCCTGCAGCGCCCGCGCGGAGAACCGGCGCGGCGCCCGCGCGTAGCCGGCCGGCAGGGCGTCGACGCCGCGCCAGGTGAACGCCGTCAGCACCGGGGTCACGCCGTGCAGCGCGCCGAGCAGCCCGGCCACGTACGTGCCCACACCGGTCCGCGTGCCGAGCAGCGGCGTCGCGTCGAGCCCGACCCTCACGGCCGCGGCGTGAGGCGGCGTTCGAGCTCGCGCTTCGACACGCGGCGGCTCGCGTCGATCGCGCGGCGGCGGGCCAGCATCACGGGCAGCAGCCGCAGGTACGACGCGATGACCCGCAGCCGCAGCAACGTCGGCCGCACCGCGGGCCGGTGCCTGTTCGCGAGCCCTTGGCGGACCGAGCGGACGGCGATGGACGCGGTGGTCAGCGGGTAGCGCAGCACCTGCGGCAGCGCGAGGCCCCAGGTCGCGTTCTTGGTCAGCAGGAGCAGCCGGTTGCGGTCGACGTGGAACAGGAACACCGGCGACCACTCGCCGCTGCTCGCCGCGTGGTGGTGCCGCAGTACCGCCGACGGCTCGTACCGGATGTCCCAGCCCGCCGCGCGGACCCGCCAGGCCAGGTCGGTGTCCTCGTAGTAGAGGAAGAAGTCGTCGTCGAAGATGCCGACCCGCTCCAGCACCTCGCGGCGGAACGCGACGCCGTTGCCGCAGAACGTGAACACGTCGGCGGGCGCGTCGTACTGGCCGCGGTCGACCTCCTGGAAGCCGCGGTCCGCGCCGTAGCCGTCGGCGAACACGACACCGCCCGCGTTGTTGACGACGTCCACCCGGCCGACATCGGCGCCGATCTCGAACGACACCGTCGAACGCTGGTCGCTCACCGGCAGCGCGACCGACCCGCCGTCCCAGGACAGCGTGACGTCCTTGGCGCGGTCCGCGACCCAGTCGACCTCGACGGTGCGCGCGCCGTCCTCGCAGGGCAGCAGCAGCTCGCCGGACGGGCGGGTCCA
>JAVEEC010000058.1 GCA_030840645.1 Frankiaceae bacterium
GCGGGCCCTAGCCCGGCGAATCCCGCACACGACGGTGACAGGCGGCGCGGGCCTCAGCGACCTGAGCAGGCGGGGTAGCGCGTACAGGAGGTGAACTCACCGAACCTGCCGCGGCGCGGCACCAGCCACCCCGCGCACCCCGGCTGGCGGCAGGGTCCGGCGGCCTCGTCGGGGCGTTCGCCGCGGTCCTCGTCGGTGATCGAGACGAGGCACGAACGGTCGGCGCAGACGAACGCCGCCTGACCGCCCCCGCGCCGCAGCACGGTAGGACCACCGCACCGCGGGCACGGCTCGTTGGTGGCGTGTCCCAGGCGACGGCGGGGGGCGCGGGCCGGGCGGAGCAGGTCGGCGAGGGCGTTCGGGAGCGCGCCGCCCTTGACCCGCAGCCAGGCAGGACCGCCCGGCGCCGCGTCGACGCCGATGTCGCTGCCGCCGAGCCACGTGACGTCGTCGTCGACGACGACGAGGCGTTCGGCCATGCCGTGCCACAGGTCCACGGCGACGCCCGCAGAACGCATCTGGTCGAGCAACGCGGCCGCGCGCGGCTGCTCGGCGGGCGGCCTGGTGACGACGCGGACGGTGACGCCCGAGGCAATCAGCGCGCGCAGCGTCGCCGACCACGGCGCCATGCCGTGCCCGGTGACGTACGGCGAGAAGAACGCCACCGACTCCCCCGCCGCGCCGAGGTCGCCGGTGAGGTCGGAGGCGTTGCGGCGCAACGAGAACGGACCCTTCAGCACGTCCTCGACGTCCAGCGCGACGCCGCGCTCGCGCAGGCCGGCGAGCAGCGCGCGCGACGTTCCCGCCCTGGGCGTCCGGGACTCCAGGAAGGCGCCGGAGCCGAGGACGACGAGCTGGTCGCGGGCGCGCGAGATGGCGACGTTGAGCAGCCGCGCCTGCGGGTCGTCGCGCCCGGCCGCGCGCGACGCGGGGCCCGGCGACGCGCCGTCGGCGTCGGCGAGGTCCACGACGACGACGTCCTGCTCGTTGCCCTGGAAGCGGTGCACGGTCGAGACCCAGCCGCGCGCCTCCAGGCCGTGCCGGTCGACCAGGAGCGCGGCGACGAGGCGTTCGTGGGCGCCGTACGGGGTGACGACGCCGGCGACGCCGTCGGGCAGCGTCGACAGCGCGGCGGCGACGAGGACGGCGTGCACCGGGTTGAACCGCGACCCGCGACCCGCGACCCCGGCCCAGGCGCCGAGCGTCGCGGTGTCGACGTAGAGCAGCGGCGCGCCGCCGCTCAGCAGGCCGGCCGTCGAGGGCGTCGCGGAACGGCCGGTCGCCAGCGGGTTGTCGTCGTAGAACAGCGACGACACGAGGTCGGCGATCTCCGGCCGCATCCGGTACTGCGTCCGCAGCGCCGCGAGCCACGGCGGCGGTGTCCCTTCGGCCAGCATCGAGGGCAGCCCTACTGCGGTGAACGCGTCGGTCGCCAGCCACCGCCGTACCTCCGGCGACGTGTCGGTGACGATCGCGGGGAGCTGGCGGAAGTCGCCCGCGACGACGACGGAGGACGACGCGAGACCGGCGGCGTATGCCGTCATCGGCAGCATCAGCATCGACGCCTCGTCCACGACGACGACGTCCCACTCGCGTTCCGGCAGGCCGCCGAGCCAGGTCTGGTACACCGTCGTCGCGACGACGAGCGCGTTGTCGAGCAGCCCGGCGGCGGCCGCCTCGACGGCCGCGTCGATCTCCTCCAGCCGCAGCCGGAGGCGCGAGCGTTCCTCCCCGAGGTCGTGGTCCGCGCCGAGCGTGCCCTGCCCCTCGGCCTCCCTGTCCGTCGCGTCGAGGCGGGCGCCGATGGTGGAGCGCTCGGCCAGCAACGGCGCCGACACCCGAGCCGACACGGCGTCGGCGGCGAGGTGCGCGACGTCGTCGTGCGTGACCGTGCCGTGCCGGATGACGCGACCCTCGGCGAGCGGGGGCGAGCCGTCGAGCAGCGCGGCGACGCGGGCCAGCGCGGTGTCGACGGCGGTGTTGGTGTTGGCGACCAGGAGGACCGAACGCCCCGCGCGGACGTGCGCCGCGACGACGTGCGTGACGGTCGTGGTCTTGCCGGTGCCCGGCGGCCCCCAGACGAACACCGCCTCGCTGCCGAGCGCCAACGACACCGCGTCGGCCTGCTCGTCGTTCAGCCCGTCGGTCTCGGCGAGGACGCGGCGTGACGCGATCGGGTGCAGGCCGATGACGCGGCCCGCCATGTCGAGGTCGAGCGGCACGTCGTCGTCGAGGACCTCGTCGAGGCGGGCCGCGAGGCGTTCGAGGAGGAACGACGCGTCGGCGATCAGCACCGCGTGCTCCACCGCCGCGCCGACGTCCTCGGCGAGCGCGACGACCAGCTCGGCGCCGTTGCGCCCGGCGACCTCGCCGTCGATCTCGCGGCCGTCGTCCAGGACCAGCCGGACGGGCGTGTCGTCGGGCAGCCCGGCCCCGGGCACGTCGGGGAACGCGTACGTCGTCCGCCGCCCCGCCGTCCCGATCCGGAAGCCGCCGGTGACCGTGCGGCCCTGGACGGTGCGGTCGGCGCGCAGCGTCGCGACCTCGACGCGCAGCGCGCCGGCCATCGCGCGCAGCGCCTTCTCGACCACGCTCCGATCCTCGCACCCGGCGGTGACCTCGCCGCCGGCCCACCTCGTTCGGTGCAGGAACTCGGCCCCCTCTCGAGCGTGGTGATCTTCACAGAACGCTAGGGCAGCGAGGCGCGCAGCACCTTGCCGGCGGCGCTGCGGGGCAGGGACTCCGCCCACACCACGTCGCGGGGTACGTACTCCCGCCCGAGCCGCTCGCGGACCGCGGCGCGCACGTCTTCCGCCGAGAGCCGCGCGCCCGGCGTACGGACGACGACGGCCCGCAGCCGCTGCCCGAACTCCTCGTCGGGAACGCCGACCACGGCAACGTCGGCGACGCCGGGCAGCGCCGAGACGACGTCCTCGACCGGTCCTGGAAACACGTTCTCACCGCCGGAGACGACCATGTCGTCCTCGCGTCCGAGGACGTAGAGCCGCCCGTCGGCGTCGAACCGCCCGAGGTCCCCCGTGGCCATCAGCCCGTCGCGGACCTCCTTGCCGCCGCCCGTCGTGTAGCCGTCGATCTGCAGGCCGTTGCCGACGAAGATCCGGCCGTCGACGAGCCGCACGGTCGTGCCGTACGGCGCCCGCCCGACCGAGCCCGGCGCCTCCCGCAGGTCGCGCGGCGCGGCGATCGCCGCCCACGCGACCTCGGTCGAGCCGTAGAGGTCGTACAGCACCTCGCCGTACGTATCCATGAACCGCGCCGCGACGTCCGGCGGCAGCGCGGACCCGCTCACCGCGACGACGCGCAGCGACGACGTGTCGTACGTGCCCTCGGCCGCGAGCAGGCGGCGCAGCATCACGGGCACGGCGACCAGCCCGGTGGCGGCATTGGCCTCGACGGCGGCCAGCGTCGCCGCCGCGTCGAACGACCCCGTCAGCACCACGGTCGAGCCGAGCGTGACGGCGAGCAGCCACTGCGCGAGCCCCCACGCGTGGAACAGCGGCGCCGCGATCACCGTCGTCTCCCCTGCCCGCAACGGGATCGCCGACAGCAGCGCGACCGCGGGCTCCAACGACGTGGGAGGCCCGCGCCGCGCGCCCTTCGGCCGGCCGGTCGTACCCGACGTCATGACGACGAACGAGCCCGGCTCGCGCGGCGGCCGCGGCCGCGCCCCGGCGTGCGAGGACGCCATCGCCATCAGCGCGGCGGGCGGGAACGACCGCACGGGGAACGTCCCTTCCGCCACGATCGCGACCAGCCGTTCGGCCGTCGCGATCTCGGCGAGCTGCGGCGCGGGCGTGCCCGGGTTGAGCAGCACCGCCGTCGCGCCGGCCTTGCCGAGAGCGACGACAGCGAGGACGAACGACCGGTCGTTGGCGCAGTGCACGCCGACCGCGTGACCGGGCCCGAGACCCGCCTCGACCAGCCCTGCCGCCATCGCCGTGGTCAGCCGGTCGACGTCGCCGTACGTCAGCGTCCCGGCCGGGTCCACGACCGCCGCGCGGCGCGGGTCGCGGGCGGCCTGGGCGGCGTATCCGCCCGCGGGGGTCAGCCCCCAGAGCGCGAGGGCGGCGGCCATGCCGAGGCCGCGGTCCGGGCGCGGCGGGCGGAGCAGCCCCGCCTGCGCGAGCACGGCGAGGGCGCGCGCGGCGGCGCGGGCGGAGGGCACCGGCCGAGTCTGCCACCGGGGCCGAACGGCCCGCCGCACTAGTCATTTCGCTTCATTTGCGTTCTCACCCTCCTGTTCGACACTCCTGCGAGCCGATGGAGAGTAGGTGACGACTCTGGCTAGTTCTGTGCCAGGCGTACGGAGCACCCGGCGCTGGATGGGCGTCGGGCAGTCGGGCAACCCCGACGCGGCCCTCGCCGGCCGCGCCGCGGTGACCGACGCGCTGGTCGGTACGGACACGAAGCTGCTCGTCGTGTTCTGCTCCGACGCCTACGACCTGGACGTCCTGCTCACCGGCATCTCCGACGTGGCGGGCGACGTACCGCTCGTCGGCTGCTCGACGGCCGGTGAGATCGCCACCACCGGACCCACCGACGCGAGCGTCGTCGTCGTCGCGCTGGGCGGTGACGGGTTCTCCGTCGAGACCTCCGTGGCCACCGGCGTGTCCGCGCGGCTGCGCGCGGCGGGCGCCGAGGTCGCGGGCGCCCTCCGCGAGGTCCCAGGCAAGCCGCACCAGGTGCTGCTCCTGCTCACCGACGGCCTGGCCGGCGACCAGCAGGAGATCGTGCGCGGCGCGTACGGCGTGGCCGGCGCGGGCGTGCCCCTCGTGGGCGGCTGCGCGGGCGACGACCTCAAGATGCGCGCGACGACGCAGTTCTCCGGCCGCAACGTCATGCACGACGCGATCGTCAGCGCCGCCATCTCCTCCGACGGCCCGTTCGGCATCGGCGTCCACCACGGCTGGCGCACGGTCGGCGAGCCGATGCTCGTCACCAAGAGCGGCGGCAACCGCGTCCACCTGCTCGACGACCGGCCCGCGCTCGACGTCTACCTCGACCGGCTCGGCGCGCCCGAGGAGGCGCGGACCGACCCGGCCGCGTTCACCAGGTTCGCCCTCACCCACCCGCTCGGCCTGTCGCGCCGCAGCCTCGAACCCCAGGTGCGGTTCGTCGCCGAGGCCGACTTCGACGACCGTTCGCTCGGCTGCATCGCGGAGGTCCCGCAGGGCGGGCTCACGTGGTTCATGGAGGGCGACGCCGCGTCGGTCCTCGACGCGACCGACCGCGCCTGCGCCGACGCGCTCGACGCGCTCGGCGGGGCGCCGCCTGTCGGGCTGTTCGCGTTCGACTGCATCGCCCGCCGCGAGGTGCTCGGCGACCGCATCGGCGCCGAGATCGGCCGCCTCGCCGACCGCGCGGGCGGCGCGCCGGTCGCGGGCTTCTACACGTACGGCGAGATCGCGCGCACGCACGGCATCAGCGGGTTCCACAACCAGACGCTCGTCGTCCTGGCTGTGAGCTGACCGTGTCGAACGCGGGGGACTGGGCCACCCACCAGCTGGCGGAGTTCCTCGCGCTCGTGTCGTCGTTCACCGACGAGCGGGCCGCGTTGCACGGCGCCGCAGAACGGGTCGCCGAGGCCCTCGAAGCGGAGGTGGGCGTCGCCGTCGTCGACGGCATCGTCCGCGCGTCCGTCGGCTTCCCGAGCGGCGGCGTACCGCTGCGCGAGCTGCTCGCGCTCGGCGCCGACCCGCAGGAACGCTCCGTCTACCTGCCCGGCTTCGGCCGCGGCCGCGCGGCGCTCGCCCGGCTCTCCGACGACGCCAGCGCGTGGCTGCTCGTCGTCCGCCACTCCGACGACCCGTACGACGCCCGCGAGGTCAGCCTGCTCCGCGCCATGGCGCGCGTCCTCTCGCAGTCGCTGCGGATGCTCCGCGCCCTCTCCGAGGAACGTGCCCTGCGCGAACGCAGCGAGCGCGAGTCGGAGGAGCGCGCCGCCCTGGTCACCCTGCTCACCGAGCGCCAGCGGCTGCTCGAACGCCTCGGCCGCATCCAGCGGTCGATCTCGCACCGGGCGCCGTTGCAGGAGGTCCTCGACGCGATCACGCAGGGCGCGCGGGACCTGCTGGGCGACGAGGTCTGCGGGCTGCGGCTGATCGACCCGGAGCAGCCGTCGGACTTCTACCTCGCGTCGTACTGCGGCATCACCGACCACGAGCTGGAGCTGGCCCGCCGCGGCCCGGTCGGCCAGGGCGCGGGCGGCCGCGCGATCGCCGAGAACCGGCTCGTCATCATCGACGACTACGCCCACGAGGGGAACGCCGTCCCGGTGTTCCAGGAGAACGAGATGACGACCGCGATGGCGGCGCCGGTGCACGAGAACGGCCGCGTCGTCGGCAGCCTGGTCGTCGCGAGCTACCTGCCGGGGCGGCACTACAGCGTGCTGGAGCAGGAGGCGCTGAACTCTCTCGCGCAGCACGCGTCGCTGGCCCTCACCGACGCCAAGACCGTCGAGGCGATGCGCGAGGCGCAGCGCGCGAAGGACATGTTCCTCGCGATGGTCTCCCACGAGCTGAAGACGCCGCTCACGGTCATCATGGGCACGCTGCGGACGCTGGAGAGCCACGGCGGCGCGCTGCCGCCCGAGGTCGCGCACGAGATGGCCGTCACCGCGTACGCGCGCGGCGAGGAGCTGCGCCGCCTGATCGACCGGCTGCTCCGCGGCGCGCGGGCCGAGCTCGCCGGCGCCCGCCGCGACGCGACGCTGCGCGAGCTGGTGACGCACGCGGTCGACGGCTTCGCGCAGTTCCGCCGGCTCGAGGTCGAGGTCGAGGGCGACACCGACCTGATGGTCGACACGGTGGCGTTCTCCGACGTCATCGGCATCCTCGTCGAGAACGCCGTCGCCCACTCCAGCGCGGACGCGCCGGTCTGGATCTCGGCTCACCCGCGCGGCGTCGACGCCGTCGTCTCCGTCACCAACCCGGGCACGCTGCCTGTCGACCTCGACCCCGAGTCGCTGTTCCTGCCGTTCCAGCGCGGCATCGACGCCCGCTCCTCCGGCGTCGGCCTCGGCCTCTACATCGCCGCCCGGCTCGCCGAGTCGATGGGCGGCAGGATCGAGGTGACGTCGCGGGAGGAACGGGTGTCGTTCACCCTCACCGTCCCGCGCTTCCCCCAGGTGCAGGCCCTGCCGCCGCCCGCGCCCGTCGTCGCGCTCGAAGCCACGGGTTAGCCCTCGCCCGGCGCCGCCAGCCCCTCGCCCTCCCGCGTCAGCGCCACCAGCCGCGAGACCGCACGCAGGTACTTCTTGCGGTACCCGCCCTCCAGCAGCTCGCGCGGGAACACCGCGTCGAACGCCACCCCCGACGCGAGCACAGGGACGTCCCTGTCGTAGAGGCGGTCCGCCAGCACCACGAGCCGCAACGCCGTCGCCTGGTCCTCGACCGGCTGCACGTCGCGCCACGCCACGAGCGGGACGCCGTCGAGCAGGTCGCCGTAGCGGACCGGGTGCAACGACGCGAGGTGCGCGCAGAGCGCGCCGAAGTCATCGCAAGCCGCGCCCGGTGTCTCGGCGACCCGTTGCGCCAGAACGGCTTCCGACACCGGCGGCGGCGCGTCCGGCAGGCCGCGGTGGCGGTAGTCGTCGCCCTCGATGCCGACGACGTCGAAGTGCGCGGCCAGCCCCTGGATCTCGCGCAGGAAGTCCTGCGCCGCGAACCGCCCCCGGCCGAGCCGCCCGGGCAGGGTGTTCGACGTCGCGGCCAGGCGGACGCCGCTGTCCACGAGGCGGCGCAGCAGGGTCGAGATCAGCACCGTGTCGCCGACGTCGTCGAGCTCGAACTCGTCGATCGCGAGCAGCCGGTGCCCGGACAGTGCCGTCACCGTCTCCGCGAAGCCGAGCGCGCCGGCCAGGTTGGTCAGCTCGCCGAACGTGCAGTACGCCTTCGGCTCCGGCGCCGCGTGCCAGAGCGAGGCGAGCAGGTGGGTCTTGCCGACGCCGTAGCCGCCGTCGAGGTACACGCCAGGGGCGGCGGTCCGCGCCTCGCGACGGAGCGGGAGCCGCCGCCTGCGCCCCGGGGGCCGCAGCGTCGCCGCGAACGCCTCCAGCGCGGCCACGGCCGCCGCCTGCGACGGCTGCGCCGGGTCGGGCACGTAGGTGGCGAACCGGACCCGGTCGAACCGCGGCGGCGGCGCGAGGGACGCGACCAGGGCATCCGGCCGAACGGCCGGCACCCGATTCACGAGGGAGACCGGCACGGAGCGCACTCTAATGGGCTAGTCGCGAGGGTCAGAGTCGCCTTGCCCCTGGCCCGATCGGGTCAAGCCGCTGCTCCGGATGACCGACATAGAGAGGGATCCCCGACTCCGCCGAAAGGCTCACCGCTGTGCGTTCCCTCCGTACCCCACTCGCCCGTCTCGTCCTCGCGGTGGCCGTCGCCGCGCCGGCCGCGGCCGCGCTGCCCGCGAACGCCACCTACGGCGAGGCCGCGATCAGCACCAGCGTGGTCACCGTGCCGATGACGTTCCCCGTCCTCGGGGCGACGAGCTACACCGACACGTTCCTCGCCTGCCGGTCCGGCTGCGCGCGCAAGCACTTCGGCCAGGACCTGATGGGCCCGAAGATGCGGCCGCTGGTGGCGGCGTTCAACGGCGTCGTCTCGTCGGTCAAGCGCGAGAGCACGGTCGGCGAGGGCAACTACGTCACCGTCAGGGGCGACAACGGCTGGAGCGCCAACTACATCCACGTCAACAACGACACCCCCGGCACCGACGACGGCAAGGGCACCGCGCGGTACGCGTTTGCCGAGGGCATCCGCGTCGGCAAGCGGGTCTTCGCCGGGCAGCTGCTCGGCTGGTCCGGCGACAGCGGCAACGCCGAGAGCACCGGAGCGCACCTGCACTTCGAGCTGCGCCGCGGCGACGCGTGGGGCGGGACCGTCTACAACGCGTTCTCCTCGCTGAAGCACGCCGGCCACGTCAGTGCGCCGATCATCGCGGGGCCGCACAACGAGGGCACCTACATCCACGCCTGCGCCGCCTGCGCGCCGTACCTGATCGAGAAGGGCAAGAAGCACTACCTCAACGCCGAGGTCGCGCGGCAGATGGGCTTCAACGCCAAGACCACCGTGATGGCGTCCACGGCCGAGTTCAACTGGTACAACCGGGGCGCCGACGTCGAGCTGCCGACCGGCCGCGCGTACCGCGGCCCGGACGGCGTGATCTGGTTCGTCGACAAGCACGTCCGCAACGTCGTCCCGACACCCGAGGCGCTCGCGCTGCTCGGCATCCCCGCCTCCCGCGTCCGCACGACGACCGCGGCCGGCCTCGCCACCGTGCCGAAGGCCCCCGCGGGCACCCCCCTGCCGGTCGGCCCGACCCCGACGTACGACAACGCGCTGCTCCGCTCCGCGGACGGCGACTCGCTCTGGGTCATACGCGCCGGCCAGCGCCACCTCGTGTCCGACACGCTGACGCTGTCGTCGTGGGGCCTGCAGACCGCCGACGCGGTCACCGTCACCGACGAGCAGGCCGCGGCGCCGGGCTTCCCGACCGTCGGCAAGCCGCTGCTGGTGCGCGACGGCCTGGTCCTCAAGGACAGCGCGTGGCGCGTGTTCCTCGTCACCTCGGGCACCCGGCGGCCGTTCCCGACCTGGTCCATCTACCACGCGTACGGCTTCACCGCCGTCCCGCAGACTCCCGGCGGCGCGGCCATCCTGCGCATCCCTGTCGGCGCGGCGATGCCGTCGTAGGCTCGGTCTCATGGACCGGTCGGCACTGGAGTCGTTGAGCACCGACGAGCTGCACGCCAAGGCGTTCGCCCTGGCCGAACGCCGCTTCGACGTCGGCTTCTTCTGGGACCTGCTCAAGCACCTGCCCGCCTCGATGCGGGCGGCGGGCGACGACGCCTTCAGCGGCGCGCCAGCCGCGGTGTCGGATGCGGTCGAGCTGTTCCGCGAGTTCCGCGGCGACCACCTCGGCGACGCCGAGCCGTTGATCCGTGCGAAGTTCGTGGACTACCTCGCGGCCCACTCCTGACCACGGCGTAGCGGCCGGGCCGCGCTCGCGCGCTTCCCGGCCGCCGTCCGCCGCCTGCCCCCCACACCGTTCCCCGGCGCCGGTCCCCCCTGGGCGGCGTCCGGTTCACGGCAGCGGCGGGTACGGGCCCCGCGCCCCGGCGCGGTCCCGTACGTCCCTGTGGTGCTACTTGGCGGCAGGCCGCCGCGCGACCGGCTCGGCCTCCGCCGTCGCCGGCTCGGCCGGCAGGGCAATGTCGGACTTGTGGCCGTTCGACCCGGCCTTCGGCTCGTCCGCGGGCTTCGCGCCGGTGCCGTGCCCGGAGAGGATGCCGCGCGCGAGCTGGAGGCCCGCGACGCCCTGGGACAGCGCGGACGCGAGCGCCTGCGACATGCCCTCGGCACCGTTGAGCATGATCATCTGGTCGATGTTGCCGAACGGCTTCGCCGCCGCCTCGACGATCGCCGGCCAGTTCTCGGCGAGCTGCTGGCCGATGACGGCTTCCTGGTTCTCCGCCAGCGCTTCGGCGCGCGCCTTGATCGACGTGGCCTCGGCCAGGCCCTTGGCCCGGACGGCCTCGCCCTCGGCGTTGCCCTTCGCCTGCGTCGCCGCGGCCTCGGCCTCACCGATGGCGCGCGTCGCGTCCGCGCGGGCGATCGCCTCGACGCGGACGTGCTCGGCCTCGGCGATGGCCTGCAGCCGGACGCGCTCGGCGTTCGCCTCGGCCTCGATCTTGACCTTGTTCGCGACACCGGCGGCGTTCAGCTCGACCTCCTGCCGCTCGGCCTCGGCGCCCGCGATGCGGGCGTCGCGCTGCGCCTTCGCGAGCGTGACCTGCTGGTACGCCTGGGCGTCGGCGGGCTTGCGGACCGTCGCCTGCAGGCGCTGCTCCTCGCGGTGCGCCTCGAGCTCGGCGACCTTGGTCTCCTGGACGACGACGTTCTGCTTCGCCGACGCCTCGGCGAGCGGGCCGGCCTGGCGCGCGGTGGCCGCGGCCTGGTCGACCTCGGCCTGGTAGCCCGCCTGCTTGATCGAGGACTCGCGGACCGCCTCGGCCTTGAGCGCGGCGGCCTGCTGCTCGTTCTCCGTCGCCTCGCGGTCGGCGTGGGCCGACGCGATGCGCGCGTCGCGCTGGACGGCGGCGGCGTGCGGCTTGCCGAGGTTCGCGATGTAGCCGGTCGGGTCGTCGATCTCCTGGACCTGCAGCGAGTCGACGATCAGGCCGAGCTTCTCCATCTCGGTGCCGCTGCTCGCGCGGGTGAGCTGGGTCAGCTTCTCGCGGTCGCGGATCATCTCCTCGACGGCCATCTGGCCGACGATCGCGCGCAGGTGGCCGGCGAACACGTTGTGCACGCGGGCGTCCATCTGCTCCTGCTGGTCGAGGAAGCGGCGGGCGGCGTTCGCGATCGACGCGAAGTCGTCGCCGACCTTGAAGATGACGACGCCGCGGATGCCGAGCGGGATGCCCTGGTGCGTCACGCAGT
>JAVEEC010000087.1 GCA_030840645.1 Frankiaceae bacterium
GCGCCGGACGGCGTCGACGGCGGCGGCCGTGGGGTCGACGCCGCCCAGGGCGCGGGCGCGCCGGCGCTCCGACACCGCCGCGGCGACCGTCGTGACGGCCTCGCGCAGCAGCAGCCCGAGCAGCGCCCACAGCGCCAGGGAGAACAGGAACTCCGGCCCGAAGCGCGCCTCCCCGGGGTCGCGCGGGTCGACCAGCGCGCCGCCCGCGGCGAGCACGAGGAGGCCGAGGTCGACGCGGTCCGGGCGGCGCACGGTCCGAGCGTCCCACACCGGCGCCCTCCGCGGATCCGTCTCACGACGGAGGCGATCGGGGCCTTGCGGCCGATGCGCGGCCGCGCGCGCATCGCCACCGTCCCCGCCATGAACACCAAGGCTCTCTCGGCGGCGTCGCTGGTCGCCGCGCCGCTCCTCCTCCTGGTCGGGAACGCGATCGACCCGGGCGCCAGCGACGCCGCCGCCGAGCGGCTGCCGCAGATCGCCGACCACCCGGCGCGCTACGTGGCCGCCGCGTATCTGCTGGTGCTCGGCGCGCTCGTGTTCGTGCCCGGGCTGCTGGCGCTCGGCAACCTGTTGCGAGGCACGCCTGGCCGCCTCGGCGCCGGGCTCGTCCTCACCGGCACCCTCACCACCATCGCCTTCGTCGGCTTCGGCACCTCCGAGTACGAGGCGGCCACCTCCGGGCTCGATGCGGCGCAGATGGCCCGGCTCGCCGACAACGTCGAGGCGTCGCCGGTGGCCGCCCCGCTGCTGATCGTCTTTCTCGTCGGCGTGGTCATCGGCAGCCTGGTCCTCGCGTGGGCACTGTGGCGGAGCCGCGTCGTCCCGGGCTGGGCGGCGGGGGCGATCGCGCTCGGCACCGTCCTCAACCTCGCCGCGGACCGGCCGGCGCTCAGCGCGCTCGCATTCGCGCTTCAGGCCGTCGGCTACGGCCGGGTCGGGCTACGGCTGGCCTCGCCCCTCCGCCTCACCACAGCGCCCTCGACCGGCCCGCTTGCACATGGGTGAGGTCGCCGTGCCGTTCGACCATGCCGAGCAGCGCGCGCCGCAGCGCCTTGGCTCCGCTGCTACCGATCTCCTGCTCGAGGGCATCGCTCACGCCCAGGGCGACCGCTCGCACGCGCCGGCCCGAGCTCGTCAGCGTGAGCACCTTCCGCCGCCCGTCGCCGGGATCGGCGTTGCGCTCGAGCAGGCCGGCCGCCTCCATGTCGTCGACGGTCTGCTGGGCCGCCTGCTTGGTGACGCCCAGCAGCTCCGCCAGGCGGGCGAGGGGCAGCGCCTCGGCGTGCAGCGCGCGGATGACGTAGCCCCACGCCGGGCGCATCTGCAGCCCGGCCTCCTCCATCGCCACGAGCAGGCGGTCGGTGAGCACGCGGTTCGCCGCGGCGAGCAGGATCGCTATATCCGGTTCGTCAGGTTGACTTGACTTTCGTTCCGGAATACGTCAAGGTTACCTGACTATGATCATCCATTCCGCAGACGCGCCCACGTTCCAGCAGGACGGCCTGCTCGCCACCGGCTACGCCTCGCCCAGCCGGGGCGCCGACATCAGCCTGTGGAAGCTGACGCTTCCCGCCGGCAATCGCAGCCCGCTGCACTCGCTCAGCCGCGACGAGGCCTTTCTCGCGCTTGGCGGCACCGCCGTCGCGACAATCGACGGCGAGGAGCATGCGTTCGCCGCGGGCGACTGCCTCGTGGTTCCGGCCGGCGCGGAGTTCTCGCTGCGAGTCGGCGACGAGGGCCTCGAGGCGGTCTGCGCGATGCCCGCCGGCGCCCAGGCCTCGCTGCTTCCCGACGGGCCGACCTTCACTCCCCCGTGGGCGGCGTGAGGCGATGGCGAGACCCGGACTCGAACCGGGGACACCACGATTTTCAGTCGTGTGCTCTACCAACTGAGCTATCTCGCCGGGCGGGCCAAGGGTAGCGACGCAAGTTTCCCGGCCCCTCGGCCGTTGAGTGGGCGGAGCGCAAGCAATCGACGGAGGTTCGGGATGTCGGGGAAGAGACTGCGGTCGCGGATTTGGGGCCTGGCTGTCGTCATCGCGGTGTTCGCGTTCCTGCCGGCCACCGCCGGCGCCACTCAGATCGCCTCCGTCTTCAACACCGGCCTGGAGGGGTGGACCGTCTCGGGCGACGCGGCCTCCGGATCGCCGTACTGGGTGTCGACGGGCGGCAACCCGGGCGGCTACATGCAGGCGGTCGACGCCGCGACCGGTGCCGACCTGCTCTGGAACGCCCCCGCCAAGTTCCTCGGGAACCAGGGCGCCTACTACGGCGGCAAGCTGCGCTTCGACCGCGAGGTGACCTCGGTCAACTACATCCCGGCGTACGACGTCACGCTCACGGGCGCGGGGACCTCGGTGCACTTCGCGCTCGCCACGCAGCCGGCCACGACGTGGACGCGGCACACCATCACGCTGCTTGCGAGCAAGACCTCTCCGCCCACCACCGAGGCCAACTTCCGCGCGGTGCTCGGCAACCTGACCGGGCTCCAGATCGAGGCCGAGTACGTCAACGGCAACGAGACCGACTCGCTCGACAACGTCGTCATGACGACCCCGGTCCCCGCGGCGCCGAAGTTCACCAGCACCGCGGCGGCGAAGTTCAAGGTCGGCACCGCCGGGACCTTCCTGGTCAAGACCACGGGCTTCCCGACGCCGGCGCTGTCCATCGACGAGACGCTGCCAGCCGGCCTGACCTTCACCGACAACGGGGACGGCACCGGCACGCTCGGCGGCACCCCGGGGGCAGGGACCGCCGGCATCTACGACCTGACCGTGGTGGCGGCCAACTCCGTGGGGACGACCACGCAGGCGTTCACCCTCACCATCAACCAGCTGCCGACCTTCACCAGCGCCACCAGCACGACGTTCTCGCGCAGCGGCCCGAACAGCTTCCTGGTCACCACCACCGGGGGGTTCCCCACGCCGGTGCTGACGGAGACGAAGACGCTGCCGGCCGGGGTGAGCTTCGTCGACAACGGAGACGGGACGGGCACGCTCAGCGGCATGCCGACCGCCGTGGCGGGCAAGTACGCCCTGGCGTTCAAAGCGGCCAATGCCGCCGGATCCAAGTCGCAGTCGTTCTCGCTGAACGTCGTGAACTAGCACGAGCCGTTCAGGAGGGCGGGAGTTCCGCCCGATGTAGAAGCACATGGGCCAGCGGCTGCGTCGTGGGCTGTGCATGCTGGCGCTGCTGGCGCTCGCGGGCTGCACGACGCCGACTGCCGCCGGTGTCCAGATCCCGACGTACTCGCCGCGGCGCGAGGCGCTGTCGTACTTCCCCGACACCGCGCCGGTCGTCGCCATCGTGAGCACCGACCCGCAGGACCCCGGCCTGCGGCGGCTCGCCGCGGCGGGGGCGCTGGAGCCGCTGCGGCGGGTCGCGCAGCGCCGCCACGTCTACTTCGAGCAGCTGCGCGGGCTGCTCGGCAACGACGCCGTGGTGGGGCTGCCGCACGCCGGCGGGCCGCCGCTCGCCGTCCTCACGACGCACGACGCCACTGCCCTCGACACCTTCGCGCACGCGCGCGAGATCGCGGGGCGCGCGACGCCGGCCGGGCACTATCGCGGCACCGATCTCTATGCCGAGAAGGGCTGGGCGTTCGGCGTGCGCGACCGGGTGCTGCTGGTCGGCGCGGCGATCCCCGAGCTGCTCGAGGCGCTCGACACGCGCGTCTCCGACCACGCCTTCGACGCGGCGCAGATGACCG
>JAVEEC010000023.1 GCA_030840645.1 Frankiaceae bacterium
CGCCCGCGCGGGCGGACGACGGCACGAGGGCGAGGAAGGTCACGAACGCGAGCGGTACCAGCAGCATCGCCGCGGCGGCGACGGCCTTCGTCGCCGGCCGTTGCTTGCCGAGGAAGAACGCGCCGACGCCCGCCGCCACCGCGAGCGTGAGCCGTACCCCGCTGCCCGGCATGATCCAGCCGACTACCACGGCGCCCAGTCCGGCGATCATCGTGACGGCCGCGACGGGCGGCTTGGGCGGGGTCGCGAACTTCGGCGCGACGCGCTTGAACACGCCGACCCAGGCGAGCTGGAGCAGTCCCATGATCAGGTCTTGGAACGCCGTTCCGACGAAGATCAGGAACCCGGCCGCGACCAGCCCGGTGAACGCGGGTCCGAGGAGCACGACGACGAGCATCGCCCCGGCGAACCCCCAGAGCAGGTGCGTCACGGCGTCCGAGCGGTCCTGCTCGACGAAGCCGCGGACCTTCGCGGGGAACTCCTTGACGGCCTTGCCGAACGCGCCCTTGCCCGCCTTGAGCCGGTAGCCGACGACGGCGGTCACCACGGTCGCGAGGACGAACCAGAACCGCATGCCGAAGAACACGTTGCCCTTCGCCGTGATGGGCGTGCCGCCGGGCGCGTCCAGGTAGCCGCCGTTCTTGCGCATCAGGTAGACGTTGACCAGCCAGCCGATCACGAAGCCGACCGCCGCCGACACGAGGGCGCGCGGCAGTTCCTTCTTGAGGTAGTCCTTCACCCGCGCCTTGGCGCGCGCCACGGTCGCCCGCGCGCGGGCGTGCTCGGAGGGCGCGCTGGTGAACCGGAGCAGGAACCGCAGGTAGCTCTCGCGGCTCGCGTGCGGGTCCGGGACGGTGCGGGCCTGGCTCATGCGGGCTCCTCGGTCCGAGGACCATGATCCAATTGCGCCGGTCGTCCCCCCGTCAATGACTAGCCCGGGTGGCTACGGCGGGGTGACCGTCACGGTCCGGTGCGCCAGCTCGACCGTGCCGGTCGACGTCAGCTCGTACAGCGTGACGGTGGCGTCGCCGGGGGAGATGGGCAGCGCGAAGTAGCCGGTGCGCCGGCAGCCCTTCATCGGCTGCACCCCGGCGCCGGTGATGACGTCCTTCTCCCGGCCGGGGATGGGAACGGCGACGTACCCGCCCTCCGGCTGGTGCCGGAACCCGGTGGTGTTGACGCCGATGACGTACCGCCCCGAGTCCGGACCGACGATCGTGAACGACACCGGCCTGGCCTGCTTGACGGTCGTCGCCGACAGCGCGAACGCCGGCGTCGTGCAGCTCGCGGCCAGCGCGGGCGGCTCAGGCCGCCGGGCCAGCCCGACGCGCAGCAGCAGGAGCAGGACCGCGACGCCGACGAACACCTTGGCCCCGAACCTGCGCCGCGGCCGCGCCTGCAGCGCGTCGGGCGCGTCGGCGTGGGCGGCGCCGGGCCCGCGTTCGGCGGCCGCCGCCGCGGCCTCGGCCGCGCGTCGTTCGGCCATCCGCTCGGTCGTGGCCGCGTACGGGTCCCGCAGCTCGCCGCGCCCCTCCGGCTCCTCGTCGGGGGGAACGCCGCCGCGCCGCCGGACGATCAGCCCACCTCGGGGCCGCTCGGCGCCCCCGCCGGCTCGGGCTCCGCGGCGGCCGCGGTCTCGGGCGCCGCGACGGGCGGCGACGGCTCGGCCGGTGCCGTGGCGGCGCGGTACGCCGGGTCGTCGCGGACCAGCGACCGCGCCAGCACCTGCGCGACGTCGAGCACCTCGACGTGCTCGGCGGCGGTGCCGTCGGACTTCTTCGCCTGGACGGCGTCGGAGAGCATCACCATGCAGTACGGGCAGGCCGTCGACACGATGTCGGCGCCGGTCGCGAGGGCCTCGTCGGTGCGCTCGACGTTGACCTGCTTGCCGATCCGCTCCTCCATCCACATCCGCGCGCCGCCCGCGCCGCAGCAGAAGCCGCGCTCCTTGCAGCGGTGCATCTCCGTGTTGCGGAGGCCGTTGATCGCACCCAGCACTTCGCGCGGCGGCGTGTAGACCTGGTTGTGCCGGCCGAGGTAGCAGGGGTCGTGGTACGTCACGTCCGCGTCGACCTTGGTAATGGGGACGAGGTGCCCGTCCTCGATCAGCTGCGCGAGCAGCTGGGTGTGGTGGAGCACCTCGTAGTCGCCGCCGAGCTGCGGGTACTCGCGCGCGATGGTGTTTGCGCAATGGGGGCAGGTGGCGACGATCTTGCGGACGTTCTTGCCGTTGAGCAGCTCGACGTTGGCCTTGCCGAGCTCGGTGAACAGGTACTCGTTGCCGAGCCGGCGCGCCGGGTCACCGGTGCACCCCTCCTGCGAGCCGAGGACCGCGAACGACACGCCCGCCGTGTGCAGCAGTTGCGCGACGGCCTGGGTCACCTTGCGTGAACGGTCCTCCAGCGCGCCCGCGCAGCCGACCCAGAACAGCCACTCCACGTCGTCCGGCAGGTGCCCCGTCGCGACCCGGACCTCGAACGGCAGGTCCGCCATCCAGTCGTTGCGCGACGCGGGCGCGAGGCCCCACGGGTTGCCCTGCTGCTCGAGGTTGCGCAGCATCACGCCGGCCTCGCTCGGGAACGATGACTCGATCAGCACCTGGTAACGGCGCATGTCGAGGATCGTGTCGACGTGCTCGATGTCGACCGGGCACTGCTCGACGCACGCGCCGCAGGTCGTACACGACCAGAGAACGTCGGGGTCGATCACGCCGCCCTGCTCGAACGTCCCCACCAGCGGCCGTTCGGCCTCGGCCTTCGCGGCGTCGGACGCGTTCTCGGGGTCGAGGAGGTACGGCGCCTTCGCGAACAGGTGGTCGCGCAGCGCGAGGACGAGCAGCTTGGGCGAGAGCGGCTTGCCGGTGTTCCAGGCCGGGCACTGCGACTGGCAGCGGCCGCACTCGGTGCACGTCGGCAGGTCGAGCAACTGCTTCCAGGAGAGGTCCTCGACCTTGCCGGCGCCGTAGACGTCGTCATCCTGCGGGTCCTCGAAGCTCACCGCCATCGGCCTGAGCGGCCCGAGCGCGGTGCGTTCGGGGAAGCGCTTGAAGAAGATGTTGAACGGCGCCGTGAACCGGTGCCACGCCACGCCCATCTCGATGTTGGAGGCGATGACGATGAACCAGAGCATCGAGATCGCGATCTTGAACGTCACCGCGACGTAGAGCGCGTTGTGCAGCGCGTGCTCGGACATCGAGCCGAACACGTGCTCGCCGAGGAACGTCGACACGACGTTGCCCCGCCCGTACGGGAACGTCCCCAGCGCGACCCGCAGCCCGCGCAGCGTGAACACCGCCAGCGCGACACCGACGATCGTGGCCTCGACGTAGTACGCCTGCCACTGGGTCGAACCGAGGAACCGCGAGCGCCGGCCCGCGACCGACGGGCGGTTGGCGAGGCGGATCGCGATCAGCGTCAGGATGCCGAGCAGGGTGAGGCCGGCGATGACCTCGACCACTGCGCCGTACGGCCCGAAGCCGTCGAGCAGCGGCAGCCCGAAGTGGTCGTCGAACAGCTCGCCGTACGCCTCCACCAGGCTGCCGAACAGCACGATGAAGCCGAGGAACACGAACCAGTGCGCGAGCCCGGGCACGGTCCAGCGCAGCATCCGGGTGTGGCCGAGCGTCTCGACCAGCGTCGACCTGATCCGTTTGCCGGGCTGCTCGAAGCGGGCCGGGTCGGACCGGCCGAGGCGGACGATGCGCACCATCCGGGACGCGGTCCGCGCGACCATCGCGACGGCGACGACGGTGATCGCCAGCGAGAGCGCGATCGCGATTGTCTGCATGGAGGCTTCAGGGCCCCTTCGGGAGGCGCGGACGTACGCGGCGAAGCCTACGGCCCGGCTGCGACAGGGTCGAACTCGCCGCGCGCTGGGCGCCCGCCGCCGCCCCACCCGCCGCCCGGCCGTCCCCGTTGTGTGCGGGATTCGCTGGCCCTAGCCGGGCAAATCCCGCACACAACGATTCGGGCCCGGGGTGGGGGGCTTCCGCGGTGAGCGCCTAGGCTCGGCGTCGTGCGCCTCCGTTACGCCGTCGCCGCGCTCGTCCTGCTCACCGCATGCGCCCGCGGCGACGGCACCGCGCTCCCGGCCGCCCCCAAGGGTGGCTTCGATCCGGCGGTGACGGTGACGTTCGCGGGTGCGCCGCCGCTGCGCGTCGAGGTCGCCCGCCGCGCCGACCAGCGCGCGCGCGGGCTGATGCAGCGGACGTCGTTGCCCGCCGACGGCGGGATGGTCTTCCTGTTCCCGGGCCGGGTGACCGTCGGGTTCTGGATGAAGGGGACGTTGATCCCCCTGTCGATCGCGTACGTCGACGGCGACCGGGTGGTCAGTACCGCCGAGATGGTGCCGTGCACCGCCGACCCGTGCCGCGACTACCCGCCGGCGGGGCCGTACACCGCGGCGGTGGAGGCCCCGGCCGGCTTCTTCCCGAGCCACGGCGTGACCGCCGGCACGCGGATGACGGTGACCGGCGCGACCGGCTCCCCCGAGCCGGACTGACGTCGCCGTGCGCAGTCGACAGGCCGCATGATTCCCAGGTAAAGTTGGCGCAGAGAACTTGAGCCTGTTCCGCGCAAGTTCGCCTTGACAAGGACCTGCGCGCGGCCGGATCATGCGACCCAATACCACCAATCCCACGAACGAATCACAGGTGAGACTCATGGCACGAGCGGTCGGCATCGACCTGGGCACGACCAACTCCGTCGTCGCCGTCCTCGAAGGCGGCGAGCCGACGGTCGTCACGAACTCCGAGGGCAGCCGGACCACGCCGAGCGTCGTCGCGTTCGCGAAGAACGGCGAGGTGCTCGTCGGCGAGGTCGCCAAGCGCCAGGCGGTGACCAACGTCGACCGCACCATCCGCTCGGTGAAGCGCCACATGGGCACCGACTGGAAGGTCGAGGTCGACGGCAAGACGTTCACGCCGCAGCAGATCAGCGCGTTCATCCTGCAGAAGCTCAAGCGCGACGCGGAGGCGTACCTCGGCGAGCCGGTGACCGACGCGGTCATCACGGTTCCCGCGTACTTCGGCGACGCCGAGCGGCAGGCCACCACCGAGGCGGGCGAGATCGCCGGTCTCAACGTCCTCCGCATCGTCAACGAGCCCACCGCGGCGGCGCTCGCGTACGGCCTCGACAAGGGCGACCAGGAGCAGACGATCCTGGTGTTCGACCTCGGCGGCGGCACGTTCGACGTCAGCCTCCTGGAGATCGGCGAGGGCGTCGTCGAGGTCAAGGCGACCTCCGGCGACACCCACCTCGGCGGCGACGACTGGGACCAGCGCATCGTCGACTGGCTGGTCAAGGAGTTCCGCAACGGGCACGGCGTCGACCTGTCGAAGGACAAGATGGCGATGCAGCGCCTCCGCGAGGCGGCCGAGAAGGCGAAGATCGAGCTCTCGCAGGCGATGGAGACGACGATCAACCTGCCGTACATCACCGCCTCCGCCGAGGGCCCGCTGCACCTCGAGGCCAAGCTCACGCGCAGCGAGTTCGAGCGGATGACGGCGGACCTGCTCGAACGCTGCAAGGGCCCGTTCCAGCAGGCGGTCAAGGACGCGGGCATCAGCGTCAACGACATCGACCACGTGATCCTCGTCGGCGGTTCGACCCGCATGCCGGCCGTGCAGTCGCTGGTCCGCGAGCTGACCGGCGGCAAGGAGCCGAACAAGAGCGTCAACCCGGACGAGGTCGTCGCGATCGGCGCCGCGCTGCAGGCCGGTGTGATGAAGGGCGAGGTCAAGGACGTCCTGCTGCTCGACGTGACGCCCCTCTCGCTCGGCATCGAGACGCAGGGCGGGATCATGCACAAGCTGATCGAGCGCAACACCACGATCCCGACCAAGCGGTCCGAGACGTTCACCACGGCGGCGGACAACCAGCCGAGCGTGCAGATCCAGGTGTACCAGGGCGAGCGCGAGATGGCGGCGTACAACAAGAAGCTCGGCATGTTCGAGCTGACCGGGCTGCCGCCTGCGCCGCGCGGTGTGCCGCAGATCGAGGTCACGTTCGACATCGACGCCAACGGAATCACCCACGTCTCCGCGAAGGACCAGGCCACCGGCAAGGAGCAGTCGATGACGATCACCGGCGGCTCGGCGCTGCCGCGTGAGGAGGTCGACCGGATGATGCGGGAGGCCGAGCAGTTCGCCGACGAGGACCGCAAGCGCAGGGAAGAGGCGGAGACGCGCAACGCCGGCGAGCAGCTCGTCTACCAGACTGAACGCTTCCTGGCCGAGAACGGCGAGAAGGTCCCCGGCGACATCAAGAGCGAGGTCGAGGAGGCGCTCGGCACGCTGAAGAGCGCGCTCGGGGGCAGTGACACGTCCGCCATCCGTACGGCGTCCGAGGCGGTCGCCGCGGCCAGCCAGAAGATGGGCTCCGCGATGTACGCGCAGGGCACGGAAGGCTCGGGCGAGGGAGCGGCGGGCGGCTTCGCCGACGCGACCGGGGCGTCCGCGGGCGCGGGCTCCGACGGTGGCGGCGACGAGGACGTCGTCGACGCGGAGATCGTCGACGAGCCGCCGGCGGGGTCCTGACATGACCGAGCGCGATCCCGAGCGGGACGGCGACCCGCAGCGGGTCGTCGTCCGCGACAAGCGGCGCGTCGACGCGAGTGGCGCCGTCCGCGACCCGGACCCGGACCCGGTCCGCGGCGAGGACGAGGTGGCGGCGGACACGTTCGTCGAGCTGCGCCGCCTGGAGGCGTTGCTCGAGGAACGGACCGCCGACCTGCAGCGGATGAAGGCCGAGTACGACAACTACCGCAAGCGGATCGAGCGGGACCGCACGCTGATGGCCGAGCAGTCGATCGCCGCGGTCCTCGCGCACCTGCTCCCCGTTCTCGACGACATGGACCGGGCGCGCGAGCACGAGGAGCTGACCGGCGGCTTCAAGTCCGTCGCCGAGGGGCTCGAGGCCGCGTTGGTCAAACTCGGCCTCGAACGCTTCGGCGACCCCGGCGAGCCGTTCGACCCGCTGGTCCACGAGGCCGTCACGCACCAGCACTCGGCGAACGTCACCGAGCCGACCTGCGTGGCCGTCCTGCGGCCCGGCTACCGCTTCGCCGACCGCCTGCTGCGGCCCGCGATGGTCTCCGTCGCGGAGCCCGCCGAGCCTGCCGAGGCGCCGGCCCCGGCCGACGCGGCGGGCGGCTGACTCCGCCGGTGAGGTGGGCGGCGTGAGCGCGCGCGACCTCGTCGAGAAGGACTACTACGCCGCCCTCGGCGTGCCCAAGAACGCCACCCAGGCGGAGATCAAGAAGGCGTACCGCAAGCTCGCCCGCGAGCTGCACCCGGACAAGAACAAGGGCGACAAGGAGGCCGAGGAGCGGTTCAAGGCCGTCTCCGAGGCGTACGCCATCCTCTCCGACGACGAGAAGCGCGCGGAGTACGACGAGGCGCGCGAGCTGTTCGCCAACGGCGGGTTCCGACCCGGCGCCGGCGGCGGTCCCGGCGGGTTCACCGGCAACGTCGACTTCGGCGACCTGTTCGGCGGCGCGGGGGGCGCAGGGTCGTTCGGCGACCTGTTCGGCGACATCTTCGGCAACGGCAACGGCATGGGCGGCGCCGGCCGCGCCGGCGGCGGCCCGCGCACCCGGCCGCGGCGCGGCGGCGACCTCGAGACTGAGGTCACGCTCGACTTCGCGGAGGCGGTCCGCGGCGTCACGGTCCCGCTGCGGCTCGGGACGCCGCACACGTGCCGCAACTGCGGCGGCTCGGGCGCCCGGCCCGGCACGACGCCGCGGACCTGCCCGACGTGCGGGGGGTCGGGCTCCGTCTCCGTCAACCAGGGGCCGTTCTCGATCTCGCAGCCCTGCCGCGACTGCCGCGGCCGGGGCCGGATCATCGACGACCCCTGCCCCGAGTGCCGCGGCACCGGCGTCACGACCGGCGAGCGGACCCTGAACGTCCGCATCCCGGCGGGGGTCAACGACGGCCAGCGGATCAGGCTGAAGGGCAAGGGCACGCCCGGCGAGGGGGGCGCGCCCGCGGGTGACCTCTACGTCGTCGTGCACGTCACGCCGCACCGGTTCTTCCGCCGCAAGGGCGACAACCTGACGTTGACGCTGCCGGTGACGTTCCCCGAGGCGGCGCTCGGCGCCGAGGTCCCGGTGCCGACGCTCGACGGCGTCGTAACGCTGCGGGTGCCGGCGGGGACGGCGTCCGGGCGGACGTTCCGGGTCAAGGGGCGCGGCGTCGTCCGGGCCAACGGCAAGGCCGGCGACCTGCTCGTGACGATCGAGATCCACGTCCCGAAGAAGCTGTCGAAGAAGGCCCGCGAGGCGGTCGAGACGCTCGCCGCCGAGGACCCCACCGACCCGCGCGCGCACCTGTTGGAGGAGGCGGTCACCCGTGTCTGACACGGGCACCGACGACCGCCCCGTGTACGTGATTTCGATCGCCGCCGAGCTCTCCGGCATGCACCCGCAGACGCTGCGGACGTACGACCGCCTCGGTCTCGTGTCGCCGGGCCGGACCGCCGGACGCGGCCGCAGGTACAGCGAGCGCGACGTCGCGCTGCTCCGCGAGGTGCAGCGCCTCAGCCAGGACGAGGGCATCAACCTGGCCGGCATCAAACGCATCATCGAGCTGGAGCACCAGGTGCTGGCGCTGCGCGCGCGCCTCGCCGAGCTGGACGCCGATCTCGCGCGCGCCGCCGACGAGGCACGGCGCCGCGAGGCCGAGCTTCACGCGTCGTACCGCCGTGACGTCGTGCCGTTCCGTAACCCGCCCGTCATCGTGTGGCGCCCCGAGCGCCGGGAGAAGTGAGACGCCGTGGACGCTGACAAGCTCACCACCAAGAGCCAGGAGGCGCTGACCACCGCCGTGCGCCGGGCGGCCGCCGACGGCCACCCGCAGGTCGAGCCGGTGCACCTGCTGCTCGCGCTGCTCGCGCAGGCGGACGGGACGACAGTGCCGATCCTCGACGCCGCGGGCGCGGCGCCCGGCATCGTCAAGGGCCGTGCCGACGAGCTGCTCGCCCGACTGCCGAAGGCGTACGGCTCGACGACCGCCGCGCCGTCGGTCTCGCGCCAGGTCGCCAAGGCCCTGGAGACGGCCGCGGGCGAGGCCGAGCGGATGGGCGACGACTACGTCTCCACCGACCACCTGCTGCTCGCGCTCGCCGTCGACGGCGGCGACGTCGCCACCCTGCTGCGCGACGCGGGCGCGACGCCCGACGCGCTGCGCAAGGCGATCGAGCAGGTCCGCGGCGGCCAGCGGGTGTCGTCGCAGGACCCGGAGGACACGTTCCAGGCGCTGGAGAAGTACGGCCGCGACATCACCGCCGACGCGCGCTCCGGCAAGCTCGACCCGGTCATCGGCCGCGACAACGAGATCCGCCGCGTCGTCCAAGTGCTCTCCCGCCGGACCAAGAACAACCCCGTCCTCATCGGCGAGCCCGGCGTCGGCAAGACCGCGATCGTCGAGGGGCTCGCGCAGCGCATCGTCGCGGGCGACGTACCGGAGTCGTTGCGGGACAAGCGACTCATCGCGCTCGATCTCGGCGCGATGGTCGCCGGTGCCAAGTACCGCGGCGAGTTCGAGGAGCGGCTGAAGGCCGTCCTCACCGAGATCAAGCAGGCCGAGGGCCGGATCGTGACGTTCATCGACGAGATGCACACCGTCGTCGGCGCGGGCGCGGCCGAGGGCTCGATGGATGCGAGCAACATGCTCAAGCCGCTGCTCGCCCGCGGCGAGCTGCGAATGGTCGGCGCGACCACGCTGGACGAGTACCGCAAGTACATCGAGAAGGACGCCGCCCTCGAACGCCGCTTCCAGCCGGTCATGGTTGGCGAGCCCTCGGTCGAGGACACCATCGGCATCCTGCGCGGGCTCAAGGAGCGCTACGAGGTCCACCACGGTGTCCGCATCACCGACTCCGCCCTCGTTGCCGCGGCGACGCTGTCCGACCGGTACGTCACGTCGCGGTTCCTGCCGGACAAGGCGATCGACCTCATCGACGAGGCCGCGTCCCGGCTGCGCATGGAGATCGACAGCCGGCCGGTCGAGGTCGACGAGGTCGAACGCGTCGTGCGCCGGCTGGAGATCGAGCAGGCGGCGTTGCGGAAGGAGTCCGATGACGCGTCGAAGGACCGGCTGCAACGCCTCGAACGCGAGCTCGCCGAACGCAAGGAGGAGCTGGCCGCGCTCACCGCGCGCTGGCAGCTGGAGAAGGAGGCGATCGACCGGGTCCGCGCGACCAAGGCGGCGTTGGAGGAGGTGCGTGGCGAGGCCGAGCGGGCCGAGCGCGACGGCGACCTCGAACGCGCGGCCGAGCTGCGCTACGGCCGCCTCCCCGCCCTGGAGCAGGAGCTGGCCGCGGCGAACGAGCGCCTTGCCGAGCTGCAGGCGAACGGCGCCATCCTCAAGGAGGAGGTCGGCCCCGACGACGTCGCCGACGTCGTCGCCGCGTGGACCGGCATCCCCGCCGGCCGGATGCTCGAGGGCGAGACGGCGAAGCTGCTGCGCATGGAGGAGGAGCTGGGCCGCCGCGTCGTCGGGCAGCGTGCCGCCGTGCAGGCCGTCTCCGACGCCGTCCGCCGGGCCCGGGCCGGCATCGCCGACCCCGACCGGCCGACCGGCTCGTTCCTCTTCCTCGGCCCGACCGGTGTCGGCAAGACCGAGCTGGCGCGGGCGCTCGCGGACTTCCTGTTCGACGACGAGCGCGCGGTCGTTCGCATCGACATGAGCGAGTACTCGGAGAAGCACTCAGTCGCCCGGCTGGTCGGCGCGCCGCCCGGCTACGTCGGGTACGAGGAGGGCGGCCAGCTCACCGAGGCGGTCCGGCGGCGGCCGTACTCCGTCGTGCTGCTGGACGAGGTCGAGAAGGCGCACGCCGAGGTGTTCGACATCCTGCTGCAGGTGTTGGACGACGGGCGGCTCACCGACGGCCAGGGCCGGACCGTGGACTTCCGCAACACGATCCTCATCCTCACGTCGAACCTCGGCACGCAGTACATCGCCGACCCGAACCTCACGCAGGAGCAGCGCCGCGGTGCGGTCATGGCCGTCGTCCGCGAGCACTTCAAGCCCGAGTTCCTGAACCGGCTGGACGAGATCCTGGTGTTCGACGTGCTGTCCCACGAGGAGTTGGCGAAGATCGTCGACATCCAGGTCGACCGCCTCGCCGCGCGCCTCGCCAACCGGCAGCTCACGTTGGAGGTCACGCCGGAGGCGCGCGCGTGGCTGTCGAAGACGGGGTACGACCCGGTGTACGGCGCCCGCCCGCTCCGCCGCCTCGTCGCGACGGCGATCGGCGACTCGTTGTCGCGGGCATTGCTCGGCGGCGAGATCCGCGAGGGCGACACCGTGCTCGTCGACGTACGGCCGGATGGCGAGGGGCTCACAGTCTCGCGGAAGTAGGAGCCGGCGGAGCGGTTGGCGGCTCCGACGCGACGTAGTGCAGCGGCCGCGTCGCGATCGTCAAGGTCGCGGCCGCCACCCCTCCCGTGAGCACCGCGAACCAGCCCGCCGCGTCATCGCGCTTCAGGCTGGTCGTGGCGGCCAGGACGCCGTACGCGGCCATCAGGACCGGCCGCCACGTCGGCCGCGTGAACAGCCGGGTGACCAGCCGGCGCGGCCCCTTGCGCGGGCCCGCCCGGAGCACCATGGCGCGGAACCCGAGGACTGCGGGCACCGACGCGAGCGGCAGCAAGAGGCCGTACGTCGCCTGGTGGCGGTACGCGTCGGTCCAGACGAGCACGATGTTGGCGGCCCACGCACCGAGCCAGAGCGGCCAGAACCCGATGCGGGTCAGGCCGGCGTCCAGTCGGTCCACCCGCCGAGGCTACGCCCGCGGCGGACGCGCCTGGTCGCACGGCCGATGGCAGGGACGGTGCGCGACACCGTGCTCGGCGACGTGGACAGCACGCATCGTCCCTCCGGGCTAGGTGACGTCGGCGGGCAGCGGGCGGGCGACGTACCCGACTGCCGCGGCGGCCACCGCCCCCACCGCGGCGCTGAACCACGGCACGTCGTGGTGCCACTGCGCGTACCACGCCGCGCCCGCGCCGTACGCCACCGCCAAAGGCCAGCGCAGCCGTTCCGTGGTCCGGCGGACCTGCGCGGGCCAGCGTGGCGGCGGGCGCCCGCCTCGCCGCCTGTCGAAGCGCAGCGCCGAGGCGCGCAGCGCGACCGGCAACGCGACAGTGCTGACCATGAGGACAAGCCCGTACCCCAGCGGCCGGTGCTCGCCGTCGCCGCTGAACGCCGCGCTCGACGCGAGGGCAGCCCACGCCACCCAGTAGCCCCCGCGCGCCAGGAACTCGTCCACGCGCCCAGCCTAGGCAACGCCGACAGCGAACGCGCCTGGCGCGGCGACGGCGAGATGCGGTTGGGTCCTCGCATGGACCTTCTCGTCATCGGTGGCACCGTGTTCGTCGGCCGCGCGGTCGTCGACGCCGCGCTCGCGCGCGGGCACCGCGTCACGGTGTTCCATCGCGGGCAGCACGGAGAGAGCGCCAACCCCGACGTCGAGCACCTGCACGGCGACCGGACGACCGACCTCGGCGTCCTCGACGGCCGGCGCTGGGACGCGGTGGTCGACACGTGCGGGTTCGACGCGGGAACGGTCGGCGCCAGCGCGCGGCTCTTGAGCGCGAACGTCGGTCACTACGGCTTCGTGTCGTCGGTGAGCGTCTACCGCGACTGGCCCGCCGTCGCCGTGAACGAGTCCGGCAGGGTCAAGGAGATGAGCGACGAGGACGCGTACGGCGCCGGCAAGGTCGCCGCCGAGACCGCCGCCGAGGCGGCGATGCCGGGCCGCGTCCTGGTGAGCCGGCCCGGCCTGATCACCGGGCCGAACGAGAACATCGGCCGGCTGCCGTACTGGCTGCGCCGGATCGCCCAGGGCGGCGAGGTGCTCGCCCCCGGTGACCCGGACGAGGGGCGGCAGTGGATCGACGCGCGGGACCTCGCGGCGTTCCACGTCGACGCGGCGGAGAACGCCATCACCGGCGTCTACAACACGGTCGGCCCGCCGGACCAGTTCACGATGCGCGAGCTGCTCGACGCGTGCCGCGACGTGACCGGGAGCGACGCGACGTTCACCTGGGTCGACGGCGCGACGATCACCGCCGCCGGCATCGAGCCGTGGAGCGAGCTGCCGGTCTGGCTCTACGACGGCGACGCGGACGTGAGCCAGACGTGGCACGTCGACGTCAGCAGGGCGAGAGCCGACGGACTCAAGGCCAGGCCGATGCCGGAGACGGTGCGCGACACCTGGGAGTGGGTGCGGGCGGGCGCCGACCTCGGCGGCTACCGCAGCCAGTACGCCGTCCCCGAGCCGGACCCGGTAAAGGAGAAGGCGGCGCTGAACGCCGCCCGCTAGTCTCGGGCACCGTGACCGACCGAGACGCGCTCCTGGCCCTGATCCGCGACCGGGCCGTGGTGCACGGCCGGGTCACCCTCTCCAGCGGCCGGGAGGCCGACTACTACCTCGACTGCCGCCGCGTAACGCTCTCCGGCGAGGCCGCGCCGCTGGTCGGCAACGTCCTGCTCGACCTGACCGCGGACCTCGACTACGACGCGGTCGGCGGCCTGACGATGGGCGCCGACCCGGTCGCGACCGCGATGCTGCACGCCGCCGCCAGGCGGGGCCGGACGCTCGACGCGTTCGTCGTCCGCAAGGAGGCGAAGGCGCACGGCCTGCAACGCCAGATCGAGGGCCCCGACGTGACCGGCCGCCGGGTCCTCGTGGTCGAGGACACCAGCACCACCGGCGGCTCGCCGCTGGCTGCCGTGCAGGCGCTGCGCGAGGCCGGCGCCGAGATCGCCGGCGTCGCGACCATCGTCGACCGCGCCACCGGCGCGGGCGAGAAGATCGCGGCCGAGGGGCTCGAGTACCGGTACGCGTTCGGCCTGGACGACCTCGGCCTGGGCTGACGCCGATGCCACTGTTCGTGCCGGTGCTGTTCTGCGCGTTCGTCGTCCTCGTCGTGTTCGCCGCGGTGGCGTCGTACAAGAAGAACCAGGCCAGGCTCGCCGCGCTGCAGGGCTTCGCGCTGTCGAACGGCTGGGAGTACCGCGCGGCCGACCCGTACGACCTGCCGGAACGCTGGCCCGGCGAGCCGTTCCACTCCGGCTTCGGCCGCCGCGCGAGCAACGTCGTGACCGGCAAGGTCGGCGACCGGCCGATGATCGCGTTCGACTACGAGTACAAGGAACGGTCGAGCGACGGCAAGGGCCGCAGCACGACGACGACGTACCAGTTCGCGGTCTGCGCGCTGGGGCTGCCGTGCGTCCTGCCGCGGCTCGACGTCGGACCCGAGGGCCTGTTCTCGCGGATCGGCCAGGTACTCGGCATGCAGGACATCGAGCTGGAGAGCGAGGACTTCAACCGGCGGTTCCGGGTGAGGTGCGAGGACCCGAAGTTCGCGACCGACGTGCTGACCCCGCGCACGATGGAGCTGCTGCTGCGGGCCGGGAAGTTCCAGTTCCGCTTCGCCGGCACCGACATCGTCTCGGCGCACAGGGGCCGGCTCGAACCCGCCGACCTGGTCAACCGGACGGCGGTGCTCGCCGGCGTCGTCGACGGCGTACCCGGGTTCGTCTGGAATGATTTCGGGCCGTGACCTTCGCGCTCGCCGTCCTCCTCGCCGCGGTTCTCCTCGTCGTGCTGCTGCCGGTCGCCAGCTACAACAGGTTCGTCCGGCAACGGAACCTGGTCGAGGAGTCGTGGAAGCAGGTCGACGTCGAGCTGCGCCGCCGCTACGACCTGATCCCGAACCTCGTCGAGACGGTGAAGGCCTACGCCGCCCACGAGCGCGCGACCCTCGAAGCCGTGGTCGCCGCCCGCGCGGCCGCCGCGGCGCCGACCGCGTCGCGCGCCGCCCAGGGCGCCGACGAGTCGGCGCTTACACGCTCGCTGCGCGGCCTGCTCGCGGTCGCCGAGTCGTACCCGCTGCTCAAGGCGGACACGCAGTTCCGCATGCTGCAAGGCCAGCTCGCCGAGACCGAGGACCGGATCGCCGCGGCGCGGCGCTTCTACAACGCGAACGTCCGCGGCCTGAACACCCGCGTCGAGGCGTTCCCCTCGTCGGTGATCGCGGGGGCGTTCCACTTCGGCAAGGCGGAGTACTTCGAGGTCGAGGACCTCGCCGTGCGCGCGCCGGTGAACGTCGACCTCGGCGACGCCTAGAGGACCTCGCGCTGCTCCTCGACGAGGACCCGGCCCGCGCGGACGTAATGCCAGACGGCGACCGCGATCGAGAGCACGACCATCACGCCGGCGGCCGCGAGCGCGTACTTGTCCAGACCCTTGGCGCGCTCGCCGAGCTGGTAGCCGGCGTACGGCACGCCGACGCCCCAGAGGATGCCGCCGACGACGTTCCACGTGAAGAACGTGCGCCACCGCATCGCGGTGCACCCGGCGATGAGCGGCGCGAACGTCCGCACCATCGGCACCACCCGCGCGATGACGATGGTGGGCGAGCCGAACCGTTCGTAGAACGCCGTGGCGCGGGTGAGGTTGTGCTGGTTGAGGACGCGGCCGTCCCGGCGTTCGAGCAGCGGGCGGCCGGCCCGGCGGCCGATCGTGTAGCCGACGTTGTCGCCGAGGATCGCGGCGACCGCGGTGCCGGCGCAGAGGACGGCGATGTTCGCGTGCGGGTCCCGCCCGGCGCAGAGGATGCCGGCGGCCACGAGCAGCGTGTCGCCCGGCAGGAAGAAGCCGATCAGCAGCCCGGACTCGACGAAGACGATCCCCCAGACGAGGACGTACAACGCGAGCCCGGTGAACCCGCTGAGGTCGAAGGAGAGCATCGGCCGACCCTACGCGACCGGCACCGACCGTTTGCCCGATGATCTTGTCGGGCACATCGCAGGCGTGAACGAGGGCCTGGTGCTGCTGGGCGCGTGGACGATCCTGCTCGGGCTGCTCGCCCTCCTGCTGCACTACCTGCTGCGCCCCGGGAAGGGCTGAGGGTGCGCGGGGTCGGGCGCGCCGCGTTCGCGGTCGTCGCGATGCTCGTGACCGCCGGCTGCGTCGGCCCGTCGCGCACCGACCGCGACTACGGCGAGAAGGTCGAGGGCACCGCGAAGGCCGTGGCGTCCGCCGCGCAGACGGCGCTGCTCGGCGTCGAGACCGCGGAGCGCGGCAAGGCGTACCAGCCGTACCTCTCGATACTGCTGCGCGACGCGGAGGACGAGGCGGGCTGGGCGCAGGAGGCGCTGGACACCGTCCAGCCGCCCAGCGGCGCGGCTGACGAGATGCACGACCAGGTCGCGGACATCGTCTCCGAGGTCGTCGACGTGCTGCGCGAGCTGCGGGTCGAGGTCCGGCGCGGCCACCTCGCCGCGCTGCCCGGCATCGCGGCGCCGTTGCGCGACCTCGCGGACCGGCTGGACCGGATCGCGGAGGAACGCACGTGAAGCGGTTCGCCGAGATCTTCCTCGGCATCCTCACCGCGATCGGCGGGTTCGTCGACATCGGCGACCTCGTCGCGAACGCTCTCGTCGGAGCGCGGTTCGGCATGGCGCTCGCCTGGGTGACGCTGCTCGGAATCGTCGGCATCTGCCTCTACGCCGACATGGCCGGTCGGGTCGCCGCGATCTCGCAGCGCCCGGTGTTCGACCTGGTCCGCGAACGCCTCGGCCCGCGCGTCGCGCTGGCGAACCTGCTCGCGTCGTTCTTCGTCAACTTCCTCACGCTGGTCGCGGAGATCGCCGGCGTCGCGCTCGCGCTGGAGCTCGCGTCCAGCGTCAACTACCTGCTCTGGATCCCGCTGGTGGCGTTGCTCGTCTGGCTGGTCATCTGGCGGGTGCGGTTCGAGTCGATGGAACGCATCTTCGGCTTCCTCGGCCTCGCGCTGATCGTGTTCGCCGTGGCGCTGTGGAAGCTCGGTCCCGACTGGGGGCAGCTCGCGCACAGCGCCCTGCACCCGGCGGTGCCGAAGGGGGAGGGTCACCCGACCTACCTGTTCTACGGGATCGGGCTGTTCGGCGCGGCGATGACGCCGTACGAGGTGTTCTTCTTCTCCTCCGGCGCCGTGGAGGAGAAGTGGACGCGCCGCGACCTGATGATCGAGCGGACCAACGTCTACATCGGCTTCCCGCTCGGCGGCCTGCTGTCGCTCGCGATCATGGCCTGCGCGGCGGTCGTGTTCCTGCCGCGCGGCGTCGAGGTCGGGACGCTCGCGCAGGTCGGCCTGCCGGTGATGCTGGCGCTCGGCAAGCTGGGGGTGGCGTTCGTCCTCGTGGGGTTCTTCGCGGCGACGTTCGGCGCGGCGCTGGAGACCGGGCTGTCGGCCGGCTACACCGTGAGCCAGTACTTCGGCTGGCAGTGGGGGAAGGCCGTGCCGCCCAAGCGCGCGGCGCGGTTCCACGCGCTCGTCCTCGTCACGATCATCGCGGCGGCGATGGTCGGGCTGACCGCGATCGACCCGATCAAGGTGACGGAGTACTCGCTGGTGTTCTCGGCCGTCGCGCTGCCGTTGACGTACTTCCCGATCCTCGTCATCGCGAATGACAGCGGCTACATGGGCGAGTCGACCAACGGCCGGGTCGTGAACACCCTTGGCACGCTGTACCTCGTCCTGCTCACCGTGGTCGCGGTCGCCGCGATCCCGATCATGATCGCGACGAAGGCGGGGCTGTGAGCGGCAACGAGATGGACCTCGCGCTGGACCTGCTGGACCGGCAGATCGTCGACCCGGAGAAGCGGCCGGTGTGCAACGTCGACGACGTGGAGTTCTTCGAGCCGAAGAACGGCGCGCCGTACGCCACCGCGATATTGGTCGGCCCCGCGGCGTTCGCGCCGCGCTTCCACGGCCTGCTGGCCCGCTGGTTCCTCGCCGTGCAGCGCCGTCTGCACCCCGACTCGGACCCGGCACCGGCGCGGATCGACTTCGGCTCCGTGACGAAGATCGACAACGCCGTTCACCTGAACGTCGCCGCCGACGGCCTCGACGTGACGAAGTTCGAGCAGTGGTGCCGCGAGAACATCATCGCCAAGATCCCGGGAGCCGACCGTGCGGGCGAGTGACCTGATCGACGCGACCGTCGTCGACGTCGACGGCGGCGCGCTCGGGACGGTCAGCGACGTCCGTCTGGCGCGGACCGGGCCGCCGCGCGGGGCCTGGGGGCCGACGTTGCGGATCGCGGCGCTGATCGTCAGCGACCACCGGCTCGGCGGCTTCCTCGGCTACGACAGGGGGAAGGTCCACGGGCCCTGGCTGGTCGCGACGCTCGTACGTTGGCTGCACAGGGACGCGGTGCTCGTGCCGTGGGCCGACGTCGTGTCGCACCAGCACGGGCGGATCGTCGTCCGGACGCCGAAGTCGCGCCAGCCCCGGCTGTGGGAGACTCGACGGCGCTGACCGACACTCGAAGGGCACCCCACGATGGCGCTGCGACCCACCCTCTCCGAGATCGCCCTCAACACCGGCAAGAAGGCCCGCCTCCACCGGATCCTGTTCAAGCACGGCCTCGGCAACGGCACGGCGATCTTCCTGCCGTACGACCAGGGCCTGGAGCACGGCCCGCGCGACTTCTTCGAGAACCCGGCGTCCAGCGACCCCAAGTACATCGTCAAGCTCGCGGTCGAGGGCGGCTTCAACGGCATCGCGATCCAGATCGGTCTCGCCGAGAAGTTCTACTGGGACTACGCGGGCGAGGTGCCCCTCGTCCTCAAGCTCAACGGCAAGACCGAGCTGCCGCCGGACGACGAGGCGTTCTCGCCGCTGCACGCCGATGTCGCCGAGGCCGTCCGCCTCGGCGCCGACGCGGTCGGCTACACGATGTACGTCGGCTCGCCCGCGCAGGCCGCCGACTTCGCGCAGTACCGCAAGGTCCGCGAGGACGCGGAGAAGTTCGGCATCCCGCTCATCGTGTGGGCGTACCCGCGCGGCTCCGCGGTCGACGCCAAGGGCGGCAAGGACTCGTTCTACGCCATCGACTACGCCTCGCGGACGGCGAGCGAGCTCGGCGCCGACGTGGTCAAGGTGAACTTCCCCAACGCCACCAAGCGGGCCGGCGCGAAGAAGGAGTACGACCGCGAGTTCGGCGAGCAGGAGGCGGTCAACGCCGTCGTCCGCTCCGCCAACCGTTCGCTGGTCCTGCTCTCCGGCGGCGAGAAGGCCGGCGACGAGGGCGTGGTCGAGAAGGCGCGGATGTCGATGGAGGCGGGCGCGACCGGCCTGATCTTCGGCCGCAACGTCTGGCAGCGCGAGCACGACGAGTCGCTGAAGTTCGTGGAGAAGCTGCGCGAGCTGCTCGCCAAGTACCCGAGCTAGCCCCGCCCACCCCGCCCGGGCCGGGCGCGCCGCGGTGGCGCGCGACGGTCGACGTCGCCGGACGCAGGAGAACGCCGCCCCGGGGTCGAACAGAGGACTTCTCCTACGCTCCGGGGGTTCGTCCTGATGTCCGCTCGCCGTCTCGCCATCGCCTCGCTCGGCTTCCTCGCCGCGGCCGGCGCCGCCGTCGGTAGTGCCCACGCCTCGGGCGACGGGCAGCTGCCCGCCCGCGGTGACCAGTCGTTCGGCTGGCGGGTCCAGACGCTGCCCCACACCGGCGACTACGGCGAGCCGAGCATCTTCACGTCGCGCGGCCTGACCGTCGTGGACACGTTCGGCCCGACCGTCTGGACGTCGGCCAACCACGGCAAGTCGTGGACGCTGGTCAAGCCGGAGAAGGTCGACTCGACCGGCTGCCCGTCCGGCGACGCGGACCACACGATCCTCGGCGACGGCTCGATCCTCGCCGACAACCTCTGCCTCGCCGGCCCGTCGAACCTGCTGTACCGCTCGACCGACAAGGGGCGGACGTTCCACCCGGCGGGCGCGGCGGACGCCGTACCCGGCGAGGCCGGCATCGACTCCGACCGCCAGTGGCTCGCGGCCGACCCGTACAACCCCAAGGTCGTCTACATGAGCTACCACGACCTCGCCGGCCCGAACATCTGGGTCGCCCGGTCGACCGACGGCGGGACGACCTGGCCGCAGCGCGTGCCGGTGACGGCGTTCACGCCGACGGCGTTCGCCGACGCCCAGGGCGGCAACACCTCCGCCCGGCCGATCGTGGGCCGCGAGGGCGACGTCTTCGTGACGTACGCCTACAGCGACCCGGTGACGTCGAACACCGCCTCGCCGAAGGAGCCGGACTTCGTCCTGCGCAAGATCGGCATCGCGATCAGCCACGACGACGGCCTCACCTGGACCAACGTCGTCGCGTACGACGGCACCGCGCAGAAGGCGCGCGTCGGGCACCCGTTCACGACCGCCGCCATGGACCCCGCGGGCTACCTCTACGTCGCGTTCTCGCAGCGGCTGGAGCCGTCGAAGAGGACCGGCATCTACATGATCCGTTCGGCGAACCTCGGCAAGACGTGGACCAAGCCGATCCTCGTCAGCGCCCCCGCCAACGGCTCCAACGTCATGCCGTCCATCGTCGCGCCGCGCCCAGGCGTCGTGGACTTCGCGTACTACGCGACCCGCGTCCCCGACTTCGACTCGAAGGCCGGCGAGTGGGCTATCGAGTTCACCCAGACCAAGAACGCGTTCTCGGGCTCACCGAAGTTCGTCCACTCGCGCATCGGCGGCGTGGCCCACTACAAGGACATCTGCCTGGCGGGCACGCTCTGCCTGGCGACCGGCGGCAACCGCAACCTGGCGGACTTCCTCGGCCTCACGGTCGACGCGCAGGGCCTCGCGCAGGTCGTCTGGACCGACGACGCCGACGACGGCGACACCACGATGTACGC
The DNA here is from genome assembly GCA_030840645.1 of Frankiaceae bacterium. Taxonomy (GTDB): domain Bacteria; phylum Actinomycetota; class Actinomycetes; order BP-191; family BP-191; genus BP-191. The sequence continues at coordinate 20,697 of JAVEEC010000023.1, forward strand.
GGAGCAGACGAAGCAGCGTTAGGCGGTCTGCCCGCGCGGCCGGGCACGGTAGCGTTCGGGCGTCATCCGTCCGACGTCTGAGAGGGACCCACCGTGGCCGTCATCAAGACCATCGAGCTGGTCGGCGTCAGCCCGACCGACTGGACCGACGCGGCGAACCGCGCGCTCGCCGAGGCGGCGAAGACGCTGCGCGGCATCGAGGCGTTCGAGATCCTCGACCAGACGGCGGTCGTGAGGGACAACTCCGTGAGCGAGTACCAGGCGACGGTACGGATCCGCTTCCGCCTCGAGGACCGCTAGGCGGCTGTCGCGTTCTGTGCAGCCCACCCGCCCCTCTCGAGCGTGGTGATCTTCCTATCCCCACCCGCCGCCACCGCCGCCGTTCGGCAGGCAGATCACGGGCTCCCGGTCGTCGTGCAGCCAGAAGCAGAGGTCGGGAGGACCGGCGTGCGCGGTGCCGGCCGCGAGGCCGGCGAACACCAGGCCGAGCGCGAGGGTTCGGATCATCGGGTTCCTTCCGGGTAGCGGCAGCGGATCGTCGGCGACAGCTCGACGCCGTACTGCACGCAGTGCTGGACGCGCTGTTCGGTCGTGTACTCCTGCTGGTGCTCGTCGTTGCCGACGCTGCCGTCGCCGATCTTGACGATCGGGTCCGGCCGCCGGGAGGGCGTCTCGTGCTGCGCGGCCGTCCCGGTCGGGGTGCGGACGGGATGCGGCCTGGCCGCGCCGGCCGTAGCGCCGGGTCGGCGCGCGCCGGGCTGCCCGACCGCGCGCGGCGCGGCGACGTACGGCGCGCGGCCCGGCGCGGCCGTCATCGGGTCGACCCGGACCGCGGGCGGGGCGGCGAGAACGCCGAGCGCGACGGCGGCGCCCGCCGTCACGACCGCGGCGGGCGCGGACGTCTGCCTGCGGGCGAACGCGACGAGCGTCAGCGTCGTCGCGATCGCCTCGCGGACGAACGCCCTCGCCCGCGACGCGGCCGACTCGGCGGACTTGTACGTCACGCGGTGGCGGCGCGCGATCTCGTCGTACGACATCCCCTCGGCCCGGTCGGCGAGGACCGCCTGTTGCATCGCGGGCAGTGCCCGGACGACCTCGGCCGCCCAGGCGGCCTCGGCCCGGGCGCAGACCGGCTCGTCGACGCCCGGCTCCGGCGGCTCGACGGGTAACCGCCGCGCGAGGTGCGTTGCGCGAGTGCGGCGGCGGTGCTCGTCCACGCAGAGCCGGACCGTGACGCTGGTCAGCAGCGGTCCGAGCCGCGCCTCGTCGAGGTCCGCGAACGTCGCGCACCGCAGCAGCGCCTCCTGCACGATGTCCTCGGCGTCGTCGCCGACGCGCGTGCGAGCGAGGCGGAGTAGTCGGTCTTGGTGGGAGAGCACGCGGGCCCAGCGGTCCGCGGGCACTCTCCCGTGGCCGGTGGAGGGCACGGGAATGTCTTTCGTAGGGGATTTGCGGGGTAACCGTCGCCGACTTGCGAACCGTTGTCAACGGCGCGTTCCGTAACCCGTAACGACCCATCCCCTTGTTTTTACGGTCAGGAACGGGCCGTCCTTCGGACGTTCCCGAAACGTTGCGGGATGCGGTGCGCGCGGCCGTAAAGCGGCGTAGGAGGCGACCGCCTCCGTCCCGTCCCTACAGGGAGTCAGCCATGCGCATGCTCGCCCGTCTCGCCATCCCGTTCGTCCTCGTCGTCGCGCCGGTCGTCACCGCGACGTCGGCCTCCGCCGAGATCATCGACAACTGCAAGAACAAGGACGTCGTCGTGCGCGTCCGCCCGTACGTCTGCGTCGGCGCGAACTACCCGTCGGCCACTCGCTGACGGTGAGGTCCGGGGTCCGGCCCTGCCCGGGCCCCGGCGCTCGCTAGAGGATCGCGACCGCGCGCGGCTCGGCGAGGCCGCTCACCAGCTCGTGCCAGCGCACGCCCATGTCGTTGCTGACGTAGAGCGACCCGCCGGGCGCCGCCGCCACGACGACCTCGTCCCAGGCCGCGAGGCAGTGCGTGTCGACGTTGCCGGCGAACCACTCCGGCAGCCCGAGGCGGCAGCGTTCGAAGACGTTGTCCTCCAGCTTGCGGCGGTACAGCCCCGCCTCCGCGCCGTCCGGGCCCTGCGACACCGCGAGCACGACGAAGTCCCCGGCGACGGCGATGGAACGGCAGTACGTCGCGTGCAGGCCGCGCGACTCGACCTCCCACGACTCGCCGCTGTCGGTCGACAGCGCCATGCCGGCCGCGCTTGCGGCGAGGACGGTCTCGGCGTAGTCGGGCACGGTCAGCACCTGGTGCACGTCCCACTCGATCTCGCCGGACGGCAGCCAGGTCTCGCCCGCGTCGAGGCTGCGGACGATGCCGCCGACGTGGACGCTGACGTACAACGTGTCGTCCTCGTCCACGTCGATGGACCGCACGTCGGGCGGCCCGCCCCACGGCGTGTGCCAGCGCTCGCGCCCCTCGACCGTCTCGAACGACGTCACCGGCGTCAGCTCGCCCTCGCGGACGAGGAGCAGGTGCGCGCCCGCGGTGCCGGCCCAGACGTCGGCGCCGTTGACGAGGACGCACGTCGGCGCGCCCTTGGTGGGCGGCAGCTCCTCGAACTCCGCGGCCAGGCCGTCCTCGTCCACGTTCCAGAGCGTGCCGTCGGCGGCCAGCGCGACGCCGCCGTCGTCGGCGGCGACGGCGTGCCGGAACGCGCCCTCCACCAGCCGGCGCGACGTACCGTCGTCGAGCACGTGGTAAAGGCCGTCGTCGGTCGCGACGAGAAAGCTCATCGGTGGTGCCTCCCTGTGGGCTCCCGGCATTCTGCCCGGCCCGGTGCCTATCGTGTACGACGTGGCCGACCCGGTGTTCGTCCTCGACGGCGTCGAGGTGACGCGCGGGACCGACGAGGACCACGTTCACCCTCTGCGCGACATCTCCTTCCCGATCGCGCCGGCCTGCGTGACCGTCGTGGTCGGGCCGTCCGGCGCGGGCAAGTCGACGCTGCTCCGCCTGCTCAACCGGATGGAGGAGCCGAGCGCGGGCGTCGTCTACTTCCATGGGCGCCCGCTGCCGGAGTACGACGTCCTTGAGCTGCGGCGTCGCGTCGGCCTGCTGATGCAGCGGCCCACACCGTTCCCAGGGACCGTCCTGGAGAACCTCCGCGCCGGGGCGCAGGACCTGGCCGAGGACGAGGCGCGGGCGCTGCTGCGGCGGGTGGGTCTCGCGGAGCCGTTCCTCGACCGTGACACCGCCGACCTCTCCGGCGGCGAGGCGCAACGCGTCTGCCTGGCCCGCGCGCTCGCCGTCCGCCCCGAGGTGCTGCTGCTGGACGAGGCGACGTCGGCACTGGACCCGTTCGCCGCGAACGTCGTCGAACGCGTCGTCCGCGGCCTCGCCGACGAGGGGCTGACCGTCGTGATGGTGTCGCACGACCTGGCCCAGGCGCGGCGCCTCGCCGACGACCTGGTCGTCGTCGCGGACGGCCGCGTCGTCGCTGTGGGTGCCGCCGCGTCGGTGTTCGACGGCGACACCCACCCGGTCGCGGCGGCGTACCTGCGAGGCGTGTCGTGACCGCCGTTCCCGTACCGCCGTGGTGGGGCGTCGGGCTCGCGGCGCTGCTCGTCGCCGTCACCGGGCTGGTCGTCGTCCGCGAACGTCTCGGCCTCGGCCGCGACGTCGTCGAGGCGGCGGTCCGGGCGGTCGTGCAGCTCGTCGCCGTGGGCTTCGTGCTGCGGCTGCTCTTCGAGCACGCGGGCATCCCCGGGTCGCTCGGCTGGGTCGGGGGCATGGTCCTGCTCGCCGGGCGCACGGCCGGGCGCCGGGCGCCGGGGCTGCCCGGCGCCGTTCGCTCGGCGACGATCGGGATCGGCGTTGCGGCAACGGCGACGATCGGGCTGCTCGTCGGCGCGCACGTCCTGTCCAGCCAGCCGCGGGTCGTCGTGCCGATCGGCGGCATGGTCGTGAGCGCGTCGATGCAGGGCGCGTCGATCGTCCTCGCCAGGATGCGCGACGAGGCCTACTCCATGCGCCCGCTGATCGAGGCGCGGCTCGCGCTGGGGCTGCCCGGGTGGTCGGCGTTCGCACCGCACCGGCGGGCCGCGCTGCGGGCGGCGCTCGCGCCGGGCCTCGACCAGACGAAGGTCGTCGGCCTGATCGCGCTGCCCGGCACCATGACCGGCCTGATCATCGCCGGGGTGTCGCCGCTCACAGCGATCCGGTACCAGATCGTCGTCCAGTACATGTGGCTCGGTGCCGTGACGATCACCGGCCTGGTGTCCGCCCGGGTGGCGGGCCGCTCGCTGTTCGACGACGCCCACCGGCTCCGGCCGCTGGTGAAGCCCCCGGCGCGGACGCCGTGGCTCGCGCGCAACTCGACACGCCCCGCGCGCCGGACCTGATCCGGCGGGTTTTGTCACACCCCTCGCGTAGCGTTTCCCGACGTGACTGCGACCACCGCCGAGCCCCGCGCCGGGAGGCGTCCCGGGGGGCTCGCGTACCTGCCCGCCCTCGACGGGCTGCGCGGGATCGCGGTCGTCGCGGTGCTGCTGTTCCACGGCGGCGTCGCCTGGCTGCGCGGCGGTTTCCTGGGCGTCGACGCGTTCTTCGTGCTCTCCGGCTACCTCATCACCACGCTGCTGCTTGCCGGCCCCGCGTCCGGGCTCGGGGCGTTCTGGGAGCGGCGCGCCCGCCGCCTCGTTCCCGCGCTGGCGGCGATGGCGCTCGCCGTCGTCCTGGTGGGCGTCGTCGCGCCGATCAACGCCTCGCCGCGCGACGCCCTCGGCGCGCTGACGTACCTCGCCAACTGGCGCTCCATCACCGGGGGCGGCGGGTACTTCGCGTCGTTCGCCGAGCCGTCGGCGTTCAAGCACACCTGGTCGCTCGCCGTGGAGGGGCAGTTCTACCTGATCTGGCCACTGCTCGTGGTGCTGGTCTGCCGAAGATCCCGCGGCGCCGTCCTCGTGACCGCGGGCGCGGGTGCGCTGATCTCCGCGGCGGCGATGGCGGCGTCGTTCCGTCCGTTCGGCGACCCCGCGCGGGCGTACTACGGCACCGACACCCGCATCCAGACGCTGTTCGTCGGCGCGGCGCTCGCGGTCGTGCTCGGCGTGCGCAGCGAGACCGTCCGGCGGCGGGCGTTCCTCTCGGCGTCCGGCGCGGCGGGCGCGGTCGTGACGCTCTGGCTCTGGACGACGGCGTCGGGCAGTGACGGCGGTCTCTACCGGGGTGGGTTCCTGCTCACCGCCGTCGCGACGGCGGCCGTCATCGCCTCGGTGGTCGCCGTGCCCGCCGGGCCACTGGCGCGCGCGCTCTCGGTCCGGCCGCTGCGGCTGGCCGGGCGGGTGTCGTACGGCGTCTACCTCTGGCACGCCCCCGTCTACCTGCTGCTGACCCGGTCCAGGACGCACCTGCCGGGGCCGTTGCTGCTTGCGCTCCGGGTGGCGGTGACGTTCGCCCTCGCCGGGCTGTCGTGGCGCCTGGTCGAGGTGCCCGCGCGGACGTGGCGACCGCACCTGCCCCGGGTCGTCCGCCGCTTCGCCGTGGCCGGGCTCGCGATGGCGACGGTGCTGGCGTGGGCGCTGGTCTGGGTGCGCTCGCCCGCACCGCCGACCACGCCGGTCGCGGCGACGTCGCGGGCCACCCGCGGCCCGGCGACCGCCTCGAAGCCCGCGGTGCCCAGGCCGGTCGCGTCCACGTCGAAGGCCGCGGCACCGGCCCGCGCCGGGCCCACCACCGCCGCTCCGGCCGCCGGGCCGGGCGCCGCCCGCGGCACCGGCACCGTCATGGTGATCGGCGACTCGGTCGCGCGCACGCTCGCGGCCGGCCTGCGTGACGCGGACGGGATCGACGTCGTCAACGAGGGCATCCTCGGCTGCGGGCTCACCGTCGGCGGGCCGTACCGGTACTTCGGCGGCCAGTACGCCGACCTCCCCGAGTGCGCGGCGTGGGAGGCTCGGTGGACCGCTGCCCTGCAACGCGACAAGCCCGACCTGGTCGCGATCCTCGTCGGTCGCTGGGAGTGCATGGACCGCAAGCACGACGGCCGGTGGATGCACCTCGGCGAGCCGGCGTACGACGCCTACGTCGCCGCGCAGCTCGACCGCGCGGTCACGCTGATGTCGGCGGGCGGGGCGCGGGTGGCGCTGTTCACTGCGCCGTACTACCTGCGCGGCGAACGCCCCGACGGCGGCCGGTTCCCCGAGGACGACCCGGCCCGGGTGGACGCGTTCAACCGCGTGGTGCGTGCGGTCGCGGCGCGGCACGCCGGCGTCGCGGTGATCGACCTGAACGCCGCCCTCGCGCCCGAGGGGCGGTTCACCAAGCGGATCAACGGCGCCCTGGTCCGGTACGACGGCGTCCACGTCAGCGGCTCGGGCGCGCGGCTGCTCGCGCCGTGGCTGTTCCCCCGCTTCAAGGCCGCGCTGGCGGGGACCGGCTAGCGCCGTACCCCTTCGAGGAAGGACCGGACGGCCTCGAGGTAGCGCGGCTGCTCCTCGACGAACGTCATGTGCCCGCTGTGCTCGAACACCTCCAGGACAGCGCCCGGGACGCCGTTCGCGATCGTCTCGGCCGCCTCGACGGTGCAGGTCCGGTCGTGCCGCCCGGCCAGCACGAGGACCGGGTGCGGGATCGTCGCCAGCGCGGCCTCCACCTCGATGCCGCCGTACTCGGCAACGGCGAAGTGCCGGATCACCTCCGGCGCGCCGACCAGGCCCGCGGTGCGGGCGGCGTAGTCGGCGATGCGCGGGTCCCGCGGGTCGGCGAAGTGCCACGGCATCTGGTCGGCGAGCAGCCCGCGCAGCGCGTCGGGCGTCTGGACGGTTGCCTCGTCCGCCCACGACCGCACGACCTGCTCGCGCAGGTCGGCCGGCTCGAACGCGTCGAGCCGTTCCTGCAGGTCGGCCAGGAACCGCACGGACGGCACGCCGCTCGACACGATCGTCCCCGCCGGCTCGCCGGGGAAGTCCACGGCGTGTCGCAACGCCACGAACGCGCCGAACGAGTGCCCCAGCACGGCGTAGGGACCCAGGTCGAGCGCGGCGGCGAGCGCGGTGACGTCCGCGGCCATCCGTTCCAGCGTCCAGGTCGCCGCGGGCGAGGCGTCGGAGCGGCCCTGCGCGCGCTGGTCCACGAGCAGCAGCCGGTACGCGTCCGCCAGCGGGTCGAGGTAGTCGGCGAACATCACGTGGTCGAGCCCGGGGCCGCCGTGCAGCACGACGACCGGGAAGCCTGAGCCGCGTTCGGTGACGGAGAGCCGGGTGTCCCCGACGTCGACCAGCCGGGAGGTCTCGTCCATGCAGGGCATCATGCCGTTATGGACAACCTGCTGGCGGGACCGCCCCCGACCCTCCTGCCCGACGACGCGCCCGCGGCCGACGCCGCGCTCGCCCGCGGCGCCGACCCGGCCGGCGTGGCCGCGGCGACGCCGACCCACCTCGCGGCGTGGGCGGCGCTGGCCGACGCGGCGTTCGCGGCGGGGGATCCGGTGGCGTCGTACGCGTACGCCCGCGTGGGCTACCACCGCGGGCTGGATGCGTTGCGCCGCAACGGGTGGAAGGGGTTCGGCCCGGTCCCGTGGTCGCACGAGCCGAACCGCGGCTTCCTCCGCGCGCTGCATGCCCTCGGCAGGGCGGCCGCGGCGATCGGCGAGAACGACGAGGCGCAACGCTGCGCGACGTTCCTGACGGACTGCGACCCGGCCGCGACCGCCGCCCTCGCTACTCCGTAGCGGCCCTCGGCGTACGGCGCCGCCCGGCGAGCAGCGGCGCGCCGGGGAACGACCCGAGCCGCGTCCCGACGTCGTCGATCACGCCGACGATGCGCCCGGTCGTGGTCGCGATCGCGGCGACCTGGCGGTGGGTGTCGTCGATCTCGGCGAGCAGCGTGGCGAGCACGTCGCCTTCGAGCGTGTCGGCGATCTTCTGGAGCCCGGGAGCCAGTGCCCGCAACGGCTCCTCCAGGTCGTTCAGCAGGCTGTCCAGGCGGCGGACGACCGAGTGCGCGTCGCGCGCGAGCGCGGTGACGTGGCGCAGCGTGTCGGGCAGCCCCATGAACGCCTGCGTCTGCGCCTGGAGCAGCTCGAGCACGTCGGAGAGCCCGGGGAGCTTCGGCATACGGGCAGCGTACGGCGCTTGGCCCGTCCGTGAACCTCCGGTAAACTCCTGCCGCAAGAGGCCTCGGCACTTGCCGGGGTCTTTCGTTTTGCCGCGAGGAGTACGCGCATGCCCGCTGTCGTGATCGTCGGCGCCCAGTGGGGCGACGAGGGAAAGGGCAAGGCGACCGACCTGCTCGGGGACCGCCTCGACTACGTCGTCCGCTACAACGGCGGCAACAACGCCGGCCACACCGTCGTCATCGGGTCCGAGAAGTACGCGCTGCACCTGCTCCCGACCGGCATCCTCACCCCGACGCTGGTGCCGGTCATCGGCAACGGTGTCGTGGTCGACCTCGGCGTGCTGTTCGAGGAGATCGACCTGCTGACCGCCCGCGGCGTCGACACGTCACGGCTGCTGGTCAGCGCGAACGCGCACCTCATCACGCCGTACCACACGGCCATCGACAAGGTCGTCGAACGCTTCCTCGGCGAGGCCAAGCTCGGCACCACAGGTCGCGGCATCGGCCCCGCGTACGCCGACAAGATGTCGCGGGTCGGGGTGCGCGTGCAGGACCTGTTCGACGAGAACATCCTGCGGCAGAAGGTCGACAGCGCGCTGAAGAGCAAGAACCAGCTGCTCACCAAGGTCTACAACCGCAAGGCCATCGACTCCGAGGCGGTCGTCCAGGAGCTGCTGTCGTACGCGCCGCGGCTCGCCCCCCTCGTCGCCGACACCGCGCTGCTCCTGCACAACGCGCTGCGCGACGGCAGGACCGTCCTGCTCGAAGGCGGGCAGGCGACGATGCTCGACGTCGACCACGGCACGTATCCGTTCGTCACGTCGTCCAACCCGACGACCGGCGGCGCCTGCGCGGGCTCCGGCATCGCGCCGCGCGAGATCACCCGGGCGATCGGCGTGCTCAAGGCGTACACGACGCGGGTCGGGGAGGGGCCGTTCCCGACCGAGCTGCACGACGCGTGGGGCGACCGGCTGCGCGAGAACGGCGGCGAGTTCGGGACCACGACGGGGCGGCCGCGGCGGTGCGGCTGGTTCGACGCGGTCATCGCGCGCTACGCCGCGCGGATCAACGGCCTCACCGACTTCTTCCTGACCAAGCTCGACGTGCTCTCCGGCATCGAGTCGATCCCGGTCTGCGTGGGCTACCGCGTCGGCGCCACGACGTACGACGAGATGCCGGTGTCGCAGTCGGACTTCCACCACGCGGTACCGGTGTACGAGGAGCTGCCGGGCTGGTCAGAGGACATCTCGACGGTCACCGACTTCGACGACCTGCCGAAGAACGCGCAGTCCTACGTCAAGGCGCTCGAGGACATGAGCGGCACGCCGATCAGCGCGGTCGGCGTCGGCCCCGGCCGCACCCAGACCCTGGTCCTGCGCGACCTGGTCTAGCCCGACTCGTTCTTCACAGAACGCGGGTTCTGCCAGGATGCCGAGCGTGAGAGTCCTCGTCATCGGGTCCGGCGCGCGGGAGCACGCGCTCTGCCTGGCGCTGTCTCGCGACCCCGGCGTGCGCCACATCGTCTGCGCCCCCGGCAACGCCGGCACCGCGCGCCTCGCGGAGACCCGCAGCGTCGACCCGCTCGACCCGACCGCCGTCGCCGACCTCGCGGACGCCGTCGACGCGGACCTGGTCGTCATCGGCCCGGAGGCGCCGCTCGTCAACGGCGCGGCCGACGCCGTCCGCGCCCGCGGCCGCAACGCGTTCGGCCCGAGTGCCGCCGCCGCCGCGATCGAGGGCAGCAAGGCGTTCGCCAAGGACGTCATGACCGCCGCGGGTGTCCCGACCGCCGGCTTCCGGCGCTGCACCACCACCGCCGAGGTGAACGCCGCGCTGGACGAGTTCGGGCCGCCGTACGTCGTCAAGCACGACGGCCTCGCCGCCGGCAAGGGCGTCGTCGTCACCGCCGATCGGGCCGCCGCCACGAAGCACGCCGAGGGCGAGACGGTCGTGGTCGAGGAGTACCTCGACGGCCCCGAGGTCTCGCTCTTCGGGATCACCGACGGGACCACGGTCCTGCCCATGACACCCGCGCAGGACTTCAAGCGGGTCGGGGACGGCGACACCGGCCCGAACACTGGCGGCATGGGCGCGTACTCGCCGCTGCCGTGGGCGCCGGACGACCTGGTCGAGACGATCACCAAGACCGTTCTGCAGCCGACGGTGGACGAGATGGCGCGGCGGGGGACGCCGTTCCAGGGCCTGCTCTACGCCGGTCTCGCGCTGACGCGCAACGGCCTCAAGGTCGTGGAGTTCAACGCGCGCTTCGGCGACCCCGAGACGCAGGTCGTCCTGGCCCGGCTGAGGACTCCGTTGGGCGCCGTCCTGCACGCCGCCGCCACCGGCGGGCTCGAAGACGTCACCCTCGACTGGAGCGACGACGCCGCCGTGACCGTGGTCATGGCCGCCCTGGGCTACCCCGGGAGACCCACGACGGGGCAGCCGATCGACGGTCTCGCCGAGGCCGGCCGGGTCGCGGACGTGCTGCACGCCGGGACCCGCCTGGAGGACGGCAAGGTGCTGACCAACGGCGGCCGGGTGCTCTCGGTCACGGCCACCGGACCGACCCGGGAGGCGGCCCGGGAGAAGGCGTACGAGGCCGTCGCGATGATTCGGTTCCCGGGCGCCCACTGGCGCACAGACATCGCGGGTTAGGCAGTACGCGCCGGGTGCGGGAGAATTGGCCGACCGTCCGACCCAGCAAGCACCAGGAGACACACGGTGGCCGACGAGAGCCCGAAGGTCGCGATCATCTACGGCTCGCTCAGCGATGCGAACGTCATGAACCAGGCCGGCGCGATGCTGGAACGCTTCGGCGTCCCGTACGACGAGTGCTCGATCTCGGCGCACCGGGCCCCGCGCGCGCTCGCCGACTGGATGGCCGAGCTCGAGCCGCGCGGGATCGAGGTCGTCATCGCGGGCGCCGGCATGAGCGCGGCGCTGCCGGGCGTCGTCGCGGCGCACACGACGTTGCCGGTGATCGGGGTGCCGATCAAGGGCGGCGCGCTCGACGGCCTGGACGCGATGCTCGCCATCTCGCAGATGCCGCCGGGCGTCCCGGTCGCCTGCATGGGCCTCGACGGCGCGAAGAACGCCGCCGTCCTCGCCGTGCAGATCCTCGCCACCGGCGACCCCGACCTGCGGGCCAGGCTCTGGAAGTTCAAGGACGACTTCGAGAGCGCCGCGACGGCGGCTCTCAGCAGCCGGTGATCGGGCGGTACACCCTCCCCGAGATGGGACGGGTCTGGTCCGAGGCCCACAAGTACGAGCTCTGGTGCCGGGTCGAGAC
>JAVEEC010000057.1 GCA_030840645.1 Frankiaceae bacterium
AGGCGTACTTCTGCCACACGGCCGGCCTCAAGGTCGTCGCCTGCTCGAACCCGGTCGACGCGTACTTCATGATCCAGCAGGCCGTCGCGTGCGACGACCCGGTGGTGTTCTTCGAGCCGAAGCGCCGGTACTGGGAGAAGGCCGAGCTCGACGTCGACGCGACGCCGGACCCGCTCTTCACGTCGCGGGTGATCCGCGAGGGCAGCGACGTCACCGTGCTGGCGTACGGCCCGATGGTCCGCGTCGCGCTCGACGCCGCCACTGCCGCGGAACGCTCCGAGGGCCGTTCGCTCGAGGTCATCGACCTGCGCACGCTGTCGCCGTTCGACCTCGCCCCGGTCCTCGCGTCGGTCGAGCGGACCGGCCGCGCCGTCGTCGTCACGGAGGCGCCGCGCGAGGCGTCGATCGCCGACGAGCTGGCCGCCGAGATCACCGAGCGCGCGTTCTACTCGCTGGAGGCCCCGGTGCAGCGGGTCACGGGCTTCGACACCCCGTACCCGCCGAGCCGGCTCGAGGAGGAGTACCTCCCCGACCTCGACCGGGTGCTCGACGCCGTCGACCGCGCCTTCACGTACTAGGGAGCCTTCGTGCGCATCAAGGAGTTCAAGCTCCCGGACCTCGGCGAAGGGCTGACCGAGGGCGAGATCCTCAAGTGGCTCGTCGCCGTCGGTGACGAGGTCAAGGACGGCCAGCCGATCGTCGAGGTCGAGACCGCGAAGGCCGCCGTCGAGGTCCCCTGCCCGTTCACCGGCGTCGTGACCAAGCTGTACTACGACGAGGGCGCGACGGTCGACGTGGGCCAGCCGATCATCGCCGTCGACACCGACCCGGGCGCGGGCGACCTGCCCGCCGAGGCGTCGCCCACGGACCACGCGCGCGCCGCCATCCAGGCCGAGCTGACCGGCGCCGCGGGTGCCCCCGACGAGATCGAGGAAGGCAAGATCGGCGGCAAGACCTCCACCGGCCGGACCGCCGTCCTCGTCGGCTACGGCGTCAAGGAGACGACCGCCGAACGCCGCCCCCGCCGCGCCGCCGCCGACGCGACGACCACGGCGCCGACACCGCCCGCCCGGGTCTCCGCGGCGAACGTTGCCGAGCATGCCGCCGAGGTGGTCGCCCCAGCCGGCGGCCGCGCCAAGGCGAAGCCCCCCGTTCGCAAGCTCGCCAAGGACCTCGGCATCGACCTCGCCGCCGTCCACGGTTCAGGCCCCGGCGGCGTCATCACGCGCGACGACGTCCAGGCGGCGGTGGGCGGCGTTCCCGCGACGGCGAACGGCGCCACCCCCCGCCGGACCTCGGACGGCCCGCGCGAGACCCGCGTCCCGATCAAGGGCGTCCGCAAGCTGACCGCGCAGAACATGGTCGCGTCGGCGTTCACCGCGCCGCACGTCACCGAGTTCATCACGGTCGACGTCACGCCGATGATGGAGCTGCGCAAGAGCCTCGCGACGCTGCCGGAGTTCGAGGGCGTGAAGGTCAGCCCGCTCGCGCTGGTCGCCCGCGCGCTGATCCTCGCGGTCCGGCGCAATCCCGAGGTCAACGCCTCGTGGGACGAGGCCGCGCAGGAGATCGTCGTCAAGCACTACGTCAACCTCGGCATCGCCGCCGCCACCCCGCGCGGCCTGATGGTCCCCAACGTCAAGGACGCCGACGCGCTCTCCCTGCCCGAGCTGGTGCGGGCGCTGAACGACCTCACGGCGACCGCGCGCGAGGGCAGGACGCAGCCCGCGGACATGCAGGGCGGGACGATCACCATCACCAACGTCGGTGTGTTCGGCGTCGACAACGGCACGCCGATCCTCAACCCGGGCGAGGCCGCGATCCTCTGCTTCGGCGCGGTCCGCGAGATGCCGTGGGTGCACGAGGGCGCGATCGCGATCCGGCAGGTGACGCAGCTCTCGCTGTCGTTCGACCACCGGATGGTGGACGGGCAGCTCGGCTCGCAGTTCCTCGCCGACCTGGCCCGCTGCCTGTCCGACCCCGCGGCGTTCGTCGCCTGGTCCTAGGGAGCGTTCGGGGCGGCGGCGGTCAGTCGGCTCTCAGGCGGGCGTAGCCGACCAGGTCGTGCCACGCGCCGTCGCGCCACTGCGCGCCGCGCAGGACGCCCTCGCGGGTGAAGCCGGCGTTCTCCAGCGCGCGCTGCTCGGCGACGTTCTCGACGTCGGTGCTCGCCTCGACGCGGTTGACTGTCGAGACGGCGAACAGGTAGCCGGCCAGCGCGCGCTGGGCCGCGCTGCCGTGCCCGCGGCCGCGGTGGGCCGGGTCGAGCCCGATGCCGATGTTGTAGGCCAGCGACTCCGGCGGCGGGCCGTACCGGACGGGGTACCAGCCCACCTCGCCGACGGTCGTGCCGTCGGCGTCGACCATCAGCGTGCCGCGGTGCTCGCCGAGCAGCCGGTCCTGCGCCCAGCGCGACGCGAGGTCGTAGCCGCGGTGGCCGAACCAGTCGAACGGGTCGTCGGTCGCCGCCCGCTCGCGCCAGCCGAGCAGCAGCGGGAGGTCGGACTCTCCAACGGGCCGGAGCGTGATCGCCACGCCGCCGACCGTACCGGTCGGGCTAGGACTGCCGCGCGTAGTAGATGTCGGAGTTGAGGCCGCTGAACAGGAGGTCGTCGTTCAACGACGTCCACACGACGTTCAGCTTCGAGTCGGGCCCGAACGCGCACTGGAAGAAGTCGCCGAACGGCGAGCTGAAGTCCTTGGCGGCGACGGTCTTGGTCGACACCTTCGCCGCGACGAACTTCTTGCCGGGCGCGGCGGTCGCGGCATACAGATACCAGTCCGAGCCGGTGTTCGGGCGGTAGTAGTACGCGATGCCGACCGTGCCGTTCGGCGCGACGTCGACCCAGGTGTAGCGCATCAGGCCCTTGGCCGGCGTGACCTCCTTCTTGGTCCAGGTCCGGCCGTTCGTCTTGCTGGTGTAGAGCCAGAGGTGGCTGCTCTTGATCAGGTCGTCACAGCCGAACGTCTGCGCCGTCGCGGCGTCGCAGGTGCCCGTGAAGTCGTTGTCGTTGTACAGGGCGTACACGGTGCCGTCCTTGGCGACGGTGACCGACGGGTACGTACTCCACGGGTCGGCTGCCTTGTAGGAGCCCATCGTGTGGCGCTGCCACGTCACGCCGTTGTCGGCGGAGACGTACGCGTACAGCAGGCCCTTCTCGAAGCCCTTGTCGCCGGCGTTCTGGTTGACGTCGTTGGCGCCGCCGTCGTTGGTGCAGAGGACGTACAGCAGCTTCGAGCCCGCGCGGTGGTCGGCCGCGGGGCGGCACCAGCCGGAGTCCTTGAGGGTGATGCCGAGCGGGTCGAAGGTGTCGCCGTGGTTGGTGGACATGTAGACGGTGTAGCGGCCCGGGCCGTACGCGTCGCCGTCGCCCGTGTCGCCGGCCGGGTAGGTGACCTTGTCGCCCTGGTTGCCGATGTACATGACCACGCCGTTGCCGTGCGCCGCGATCCACGGGCGGTCGTCGACCGCCTCGCCGAACGGCCCGACCGGGCGGGTCGTCTCGAGCTTCAGCTTGCCGCTGCCGGTGGCCACCCAGCGGGAGAACGAGTTGTCGGTGACGTTCGTGTCCACGAAGTAGATGTGGCCGGTCTCGTCGCGGGCGACGTCGCCCTCGTCGCCGAACTCGTGGTTCTGCTCCTGCAGCGGCGTGATGCCCGGCATGTCGGAGAAGTTCTTGTGGTCCGCGGAGTACCAGATCCAGGACTGGTTGCGGAGCTTGGTCGCGGACCGGCTGTCCGGCGACGCGACCAGCGTGTGGTTCTGCTTGTGCGCCGTGACCACTGCGTTGTTGTAGCGGTCGACGAGGATGCCCGGCTCGTACCCGCCCGCGTACTTGTCCGTCGTGAGCAGGACGGGCGCGCCGAAGCGCGGGCCGGTGGGTGTCCCGGCGAACGTCGGGGCGGTCACGGCCGTGATCGCGGCGAGCGCCGCGACACCGGAAACGAGAGCGAAGGTCTTGCGCACGATGAGTCCTCCTGGCAGGGGCGTCCGGCGTGGGCAACGAGCGGAGTGCCGCAGGGGTACGCCGGAACGTGGGCGGTCCCGCAGCCTCCGTTCGCCGCACCTGCCCCGATCCCTGCCTGAGCCGGGCGCACAACCCTCGTCGACGGCGCTCGTCGAGCAGGCTATCCGGCCGCGACCTCGGCCTTCTCGTCCTCGGCGTCGACGTCCGGCTCGACGGCCGCAGGCGCGGCGGACACGTGCCAGAAGCGGCCGGCCTCGACCGCCCAGTCCGCGAGCAGGGCGGCGGCGCGGGCCGAGCCCGTCGCCGCCAGGTGGGCCTCGACCAGGGCGCGGACGCTGACCGTCCGATCCGGCGTCAGGCGGTGCAGACCCACCATCGCGGTGTTGACCCGCGCCGGGAACGACGTGTCGGCGTCGTGCACGTACAGGTCGCCGCCGCTCATCCCGGCGCCGACGTTGCGGCCGGTCGGGCCGAGGACGACGACGGTGCCGCCGGTCATGTACTCGCAGAGGTGGTCGCCGACGCCCTCGACCACGGAGACGGCGCCGGAGTTGCGGACCGCGTACCGCTCGCCGGCGCGGCCGGCGACGAACACCCGGCCGCCGGTCGCGCCGTACAGCACCGTGTTCCCCGCGAGGACGGCGTCGCCCGCGTCGTTCTCCGGCGGCCGGATCGCGACCTGGCCGCCGCCCATCGACTTGCCGACGTAGTCGTTCGCCTCGCCGGTGAGGTCGATGCGGACGCCATCGGTGAGGAACGCCCCGAGGCTCTGCCCGGCGACGCCGGTGAGCCGCACCGTCACCCTGCCCGGTGGGGTCCGGGACCCGAACACGCGCCCGACCGCGCCGCCGAGGCGGGCGCCGAACGACCGGTCGCCGTTCGAGATCGCCCAGTCCACCTCGATCGCGCCGCCGGTGGCGACGACCGGCCACGCGGTGTCGTAGAGCCGGTCGCCCAACGGCGCGTGCTGCCGCTGGATCGACACCGCCGCGACGAACCGCCGCGGCCCGTCGGACGACACCGACAGCAACGGCCGGAGGTCCAGCAGCTCCGCGCGGGGGTCGGTGGTCCTGCGCTGCCGCAGCGCCTCCGTCCGCCCGATCGCCTCGTCCAGCGACCGGAACCCGAGGAACGCCAGGTGCTCGCGCACCTCCTCCGCGACGAAGCGGAGGTACGACGCGACCTGCTCCGGGGTGCCGTTGAACTTCGCCCGCAGCTCCGGGTCCTGCGTCGCGATGCCGACCGGGCAGGTGTTGCGGTGACAGGCGCGGACCATGATGCAGCCCTCGGCGAGCAGCGCCGCCGTCCCGAACGAGTACTCGTCCGCGCCGAGCAGCGCCGCGACGACGACGTCGCGCCCGGTCTTGAAGCCGCCGTCGACGCGGACGCGGATGCGCGAGCGGAGACCGTTCGCCATCAACGACTGCTGCGTCTCGGCCAACCCGAACTCCCACGACTGCCCGGCGTTCTTGACCGACGACAGCGCGGAGGCGCCGGTGCCGCCGTCGTTGCCGGAGACCTGGACCACCTCGGCGAACGCCTTCGCGACACCGGCCGCGATCGTCCCGACGCCCGCCGATGCGACCAGCTTCACCGAGACGTCCGCCCGCGGGTTGACCTGCTTGAGGTCGTAGATGAGCTGGGACAGGTCCTCGATCGAGTAGATGTCGTGGTGTGGCGGCGGCGAGATGAGGCCGACGCCCGGTGTCGTGTGCCGCAGCCGCGCGATCTCCTCGGACACCTTGTGGCCGGGGATCTGCCCGCCCTCACCGGGCTTCGAGCCCTGCGCGACCTTGATCTGCAGCTCGTCGGCGAACGCCGCGTACTCCGGCGTCACCCCGAACCGCCCGCTCGCGATCTGCTTGATCCGCGAGTTGCGGTCGTCGCGGTAGCGCGCCGGGTCCTCGCCGCCCTCGCCGCAGTTGCTCTTGGCGCCGAGCAGGTTCATCGCGAGCGCCAGCGTCTCGTGCGCCTCGGCGCCGATCGAGCCGTGCGACATGGCGCCGGTCGAGAACCGCTTCACGATCGACTCGACCGGCTCGACCAGCTCGAGCGGCAGCGGCACCGCCGCCGGGATCGGTTCGAGCAGGTCCCGCGGCTCGGTCGGCGGCCGCTCCGCGACCAGCGCGGAGAACCTGTCGTACGCGTCCCTGTCGGCGCCCTGCACCGCCCGCCGCAGCGCGTGCGCGGCAGCGAGCTCCTTGTCCACGCCTGGCACCGGCGCGGCGTCCGGCAGCGCGAACGACTGGAGCGACTGGATCACGTCGGGGTTCGACGCGTGGTACTCCCCGCCACGCCGCCACTTCACGTTGCCGGGGTTGTCGAGCACCGGCTTGGCTGCGTACGCCGCCGCGTGCCGGTACAGCGCGTCCTCGCCGAGCTCGGCGAAGCCGAGGCCGCCGATCGGGGAGACCGTGCCGCGGAAGCAGCGTTCGATCACGGCGGCCGCGAGACCGACCGCGTCGAAGATCTGCGCGCCGCGGTAGGAGTCGAGGCAGGAGATGCCCATCTTCGACATCACCTTGAGGACGCCGTCCTCGATCGCGTGCCGGTACGCCTCCTGCGCGGGCCCCGCGGCCTCCGGCCCGCCGGTCTTGGTCGCCAGCGCCGCAACGGTCTCCAACGCGAGCCGCGCGCAGACGGCCTCCGCGCCGTACCCGAGCAGCGTGGCGAAGTGGTGGACCTCGCGCGGCTCGCCGGAGTCCACGACCAGCGACGCGAGCGAACGCAGCTGCCCGTCGATCAGGTGCTGGTGCACCGCGCCGACCGCCAGCAGCATCGGCACCGGCGCGCGGTCGGGCGCGATCCCGGAGTCGTCCAGCACGACCAGCTCGGCGCCCGCGAGGATCGCCGACTCGGCGGCGTACGAGAGGCGGATCAGCGCGGACTCCAGCGCGGCGGGCCCGTCCTCGACGGAGAACGTCGCGTCGAGGCGCACGTACCGGCCCAGCACCTGCGAGTCGCCGAGGAGGTCGTCCAGTCCCGCGGGGGTCAGCACGAACGTCGAGAGCTCGATGCCACGCGCGGCCTCGGGGCGTTCGGTGAGCAGGGGTTCGAGCATGCCGAGGCGGGTGCGCAACGACATGATGGTGCGTTCGCGCAGGTGGTCGATCGGCGGGTTGGTGACCTGGGCGAAGCGCTGCTTCAGGTACGACGACACCGGCCGCCGCGTTCCCGACAGCACCGCGAGGGCGGTGTCGTCGCCCATCGAGGTGACCGGCTCCTTGCCGGTCGTACCCATCGAGCGGAGGACCGTCGTCAGCTCCTCGCGCGTGTAGCCGTACGCCACCTGCCGGAGCTGGAGGGCGGGACCGGGCGCGGCGATCGGGGTCCCCGCCGGCAGGCGGCGCAGGCCGTTCGTGAGCCACTCGCCGTACGGCCGCCGCCGGGCGAGCCACGCCTTGATCTCGGCGTTGGTCTGCAGGCCGTACCGCGGGTCGACGCAGATCATCTGGCCGGGCCCGAGCCGGCCGCGCCGCACCGTTCCGGTGAGGTCCACGACGCCGGCCTCGGACGAGCAGACGACGAGGCCGTCGGAGGAGACGGCGTAGCGCAGGGGGCGCAGGCCGTTGCGGTCGAGGCAGGCGCCGACCCGTTCCCCGTCGGTGAACACCAGCCCGGCCGGGCCGTCCCACGGCTCGGTGAGGCCCGCGTGGTACGCGTAGAAGTCGCGGACGTCCTCGGGCAGGTGCTCCGCGTCCTCCCACGCCTCGGGCACCAGCATCGCCATCACGTGCCGGACGTCGCGGCCCGCGCGGACGAGCAGCTCGACGGCGTTGTCGAGCATCGCCGAGTCGGAGCCGTCCGGCTCGATGACCGGGCGGACCAGCGCCTCGTCGATCAGGTCGCCGGTGCCGAGCGAGCCCTCGCGCGCGTTCATCCAGGTGACGTTGCCCTGGATGGTGTTGATCTCGCCGTTGTGGCAGAGGAAGCGGAACGGCTGCGCCCGGGTCCACGTCGGCGTGGTGTTCGTGGAGTACCGCTGGTGGAACACCGCGAACGGCGCCGTCAGGGCCTCGTCGCGCAGGTCCGCGTAGAACGCGCCGAGCTGCTCGGCCGCGCAGAGCGCCTTGTAGGTGACGGTGCGGAACGACATCGACGCGAGGTACGCGGGGATGCCGCGTGCGGCGACCGTTCGCGCGAACCGCTTGCGCGCGCGGAACGCCCGCCGCTCCGCCTCGTCCACCGGGACGCTGGTCGAGCGGAGCAGGACCGCCTGCTCGATCCGCGGCGCGTGGCGGCGCGCGTGCTCGCCGAGTGCGTGCGGGTCGACGGGCACGACGCGCCACGACGAGATGCCGATGCCCTCGTGCAGGCAGGCGTCCTCCAGCGCGCGCCGTGCCGCGGCCTGCACCGGGCCGCCGCCCTCGACGTCCGCGGGCAGGAACGCCATCGCCAGCCCGAGCAGGTCGGCGTCGTTCTCGTCCAGCCCGGCGCGTTCGGCGAAGAACGCGTGGTCGATCGGCAGCAGCAGCCCCGCGCCGTCACCCGCCTGCGGGTCGTCGGCGATCGCGCCGCGGTGCTCGACCCGGCGCAGCGCGGCGAGCGCCTTCGCGACCGGCGCGTGCGTCCGGCGTCCGCGGGCGTCCGCGACGAAGCCGATGCCGCAGGCATCGTGCTCGGGGTCGAGGGGGAACGGCGTCATGTCCGGCGGGCTCCCAGCGTTCGTTCGTGCGGAACGGGTGCGCCAGCGCCGTTGCTGCCGTCGCCGCCGATTGTGCCACGGCCGGGACTGCTGTAGCCCTCAGTCCTCCCGGCGCGGCCGGATGAGGGTGAACACCAGCCCCGCCAAGGGCACGATCGCGAACAACGCGAACCCCGGGCGGTGCAGCAACGCCGCGGCCGCGAGGAACAGCAGGATCGCGCCGGCGAGCATGAGGCGGACGGTCCGGGTCCGGTGCGCAGGTAGCGGCTGGTCCCTGCGCTCGTTGAGGACGACGACGAGCAGCGTGGTGAACGTTGCGGGGAACAGGCCCCACACGTGCTCGGCGTGCAGGTGCAGCGCCCACCCGGTGACCAGCCAGACCGGCGGCATCGCGAGTGCCACCGCCCACATCCAGGCCGGGCTCCGGCGGGACGCGGACGCGACGTCATCAGGCCGCTCCGACTGCTGGACCATCAGGTGCCTCCCGTCGCCTCACCGTTCGGGCTCGCCGTTGCGGCGACGGCGGCGGCCAGGACCCGCCGCGCATCCCGCCGTTCGACCCACGCTCCGAACAGGATGGCGGGAACGCCGAGGAGAGCGGCGAGCGCGCGGGGCTGGAAGAACGACGCCGTAAGGACCGCGATGCAGAAGACGCCTACGACGGCGATCAGTCGGCGTGACCGGCCGAGCGCCCATCGCGCCCAGTCGCCGGCCGCGTTCGCCACATCGGGACGCAGGGGCCGACCGCGCCGTGCGTCGCGGACGACCCCGCGCCGCTGCGCGAGCGCGAGGTCTCGCCAGGCGCCGGGTGCCCGACTCACGAGCGCGACTCCCCGCAATAGAGCGCGTGGTCGCGCACCGAGCCGTCGCCTTTGGGGTCCCGCCTGATCCGCCGGCTCGCCAGGCTGCCCACGATGACTTCAACCGCGGGCACCACGACCGGCCGCCCGTACCGCACGCACCCAACGTGTGTCACGTCGGCCTGACCGCTTCGCCCATGGCGTGGCCTCGTCAGTGCGACGCAAGCATCACGACGCACGCGATGACCAGGCAGGCCACCGCGACCGCGATGCCGGCGCCCAGGTAGCGTCGACGGAGGTCACGGTCCTCACCTTGTGCGTCCGCCGCCGGCTGCGCATGTCTACGCTGCGCGTTCTCGGCCAACCGGCCGGGTCGGCGTATCCGAGACCAATGTGCCAGTAGGAGGGCACCGCCGACCGCACCGGCCTGCGCTCCAGCCGGACCCAGGAAGATCACGCCGACCATACCGGCTACGACCGCAAGGCTGAGTGCCGCGACCAGTGACCAGACTCCCCAGCGCAACTCCTCGAATAACCTGGTCATAGCGGCAACAGTAGGCCGGCCCCAAGACTCAGCGCGCCGATGGCGGAGCCTTCGAGGGCTCCCATCGCGGTCCCGGTCCCCACGGCTCCTCCGAGGAATCCGCCGATCGCGCCACCCGCGATCAGCCCAGCCGCGACGCAGCCCAGCCCAGCACTTGCGCCGCACCCCAGGACGAAAAGTCCGGCCATCACCGTTGATGCGGCGATTCCGACGACGGCTCCGATGAACGTGCGCAGGCTGGCGCCCATGGGGTCGACGAAGTTGACGGGGTTGTTGCCCGCATAGGCGTAGGCGTTGTTCTCTTGGCCGGTCGGGTCCTGCTGCGTGAAACGGCCGATCACCGGGTCGTAGTAGCGCAGGCCGAGCTTGTACCGGGCGGTCGTGGAGTCGTAGTAGCCGCCGGTGAACTTGAACGGATTGGTCACGCCCTCCGTCGAGGTGCGGATGCCGCCGAACGGGTCGTAGGTGTAGCTGTTGACGACGGCGCCCGCGCTGCTGACGAGGTTCGACACCGACCCGAGGCCGTCAAACACGTAGTACGAGCTGGCCGCGCCGCGCGCCGAGATCAGCGTGCCGTCGGGGTCGCGGGTGAAGTACGTCGTCGTGCCGCCGGTGGTCTGCGACGCGAGGCCGAGCTCGCCGGTCTTGAACGTCGTCGTCCCGGCGCTGACCCGCTCGGTGTTGTCCGTGCCGGCGTACGCCATCGCCGTGGCGGTGCCGCTGACGGTGACCGACGTGGCCTGGTTCTTGGTGTTGTACGCCTCCGCGGTACGGGTCGTGCTGCCGACGCCGGCGGTCTCGTTGCCGTTGGCGTCGTACGTCCATCCGGTCGTGCTGCCGTTGCGCGTCGTGAGCTCGTTCGCGTTGTTGTACGCCCACGTCGTCGTCGCGCCGGGACACGACGCGCCGGACACGGTCGACATGCTGGTGCGGTTGCCGGCCAGGTCGTAGCAGTACAGCCAGCTCGCCGGGCTGCCGCCGCCGAGCACGGCCTTGGACAGGCGGTCGAGCGTGTCGTACGTGTACGTCGTCACCGCGCCCGCAGCGTTGGTCATCGTCTGCACGAGCGTGTTGTCGTTGCCCGACTTGAGGTACGTGTACTGGAAGTCGGCGATGGTGGTGGCGCCGTTGACGGTCCGGACGCGCGAGGGCCGCCCCGAGTTGTCGTACGTCGTCGTCATGACGGTGCTGCCCGGGTACGTCGTCGTGGTGCGCTTGCCGTTGTTGTCGTACGTGAACGTCGTGCACTTGGTCGTCGGGCACGACCCGCCCGGCTCGGCGAGCGACGTGAGCTGGTTCGCCGCGTTGTAGGCGTACGTCACGGTGCCGCCCGCGTCGGTGTACGTGAGGGTGTTGCCGACGCCGTCGTAGGTCACGGCCAGCGCGGGCGCGCCACTCGGCAGGGTCTTGCTCGTCTGCCGGTTCAGGGTGTCGTACGCGTACGTGGTGGTGCCGGTGCTGTCGACCATGGTGGCGGTGTTGCCGTCGCCGTCGTACGTGTACTGCACGCAGTTGCCACTCGCCGGCGTGCACGTCGTGGCGCCGCCGAAGCGGAGCTGGGTGACGCGGTCCAGGTTGTCGTACGTGTACCGGGTGATCTGCCCCTTGCCGTCGGTCACGGTGCCGGCCCGGCTGGCCAGGTCATAGCTGCCGAACGTCGTCGTCCCCAGCGGCGACGGCGGCGTGATGGTGTCGAGGTTGCCCACGGAGTCGTAGTGGTACGACGTGGTGTGCGAGTTGCCGTCGACCTTGGTGCAACGCTGGCCGACCTTGCCGCCGCAGGTGACGACCGTCGGGTTGTACGTGAACGTCGTCGTGGACAGCGTGCCGCCGGTGGTCGTGTCCTTGACCGACGTGAGGTTTCCCGGGCCGTCGTACGTCATCGTCGACTTGCTGGTGGAGCCGCTGGTCGCCGTCGTCGGTGAGAACGGATGCGTCGCCGACGTGTACGTGAACGACGACGTCGCGCCGGTCGGGAGCGCCGACGAGGCGAGGGTGTTGTTCGGGTTGTACGTGTTCGTCGTGACGTTGCCGGTGCCGATCGCGTCCGTTGCCGTGGCGACGTCACCGTTGGTGGTGTACGTCTTCGCGCGGTGGTGGCCGAGCGCGTCGGTGACCTGCGTGACCTTGCCCTGCAGGGCGTCGAAGTCGTACGTCGTGTCCTGACCGTTCGCATCGGTGACGATCGTGTGGTCGCTGTAGTAGTCGAACGCGGTGTCGTAGCCGGTGCCCGCGCCCGTCACCCGGCGCACGTTGCTCACGCGGCTGAACTGGTAGGTGATCTCCGTGGTGTTGCCGCGCGGGGTCTCGATCGAGCTGAGCTGCCCGTCGACGTTGTAGGTGTAGTGGTACCAGCCGCCGGTGGCGTCGGTGTAGCTGGTCAGGTACGTGTGCGTCGCGTCGTACGCGAACTGGTACGTGCGCGAGAGCGGGTCGGTGATCGTCGCGAGCTTGCCCGAGGAGTACGTGAACGACGTCGTGCGCCCGCGGGTGTCGGTGATGCTGGACAGCTGGAACGGCGACGTCAGCGCGTAGGACAGCGTGATGCGGTGGTCGTTGCGGTCGGCCAGCGAGGTGAGCCGGCCGTTGCTGTCGAACCGGTCGATCTGCTCGGTCTTCTGGAACTTCAGCTCGTACGTCCCGTCCATCTTCTTGGTGAGGTCGACGTCGATGCCGGGCGGCGAGCGGAACGTGCCGCTACCGGTGTCGTAGAACATGTCGCCGGTCCCGCTCGGGCCGTAGAACGCGACGCCTTCGTTGAAGATCCCGAGACTGACGTCGCGGCCGGGGGAGAGCCCCCAGTTGGTGCCCACGTCGCCCGTCAGCCCGAACGGCCCCGCCATCGAGTTGTACGAGTGGACGAGCCGCAGGTCCAGCCCGACGCCCGAGAGCGTGGCGTCGACCTGCTCGACCTCGGCGTTGCCGTTGGCGACGTTGACCGAGAGCTGGGCCCGGTCGCTCAGCGGGAACTTCTCGAACTGCTCGTACCGCTGGAGCCCGGTCCGCGCCTGGTACGTGACGTTCAGGTACGGGCCCTGGCCGGACGGCGCGAGGTTCGAGCCGAACGTCACGGGGTCCCCGGAGGTCTCGTTCTCGGCGCGGACCAGGATGCCGTTCTGGCCGACCCGGCCGTCGAGCCACTTCTGGACCAGCTCGCCGATGAAGAAGTACGAGTACGCGTTCTGACCGGTGGAGCTGATGCTCCTCACCCAGTACGAGCCGCCGGTGATGTCACCGCCGGGCGTCGTCCAGGCCGATCCGGTCGCGTAGTTGTTCCACGTCGCGCTGGTGGTCCACGCCTTGTTGGCGGCGTAGACGCCGAAGTTCGTCGGGGCGACGGGCGCCGTCTGGACGTACAGGCCGAGCTCGGAGGACAGCACGACGGAGTCGACGGGCAGCGCGGAGCGGACGTCGAACTTGATCAGCGAGCGGAAGTTTGCGCTGATAGCGGTGTCGTGGCCGGCGGCGAGGTACGTGCGGCCGCTGAAGTTGGCGTTCTGGTTGATGCCGCCCTCGATGTAGGTGTTGAAGTCGGGCGCGACGCTGACGGTGGGGTCGAGCGTGACCGGGAACGCGCGTCCCGGTGCCGCGAGCCACGCGGGATCGACGGTGACGGACAGGCGCCGGGCGCCGAGCGGGCCCGCGACCACCTGCAACGACGTCGCCGAGACCGGTGCGGTGACGCCCGCGGCGTCGACGGCGTTCGGCGGCAGTAGCGCAAGCGGGGCCTTGCCGTCCGCGGCGACCGCCTCGACGCCGTGCGCGGTCTCGCGCAACGTGGCGCCGGTCGCGACGTCGAACGCGAACGCCGACGGCGCGGCCGCGCTCTTGAGGACGATCGACTCCTTCAGCGCGTGGTCGAGGACGTCGTAGCGGACGTCGGTCTGTGGCAGCGCGTCCGCGTACCGCAACGACGCGCCGTCCACATGCGCGATCCCGGCCGCGCCGACGAGTGAGAGGTCGACGGAGACACCGCCGTGCGTGACGCGAACGGCGCCGCTCGCGAGCGTCGCGGGCAGCTCGACGGCGGTGTCGTTCGCGGCGTTGCGCCAGCCGCCGCCGGCACGCGGGACGAGCGTGTCGTCGATCTTCTGCCAGGCGCCCGTGGCGTCCCGGTAGTTGACGGGGTGGGTGTAGATCTCGGCGCGCCGGGCGCCGCCGCTCGTGACATACGTCCGCGAGCTCGCGGTGCGCAGTGCCGTCAGCTCGCCGTCGCTCGCGGGCGTACCCGGGGGCGTCGACGGGGCCGTCGTCACGACTGCCGCGGGATGCGCGGGCGAGGCGGTGGCGTACTGCCCGATCGGCGCGAGGGCGGCGATCCCGGTGGCGAGCGCGGTGACGATGACAGACAGGTGCCGGCTGGACATTCGGGTTCCCCCCGCTCGATTGTCGCGTCCCCAGCGACAAGATGCGGACGACAGTGGCGGATCACGCAGTAGCCCGCAATGGGGGTAGAAGGGAACAATTTCCTAACCGGTCCGGCAGGGTCGTCGCCCCCTCCCGCCGCGTTCTGTGCA
Organism: Frankiaceae bacterium; assembly: GCA_030840645.1. Classification (GTDB taxonomy): domain Bacteria; phylum Actinomycetota; class Actinomycetes; order BP-191; family BP-191; genus BP-191. The sequence continues at coordinate 14,475 of JAVEEC010000057.1, forward strand.
GCCCACGCGCCCCCTGTCGAGCGTGGTGATCTTCACAGAACGAGTCGGGCGGCGGCGGAGGAGCGGGACCGTTTCGCGGATCCCGGCTAGAAGGCCTCGACCGCGAGGTCCATCAGCTCGAGGTCGGTCGACTCCGCGACCCGGCGCCGCGCGCTCAGCTCCGGCAGGACCGAGCCGGCGAAGAACCGCGCCGCCGCGACCTTGCCCGCGTAGAACGCGTCGCCCGGCGTCTCCGCGAGCCGCGCCAGCGCGACCTCGGCCTGGCGGACGAGCAGCCAGCCGATGACGAGGTCGCCGAGCGACATGAGGAGACGGGTGGTGTTGAGGCCGACCTTGTAGACGTTGCGCCGCTCCTCGGCGGCGGAGGTGAGGAAGCCGACCATCGAGCCGACCATCGCCTGCACGTCCTCCAACGCCGTGGCGAGGGCCGCGCGCTCGCGGGCGAGGGCGCCGTTGCCCGCGTCGCCCTTGGCGACCTCCTGCACCTCGGCGAGCAGCGTCGTCAACGCGCCGCCCTGGTCACGGACGATCTTGCGGAAGAACAGGTCGAGGCCCTGGATCGAGGTCGTGCCCTCGTAGAGCGTGTCGATCTTCGCGTCGCGGATGTACTGCTCGACCGGGTAGTCCTGCAGGTAGCCGGAGCCGCCGAACACCTGCAACGAGTCGGCGAGCAGCCGGTACGACGTCTCTGATCCGTACCCCTTGACGATCGGCAGCAGCAGGTCGTTCAGCCGCTCCGCCGCCTCCAGGTCCTCGCCGCCCATCTCGACGCGGTCCTGCACGGTCGCGGTGTACAGAACGAGCGCGCGCATGCCCTCGGCGTGCGCCTTCTGGAGCATCAGCATCCGGCGTACGTCGGGGTGGTTGACGATCTCGGTCCGCGGCGCGGTCTTGTCGGTCATCTGCGTCATGTCCGCGCCCTGCTGGCGGGTCTTGGCGTACTCCAGCGCGTTGAGGTAGCCGGTCGACAACGTCGCGATCGCCTTGGTGCCCACCATCATCCGGGCGTACTCGATCACCTTGAACATCTGCGCGATGCCGTCGTGCACCTCGCCGACGAGGAAGCCGCGCGCAGGACCGCGCTCGCCGAACGTGATCTCGCAGGTCGCCGACCCCTTGAGCCCCATCTTGTGCTCGACGTTGGTGACGTAGACGCCGTTGCGCTCGCCGAGCGAGCCGTCCTCGTTCACCCAGAGCTTGGGCACGATGAACAACGAGAGCCCCTTCGTCCCCGGGCCGTGCCCCTCGGGGCGGGCGAGGACGAGGTGCACGATGTTCTCCGGCCAGTCGAAGTCGCCGCTCGTGATGAACCGCTTCACGCCCTCGACGTGCCACGTCCCGTCGGCCTGCGCGATCGCGCGGGTACGGCCCGCGCCGACGTCGGAGCCAGCGTCCGGCTCGGTGAGGACCATCGTCGCGCCCCAGTGGCGCTCGATCATCGGCCCGACGAAGCGCCGCTTCTGCTCATCGGTCGCGATGCCGTCGAGGATCTTCGCGAACAGCGGACCGACGGCGTACATGAACGCGGCCGCGTTGGCGCCGCAGAGCAGCTCCGCGCACGCCCAGCGCAGGCTTGGCGGGGCGCCGTAGCCGCCGAGGTGCTCGGGCAGGTCGAGGCGGAACCACTCGCCGCCGAAGAAGGCGTCGAGGCTCTTCTTCATCCCGGGCGGCAGCGTCACCTCACCCGTGGCGGCGTCGAACGCCGGCGGCGTCCGGTCACCCTCCTCGAACGACGCCGCGAAGTCTTCGGTCGAGAGCCGCTCGACCTCGCGCAGGACGTTCCTCGCGGTGTCGAGGTCCATGTCCGCGAACGGCCCGTGGCCGAGCCGCTGCTCGGTCCCGAGGACCTCGTAGAGGTTGAACTCGATGTCGCGGAGGTTGCTCTTGTAGTGGCTCATCGGGTGCCCGCTCCCACTTGTTACCGGCCGGTAACTACGAGGGTACCGAACGTCGTTCGGACTTGCTAGTCGCGACCGCATCGTCAGATCGGGCTATGCCGGACTTGGCCCGTTTGCGGCATCGACGCGGGTACCGGCGAGCCCTAGCGTCGCCCTACATGGGACGCGTGTTCCGGGCGATGTTCGCCTCGCCCATGCTGCAGCGCCTCGCCTACCACGCGCGGCGCGTCCGCCGGCATGTCGACCGGCGGTTCTTCTTCTCCCTCGCCGGGGGCCTGGTCACCGTCGTGCTGCTCGCGTCGGTGGCGGTGACGCTGGTCGAGAAACCGCTGCACCCGAGCACGTTCGCGCGGTCCTTCTACTGGGCCATCACGACGGTGTTCGGCAACGGCGACCCGTCCTACGTCACGTCACCCGGCGGCTTCGTCGTCGGCTGGCTGCTCGTACTGTTCGGCGTCGCGATCGTCGGGACGATGACCGGCGCGCTCGTGGGGTTCGTGATCGACTGCCTGCTCAAGGAGGGCCAGGGCATGGGCGCTTCCGGCTACCGCGACCACGTCGTCGTCTGCGGGTGGAACACCACCGCGCGCGACCTGCTCGACGAGCTGACGACCGACGAGTACCGGACCAAGGTCGTCCTGCTGCACGACGCCGAACGCAACCCGGCCGGCTCGGCCGCGTACTACGTGCGTGGCGACATCACCAGCGTCGAGGACCTCAAGCGCGCGGGCATCGAGGACGCGCGGACCGCGATCGTCTGCCCGCAGGAGGCGACGAACGAGGCCGACATGCGCTCGATCCTCACGATCATGGCGATCGAGTCGGTCGCGCCCCACGTCAGGACCGTGGTCGAGGTCAACAACCCGGCGCACGTCCCGCACGTCCAGCGCGCGCACGCGAACGAGATCCTCGTGACGTCGCGCATCGCGTCGCACCTGCTCGCCCGGACCGCGCTCTACCCCGGCCTCTCCGAGCTGATGACCGACATCGTGTCCGGCGGCGAGGGCTCCGAGCTGTACCGCGTCGCCGTACCCACGGAGTACGTCGGCCTGCCGATCGACGACGTCGCCGCGCGGCTGCGAGGCAACCACCGCGCGACGCTGCTCGCCGTCGTCCGCGACGGTGTCACGGTGACCAACCCGCCGCGCGAGTTCGCACTGCGCCTCGGCGACGACGCGGTCGTCGTCGCGCAGGGGCTGCACGGCCTCGAGCCCCTCGAGGTGCGCAGCACCGTCGCGGCGCCGCCGGTCATGACGCCGGCCCAGCGCACCATCTCCCTGCTCGACGGCGTCGCCTCGTACGGCCGCTCACCGGAGGGCGCACTATAGGTGGGTATGTAACCCACCCGCGCTCCACCCGGAGGCGTTCCATGAGCCGCCCCAAGACCCGCCTGGCCCTCGGGCTGCTCGTCGCGACCGCGCTCGCGGCCGCCGCCGCTCCGACGCTCGTAGTGGGCGCGCAGGCGGCACCCGCGGCGCTGTCGTTCGGGCCGGGCCAGCCGGCCGACCCGCAGCGCGACCAGGGCGAGCCGAACATCGAGATCGACGCCGACGGCCGCATCTACACCTGCGGCCCGACCGGCTTCACGACCGGGGCCGACTACGCCCAGGTGTCGACCGACGGCGGCGACCAGTTCCACCTGCTCGGTACGCCGCCGCGCGGCCAGCTCGCCGACCGCGGCGGCGGCGACTGCTACCTCGCGACGGGGAAGGCCAAGAACGCCGACAACACCTACACGCTCTCCTACGTCGGCCTCGCCGACGCCGACTTCGCGACGGCGACCAGCACCGACAACGGCGCGTCGTTCGCCGCGACGCCGTCGACCTGCTCGGGCGCGACCGACCGCCAGTGGACGACGTTCATCGACGACAAGACGGTGTTCCTGACGTACAACGACATCGCCCGCAACACCCTCGTCGTGCAGAAGTCCACCGACGCCGGCCTGACCTACACCGGCTACGGGCCCTGCAGCGCCGGCGCGCAGAAGGACATCTCGACGACGTCGGACTTCCCAGGCCCGATGAAGGCCGACACCAACGGCGCGCACAACTCCACCCACGCCGGCACGCCGCTCGTCTACTTCGGCTACAACGAGGGCAACTCCGTCCGCCTCGCACTCTCCCTCGACGCGGGCGACACCTGGCAGAAGTGCCTCGTCGCCGACACCGACGCCGACCCGAGCAACGGGTTCGTCGTGGTCGACCACGACACCGCGGGCAACCTCTACATCTCCTGGGGGGAGAAGGGCGGCGAGGCGGGCGCCTTCCACGCCAAGATGGCGTGGCTGCCGTTGAGCAAGCTCGCAGCCTGCACCACCGTCGACGTGAACCCGGGATGGTCCACGCCCGTGACGGTCGACAAGCCGCCGACGCGCACGCTCGTGTTCCCGTGGCTGGTCGCCTCGGGTGCGCCCGGCCGCGTCGCGGTGACCTGGTACGGCAGCACGACGTACGGCGTCGCGGACTCCGACACGTTCAAGGGGCCGTGGGACGTCTACGTCGCCCAGACCCTCAACGCCCAGGCGGCCAAGCCGTCGTTCGCCCAGGTGAAGGCGACGACCCACCCGATGCACTACGACCAGGTCTGCCTCTCCGGTCTCGTCTGTGCGGCCGGCGGCGACCGCAGCCTCGCGGACTTCTTCGCGATCGCGCTCGACCCGACGACAGGGCGGCTCGTCGTCGTCTACGACGAGTCGGGCAAGCTGCCGGACGGCGCCAGCGGGCCGGTCGCGATCCCGCACGTCCTCGTACAGAACACCGGCAACAGCAACCGCGGCGGCACGGTCACGACCCGCCGCGCGGTGATCCGCACCAAGTCCGTCGACCCCGGCGGCGACGCGCAGTCGCCGTACTCCATCTCGAGCCTCACCCTGCCAGTGGCGCCGCCGCCGGCCGCGCGGGCCAACCAGCCGGCGCTCGACCTGCTCTCCGTCGAGATCAGCCCGGAGATCAGCCTGACGAGCGGCAAGACCGTCGAGGACGGCGGGTTCATGCTGACGATGGTCGTGAAGGACCTCAGCGACCCCGCGCTCCAGGCGGCGCTGACCGGCACCGGCGCGTCGTCGCTGATCTGGGCGTTCCGCTGGGTCAACGGCTACCAGCCCGCCTCGCTGTCCGTGCACTGGGACCCGGTGCGCGGCTTCGGCGGCGGGTTCGACGACTTCGCGACCGGTACCGTCTCCTGCCTCGCCGTCCCGAGCACCGGTGGGCTCGACCCGAAGTGCATGACGTACCCCGGCACGACCGAGGTCCCGATGGACGTCAACGCCGACGCCGGCGTGATCCGGATGACCGTGCCGCGCAGCGCGCTCAAGGCGCTCGGCGCGCCGGACGCGGACGGCCGCCCGCAGGCCGGCCCGGCCGACAAGCCGGGCGGCTCGCGCTTCTACTCCGGTACGGCGTTCACCATGGGCAACGTCTCCGCCGCCGAGGCGCAGGGCTTCCTCTACCCGGTCGACGGGACGGCGGCGTTCGACTTCGTGCTGCCGGGCGGCGCGGCGAGCCCCGGCTCCGGCGGCTCGGGCGGGTCGAGCGGCGGCTCGGGCGGCGGGTCCGGCGGCGGCTCCGGCTCAGGCGGGCCTGGCGGCATGCCGGCGACCGGCGGGCTCGGCTGGCCGGTGGTGGCGTTGCTCGTGGCGGGTGCGGGGCTGGTCGGTCTGCGGCTGCGGCGGCGTTCGGCCTGACCTACTCCACGCGAACGGCGGCGGCCGTGCCGCCAGTGATCCGCAGCAGCTCCGCGCCGGTCGTGGGGAACACCGTGTGCGGCGTTCCGGCGGCGGCCCAGATCACGTCGTAGCCGAGCAGGTCCTCGTCGACCAGGACGCGGACGGGCGCGGGGAAGCCGACCGGCGCGACGCCGCCGATCGGGAACCCGGTGGCGGTACGGACGGTGTCCGGGTCGGCACGCCCGACGGTCGTGCCGAGCAGCGCGCCGACCCGTGCGTGTCGACGCGGTTCGCGCCGCTCGTCATGACGAGCAACGGCGCGCCGCCGGCGACGAAGACCAGGCTGTTCGCGATCTGGCCGACCGAGACGCCGAGCGCGGCGGCGGCCTCGGCGGCCGTTCGCGCGCTGTCGGTGAGCTCGACCACCCGCGCCGCCGACCCCGCGTCGGCGAGGGCGCGCTGGACGCGCTGCGCGTTCGGGTGCATGGGCCGGACCCTAGCTGGCGGTCCCCCAGGGACCACGGGCAGCGGCGATTCCCCTACAGTCTCACCGCTGCCCGTGGTCGTTCGGGGAGCGTTACCGCTCGGACGCGGCCGCTCGGGCACCGCGTCGGTCCTGCTCGGTCGCGGGGCAGTCATCGGCTGTTCGCCTACGGCCCGCATTGGCCGGGGACCTGCTCGGGGTTCGGGTGGTCCTCCTGATTCAGCTGTTCCTGACGCTGCCCGCCGCCGGTTGCCCGGCGTTCCCCGCGTTGGTGCGCTTCCGACCGGGCCAGTGTACAGAACCCGCCTCGGAACGCACGTCGGGGCCGCCGGACGTACTACGCTCCGCTGACTCGACCGCGAGGGGGCAGACGTGAGCGACCAGCCGCCGGACCCGAACGCACCCGGCTGGGGTACGCCGCAGCCCGGCCCCTGGGGCCAGCCGCCCGGCCCGCCACCAGGGTCCGGCTACGGTGCCCCGCCCGGCTACGGCGGCCCTCCGGGCTACGGCGCGCCGCCCGGCTATGGCTACGGGTACGGCGCCCCGCAGACCGACGGCAAGGCGATCGGCGCCCTCGTGCTGGCGATCCTCGCCTGGGTGGTCTGCCCGGTCATCCCGGCGATCGTCGCCCTGATCCTCGCCGGCCAGTCGTCGCGTGACATCGCGCAGTCGGGTGGGCGGCTCGGCGGCGCCGGCTTCAACACCGCCGCGAAGGTCATCTCGTGGATCAACATCGGCATCACGGTGCTGGTCGTGATCATCTTCATCGCCGCCGCCGCGTCTACATCGAACAATGAGTACCTCGGCTGCGTCCGCGTGACGGTCTCGAGGGCGTCCGCGCCCTGCTGACCGGCTGGTCTCACGTTCTGTGCTGCCCACCCGCCCCTCTTGAGCGTGGCGATCTTCACAGAACGAGTGGGGCCGCGATCTCGAGCGGGGCAGCGCCCTCCTCACGCTGGTCCTCACGATGACCACCCGGCTGCCGCTGGCGGCGGCACACGCTGCGGTGCGCACGTGCATCGGGATACGCGGCGCCCTGCCCGCAGATCGACACCATGTAAAATCGGCCGACTCACTAGTCCGGAAGTCGTCCCGTGGGGGGATCCGTTGCGCAGTTCCGCGTGCCTTGCTGTGCTGTCCCTGACCTTCGCCCTCGTCGTCGCGGCCGCGCCCGTCGCCGCGGCGTACCCGGCTGACGCGACCGTCGCGCTGCCGCTGAGCACCGTCGTCGACATGGCGGTCGACTCGGTGCATGGCCACGTCTTCTTCACCGGGGGCGATGCCACGACGGTCGTCGTACGAAACCTCGACGGCTCGCCGGCGACGACGATCGACGTCGCCGGCGCCAGGACGCTCGCGCTCGCGCCGGACTCATCGACGCTGTACGTCTCGGTCCGCACCGCGATCGTGGCGATCGACACGACGACGCTCACGGAGACCGCGCGCTGGGCCGCCGCCGACTCCACCTGCGTCGGCGACATCGCCGCGTTCAGCACGTCGGTGTGGTTCGTGTACGGCTGCGATTCAGAGACGGCGCTGCTCGGCGTGCTCGACCTCGCCGCCGACCCGCCAGCCTTCGGGTACGACCAGCTCGGCCAGGTGTACTACCGCCTCCAGTTCGCCGCCGTCGCCGACCACCTGCTCGTCGAGGACATGATCGAGTGCTGCGGGGGAGCGACGCTGAGGTCGTTCCCCGTGACGGGCGCGACGCTCGGCACGCCCGCGACCCGGACGCTGACGGAGCACGGCCCGATGGTGGGCGACGGGTCGGACGTGGTGGTCACGGGCGGGATCCGCGGCTGCTTCCCGCGATACCGCATCGGTGACCTGTCCTCGGACGGCGTCTTCGGCACCTGCACCATGAGCATCGAGACAAGGAGCGTCGCCGCGAGCGGCGGGTTCGTCGCGACGGGGACGTACGAGTCGCCGTCGTCCCTGGTGAAGGTCTACCGCGGCGACGGCGTGCTCTTCCACACCTACACCGTCGCGGGCGAACTGCGGCTGACGGGCTTCACGTCCGACCTGTCCCGGTTCTACGTCGTCGCGGAGGGGCGTCCGAATTACCTGCGCATCCTGTACGGGCCCACGCGGAACCCGACGGCGCTCTCGTTCACGAAGCCCTCGTCCGCACACATCACCGCGGCGTTCACCGTCAAGGGAGTCCTGTCCTCGACGATCACGGTGCCGGCCGGCACGGTGCTGCACGTCACCAGGAAGAGCCCGTACGACACCGTCAGGCTCCCTGACGTGACCAGCGGCTCGGGCGGCACGTTCGCGATCACGAACAAGGTCTGGCGCCGCGGCGCCTACACGTACACGTTCTCGTTCGACGGTGACGCGACGTTCCGCCCGACCGCCAAGGCCGTCGGTGTGTACGTCGTGGGACTCGTGCCGACGCTCGACATCAGGACGAACGCGACTACGTACGCCTACCACGCGACCGCGACGGTCACCGGGCACCTCGGCAAGACCCATACGGTGCGGACGCTGCGGCTGAGCGGGTGGCGGTACGCTTTCGCGCCCGTCGAGCTGCGCACCGCGCCGGTCAACGGCAGCGGCTACCTGAGCGCGACGTTTCAGATGGAGAGCAGGACCACGTTCAGCGCGTACTTCCCCGGCGACGACGTCTACGAGCCGCGCACCGTGTCGCGCACGACCTACGTCCGGGTCGCGGTCGCGCAGGCGTTGTCGGGCTACTACACGACGTCCGGGTCGTACCGCGTCTTCCACGCGTCGAAGAATCCAGTTGTCACGATCACGGTGACCCCCGATGTCAGCGTCACCTGCATGTACGTCACGACGGAGCGGTACTACTCGAGCGCGTGGCACGTCGTCGCGACGACAGGGTGCACCGCCCTCTCGCGCGGCTACGCGTCAGTCACGCTCGGCGGGTCGCACCCGACCGGGTACCCGTTCCGGGTCCGGAGCACGTTCGCGGGGAGCCCGTACTACGTCCAGACCGTCAGCGCATGGGCGTACTACCGGTTCACGACGTAGCGGGCCCGGGACCCGCACCGGCGTACGGTCGCATGATTCCGTCCGACTCAGTGACCGCGTCGGGAGGCCAGGGCCGTGCCTACACTCGGCACTCCGTGTGGCGATCGTGTGGCCACGGAGACCAGAGGGTCGGGGTACCGGTCGCGATTCCGCAGGTAGGACACGTCGAGCGTTGGAGCGGGTGACGGGAATCGAACCCGTCCGGCCCGACGCGCTGACCTGCGCAAACACCGACGTGAGCACGAATCCGGCTCGCTGGTCGCCGTGTTGCTCCGTACTCTACCGCCGTCCTCAGGTTCGGTGTGGACATTGGCCACACCGATGATCGAGGCTGTCGCACGAACCCTCGCCGAGTTGATCTTGAAGCTCCGAGAAGGCCCACCCGTCGAACAGCCGGACGACTCACCACCGCCCCGCACGGCACGCGCCACGCCTTGACCAACCCCGCAGGGTTAGTCAGCCGCGAGTGCCGCGTCGTCACGGCGAACGCGGCGGCGAACGACGACGACCGTCGCGAGTCCCACCACCGCTACAGCCACCGCGATGATCGCAACGTGCTTGGCTGGTGAAGACACGATGCTATAACTGGGCTAACGTTTACTACGTTGGAGTTTCCCTCAACAGTGGACGGCAGGGCTACGGTGTTCCCAATTAAACGTGGTACAGCGAGGGCGGTGTCGTGCGTTGCACTCGGCACATTGGCCTGGGTGTTGCTCGCCATAGTGCCATTCAGCGGTACTACGCAGGTCAATGGCGGGCCGTACTTCTGGACCATCATCGCATGCGGCGCCGTCATCGGCCTCTCGCTCGACGGCCATCCGCTCGGTGTAGGTGCACTACTCGCGGCGCCCGCACTCGTCGCCGCGCCGTGGACTGTTCCGCGCGGGGACGGAGACGGCCTGTGGATCCTATGGTTCGGCGCCATCGTTGCCGCCGGCGGCGGGGCGGCGCTTGCTCACTTGACCGCGGTCGGTGCGCGGCGACGTTACCGAGCCCGCCGAGAGAGGTTCTAACGCGCAAACGTCGCTTTCGCCGTACCGATCTGACTACGCCCGCGGGCGGGACCAGAATTACCGATTGGAAGACCGAGCGCCGCGCGCGCAGGGTGTCTCTGGCGCATCGTGCATTAGGATGCAATAGGCCGGACTTCGTTCAGACCCAGATCCGCAGATGGCGCGTTCACGCGTGTTGTTCGGGTGCGTCGTGATCTTGAAGGTGGGGTTCTGTGTTTGGTGCACGGCGCTCCCCTTGATGTCGCTCAGCACTCGCGGTTCTCCCCCGACGAACGCGCCGGCGTCCAAGATGCTCTACGCGACGGTGTCGGGTGCCTGAGCTGCGGTCGCCCGGAAGTCGGCTTCCGCGTCCGGCCCGTCGCCGGGTGGCGAGCGCAATCCGCGGATCAAGACGGCTGGCCGAACTGTCGACACGAGGCCCGACGCTACGGCATCGCAGGTCCCTGTTCGACGAAGCCCCGGCGTTAGCGCACGCAGCGCCCGCTTCGTTGCCGGGGCTTGCTCGATCCGGGCCTCGAAGTGAACTCGGCCGTTTTCGGTCGGCACAGTGGCTCGGCGACGGGGACACTGGCTGACGGCCGACGAGCACCGTCTCCTCGTAAGTGCTCGGTAGATGCTCGATAGCCGGCACGCGGCGGCCCACTCGCTCATATCAGCACTGGAACGTGGGCGTCGGGGATGCTTCGACGCGTGTCGTCCGCATCTGTAACGTGGTGCGTTGCCGTCCCTCGCGACCTCGTGACCCGACGCCTCCGAGCGCGCTACCCAAGACCCCCAACGCCGGTTCACCGCTTTGATCAGCTTTGGAGCCGGAGCGCACCGACTACGCCACATCGACGTCGGCAGCCTCCTCACGGAGGTCTGAAGGTGAGGGTTCCGACCGCGTTTCCGCAGGTAGGACACGCCGAGGCGGTGGAGCGGGTGACGGGAATCGAACCCGCGTTGCAAGCTTGGGAAGCTCGTGTTCTGCCTCTGAACTACACCCGCACATCGTGCGACGGGCATGGTAGCAAGCCACGCCGCTCCCTCTAGACTCCGCGCCATGCTGCTGTCGGACCGCGACATCCGTGCCGAGATCGACGCGGGCCGCGTCGTCATCGACCCCTACGACCCCACCGCCGTGCAGCCCGCCAGCATCGACGTCCGGCTGGACCGGTTGTTCCGCGTGTTCCACAACAGCAGGTACACGCACATCGAGGTGAAGCAGCAGCAGGACGACCTGACCGAGCTGGTGGAGACGCAGGACGACGAGCCGTTCGTCCTGCACCCGGGCGAGTTCGTGCTCGGCTCGACCCTCGAGATCGTCACGCTGCCCGACGACCTCGCCGCGCGGCTCGAGGGCAAGTCCAGCCTGGGCCGCCTCGGCCTGCTGACGCACTCGACGGCCGGCTTCATCGACCCCGGCTTCACCGGGCACGTGACGCTGGAGCTGTCCAACGTCGCCAACCTGCCGATCACGCTGTACGCCGGGATGCCGGTCGGGCAGATGTGCTTCGTCCGCCTCTCCACCCCGGCCGAGAGCCCCTACGGCAGCGCCACGACCCGCTCGAAGTACCAGGGCCAGCGCGGCCCGACGCCGAGCCAGTACTGGCGCAACTTCACGTGAGGCAGCGGGTCGCGGTCGCGTTCCTCGGGCTGCTCCCGGTCGCGCCGGTCCTGGCGTGGTCGTACGGCCTCGGCTCGTTCCGCGCCTGGTTCCTCGCCACGACCGTTCCCGCGCTCGTCGCGCTGGCCGTCATCTCCTGGCGCGCAACGGGTCTGCGCGCGCTGGTCGCCACGGGCGCGGCGGGTGGCGTCCTCGGCACGATCGGGTACGACGTGTTCCGCGTGCCCTTCGCGGTCTCCGGGGTACGGCTGTTCGCCCCCATCGAGTCGTACGGCGTCCTGCTGACCGGCGCGCACTCGTCCCGACCGGTCACGGCGTTCGCCGGCTGGTGCTACCACCTCTCCAACGGCGTCGGCTTCGGCATTGCGTACGGCCTCCTGATGCGCGGCCGGTCCCGCTGGTGGGGCGTGCTCTGGGGGCTGGTGCTGGAGACGGCGACGGTCGTGACGCCGTTCGCGACGATGTACGGCCTGCGCGGCAAGTGGGACCTGATCGGCATCGCCTACGCGGCTCACGTGTTCTACGGCCTCCCGCTCGGCTACGTGGTCGAGAAGGCGTCGCCGCTCCCCGCCCTCAAGATGATCGGGGTCGGCGTCGTCGCCATCGCGGTCTGGCTCCGGCCGTGGTCGGTGCCCGGCTCAACGCGGGAGGGCGAGCGGGTGGCCCCGGGGCCGAGCGCGGTCGTGCGGGAGGGCCGGTTCCACCCCGGCTGGCTGCGCGTGCCGAAGGGCGGCTGCGCCGCGATCCGCAACGACGACGACCGCGCCTACGACCTGCCGAAGCAGCACGCCACGCTGGCACCTGGGACGACCACCACCGTCTGCTTCGGCACGGTCGGCGTGCTCCGGGTCAGGACTTCGACCGAGCCGTACTCCGGCGGGTTCGTGATCGTGGAACGTCCCCGAGGATGAGCGCGAACCCCGCCTTCCCCGTCAGCCCCACGTAGGGGCAGTCGGCCGACGTGGACCGCAACGCCAGCGACTCGTCGCCGGGCGCCACCCAGAACAGGTCGCCCGCGTCGATCCACCGCGCGAGGTCGGTGTCGAGGAGCTCCTGCTCCTCGTCGACGTCGTCCCAGAGGTCGGGGTCGGTCGCCGTCTCGTACGTGTAGTAGCCGGCGCCCCAGTCGTTCATCCGCTTCAGCATCGGCGGCGCCGGCTGCGCGAAGTACGTGACCGCGTAGCCGGTGTGCTCGCCGATCGGCACCGAGCGGATGACGGCCTTGACGTCGTCGTGCAGCAGCATCCGGGCGAGGACGTACGGCACCTCGGGACCGGGCTTGCGGTCGAACGGCGCCGGCTCCGGCTTGCCGGACAGCGCGACCGAGCCGGTCAGGGCGAAGAACGTCGGCGGCCGTTCGTCGAACCCGCGGATCGGCAGGTGGTACTGCCACCAGAGCCCGTCCAGCCCCTCGGTGTCGAGGGTGTGCTCGAACACCACGCCGGTGAACGGGCACCGCGCCAGCGGCACGACGGGCAGCGCGGCCTCGTACTCGTCGCGCAGCTCGTTGCGCCGCTTGATCGCTGCGGGGTCGTCGCGGTCGGCCTCGAGCGCGAAGTACTCGTCGAGGAGCGCGCGGCGGCGGTCGGCGGTCACTTCTTGTTCCCGCCGCCGGTGGGCCGCGGTATTGGCACGGCCTTCGGCCCCTTCGCCGGTGGCGCCTTCGGCGGCGTCACCTTGGGCTTGGCGCCGGGGACGTTCAGCGTCGGCCGGGGCGCGTCGGCGACGCCGGCCGCCTTGGTGAGCACCGGGAACTTGCCGCCGGGACGGAACTCGACGGCGCCCTCCTTGGCGACGTTCTTGAGGATGTTCTTCGCGATGGCGAGCGTCTTGCAGTCGAAGCACGGCGCGGGCTCCTGGCCCGCGAGCAGCGCGGGCAGCGGCCCCCACTCGCTCGACGCGGGCGCGTGCTGGAGCTGGGTCCTGGCGTCGTCGACCAGCTTGCGGATCAGCGGGATCTTGGTCTGCCGGTCGGCCTGCTTCTCCGCGCCGAGCAGCCGCTTGCCGGCGGCGTCGTAGCCGAGCCGGCGTTCGCCGGCCTTGTCGAGGACGGCCCACCCGTCGTAGTCGCTGACGATGGCCTTGCCGTCCTTGACGCTGCGCATCACGCCCTCGGCGTCGAACTTCACGTCGAGCTTCACCTTCTTGCCCGACACCCAGACCTCCAGCGGGTTCTTCGTGAGGTACTGCTGCTTCGCCGCGAGGTTCTTGCCGGGCACGCTCTCGTAGAGCGTCTGGAGCATCTCGTACCGCTGCTGGATCGGGGAGCCGGCCGCGGCAAGCGGGTCGACCGGCTTGTAGAACGCGAGCAGCCCCTCCGACTTCGGACCGCCCAGCTCCGCGTCCATCGGCCCGACCGACTTCATGGCCTTCGCGCCCTGCGGCTTCATGTACGCGGCACCCTCGTGCTGCACCGCGTCCGCGCCGCGGCGCTGCATCTGCAACGTCGCGCCGTGCTCGTCGACGGCCTGCTGGAACGCCTTCGTCGCGTCCTCGCTGTACCCGGCCGCCGCGCGCTTCGCGGGCGTGTCGAGCGGGATGCCGTTGGCCTTCTCTGACCACTCCGCGGTCTTCTCCGCGCCCTTCAGCACCTTCGTCAGCCCGGTCGCCTCGATGCCGGTCTTCGCGAGGCTGATGACCTTGCCGGCGCCGAGGGTGAGCACGTAGTCGGAGAGCATCTGCCCGGCCACGCCGTCGATGGCGGCCGCGATGGACTTGCCGTCGCCGGTCTTGACCGCCTGGTCGAACGACCGGACCGCGCTGTCGAACGCCTTCCCGGTCGCGGCGGTGAACTTCATGCCGTTCTTCTTCGCGTCGGCGATCACGCCGCCGACGCCTTCGTTCTGGATGCGCTCCGACAGCGCGCTGATCGGGTCGAGGAAGATCCGCCCGAGCCGGTCCGCCTGCTCCCCGGACAGCGCGTCCTCGTACCACGCGGCCGCGACGTTCTTGAGGAACGTCGGGGCCTCGCCGATCATGCCGAGGGTGTTGCCCATCGCGTCCTTGGTGGCGCCGGGCAGGCCGATCAGCGACTCGCCGACGACGTACTGCATCATGTCCAGGCCGGTGAGGCTCGGGTCCTTCTGGAACGCCCCCGTCATCGCGTTGATGTCCTCCGCGGACGCCCCGGGGTTGGCCTTGTGGTACGCCGCGACGACCCGCTTCCGCACGTCCTGCTGCTGCTGCTTGGTCAGGTCGCCGAACGGCGTCTGCGCGAGCTTGATCGACTCCTGCATCGCCTCCAGCTTGTCGTCGAGCTTGCCCGCGCCGGCCGACATCTCGTCGAGCTGCTGGTCGAGCGCCTGCGCCTCGGCCGCGTGCTGCGCGCGGCGCGCACCCATGAACTCGTCCCAGCTGCTGCCGGGGTGCGCCTTCTGCCACGCGTCCCAGGACGCGACCGTTGCCGCGGCCTCGTCCGGCCCGCAGGGCGGCTCCTCGCCGCCCCCGCCGCCGCCCCCGCCGTCGTCGTCGTCCTCGCCCGCCGCCGCCTCCGCGAGCAGGTCGCCGAGCAGCGCGCCCGCGGCGGCCGCCGCACCGCCCGCCGCGGCGAACTCCATCAGCTTCCCCGTGCCCGCGCAGTTCGAGTAACGCCCGCCGCATTCGAGTGAGCCGCCGTCGTCCGCGCGCGCGGA
>JAVEEC010000059.1 GCA_030840645.1 Frankiaceae bacterium
GCAAAGGAGCACATGCCATGAATGACCCCCTCACGCTGGTCGTCCGGTCCGAGCCGCTCGACGCGTCCCGGACGGAGGCCTACCACCGCTGGTACGCGCAGCACGTCGATGAGCTCCTGGCCGTCCCGGGCGTCCTCAGCGGCCGGCGGTTCGAGTGCATCGACGGCGAACCGCGGTTCCTGGCGCTGTTCACGATCGCGGACTTCAGCGTCTTCTCGACGCCGGCGTACCGGCAGATCCATGGCTTCGGCCCGCTGACTGACCACATCCGCTTCACGCGCAACGTCTACCGCACCATGCCGAACGGGGGCCCGGCGTGAGCCAGGTCCGCATCGGGGTCGCCCAGTTCGCCCCGGCACTGGGCCAGCTCGAGGCCAACCTCGCGTTGTGCGTCCGGGCGCTCGAGGACGCCGGCGCGGCCGGCTGCGAGCTGGTCGTCCTGCCCGAGTGCGCAACATCCGGGTTCATGTTCGAGTCCAAGGAGCATGCCTGGACCTGCGCCGACGAGATCCCCGGCCGCGCGACGGAGGCGTTCGCTGCCGTGGCGGCCGAGCACCACTTGCACTGCGTCGTCGGCATGCTCGAACGCAACGGCGACCAGCTCCACAACGCCGCCGTGCTCATCGGCCCCGAGGGGCTGGTCGGCACCTACCGCAAGACCCACCTGCCGCGCGGTGGGGTCGACCGCTTCGTCACGCCCGGCGACGAGCTCAAGGTGTTCGACACGCCGCTCGGGCGCATCGGCATCCAGATCTGTTACGACCTGCGCTTTCCGGAGGTGACCCGCGTGCTGGCCATCAAGGGTGCGCAGATCGTCGCGCACCCGACGAACTGGCCGGTTCTCGCGCTGCCCACCGCCGCGTTCGTGACCCGTGCCCGCGCGTACGACAACCGCGTCGTGCTCGCCACGGCCAACCGCTACGGCGTGGACGGCTGGGGGGAGTTCTGCGGGCATAGCCAGATCGTCAGCCTCGACGGCGAGCGCCTCGCCCACGCGGGCGGGGACGAGGACGCGCTCCTGTTCGCGGACGTCGAGCTGCCCCGGGCGAGCGATCGCGTCATCGTCACCCGCCCCGACGAGTACGAGCTGAGGCTGTTCGAGGACCGCCGGCCCGACCTCTACGACGGGCTCGTCGCCGAGTCCCACCCGAGCCCATGACCCCGCGGATCGCGCCCGGACTGCGGGATCTCGTCGGCGCCGCACCGGCCGTCGAGCCGCTGGCGTCGGGCTTCCGCTTCACCGAAGGCCCGGTCTGGCACCCGGTGCGCGGCGACCTCGTCTTCAGCGACATCCCGGCCGACGAGCGCTGGCGCTGGACGCCGGAGCGCGGCGCCGAGCGCATCGCCCACCCGACCCGCAAGGGCAACGGGATGACCTATGACGCCGAGCTGCGCCTGCTGGTCTGTGAGCACTCGTCCAGCTGCGTCGTGCGGTTCGATGGCGAGGGCCGCCGGGAGGTGCTGGCCTCCTCGTACGAGGGGCTAGAGCTCAACAGCCCCAACGACGTTATCGTCGCGCCGGACGGCAGCGTGCTGTTCACCGACCCGACGTTCGGTCGCAACGACGAGTTCGGGATCCAGCGCGCGGTTCGCCATGAGCTCCGCGGCGTGTACCGGCTGCCACCCGGCGGCGGATTGCAGCTCCTGGCCGACGACTTCGAGGAGCCCAACGGCCTGTGCCTCTCCCCGGACGGGTCGCGCCTCTACGTCAACGACAGCCCGGGAGCGCAGATCCGCTGCCTCGATCGGGACACCGACGGGTCCGTCTCGAACGGCGTCCTGTTCGCGGACGGCATCGGGACTGGCGTGTTCGGCGAGGGCATCGTCGACGGCATGAAGTGCGATGCCCTCGGCAACGTCTGGGTGACGGGTCCCGGCGGCGTGTGGGTGTTCGATCCGGATGGCGGGCATCTCGGCGTGGTGGACGTGCCCGAGGAGGTCGGCAACTTGCACTGGGGTGGGCCGGACTGGTCGCATCTCTACATCTGCGCATCCCACGGGCTGTACCGTCTGCGGACGGGTGTGACCGGCAGCCGCGAGCCGTTCATGGGACCCGCATGACCAGCGGTGAGAACTGGTGGTTTCAGCAGCACTGGAGCGACTTCCGCCACGGCGACGGCGAGGTTCACGTCCGGTGGAGCGGCGGCAACGCGAAGGCCAGGCTCTACACCGGCGGCGTGCCCACGACGGCGGCGGGGTTCCAGCAGGCGCTGCCACTCGAGGCCGACGTAGTGCACGTCGCCTGGAGCGGCGAGATGGTCATGGCGACCGAGCGCTTCACGTTCGGCCCGACGCACGCGGAGAACGACGTCCGGCTCGTTCGGCCCGGGGATCTGACCTGGGACGCCAAGTACGGCGAGCTGGGAGTCGTCTACGGCACCGCCGAGTGCCGGCTGCCGTCGGGCCCCAACTGCGTCACAGTGTTCGGATCGGTGTTCGAGAACGCCGAAGGTCTGGCGGCGTTCTGCCGGGCCCGGCGGTTCGAGGGTCTGGGGCGGCTGCACTTCGAGGCGGGGTCGTCGTGACCCTGCCGCGCTGGCTGATGGTGGTGGACGCCGAGGTGGATCCGGACGTCGAAACGGCCTGGAACGAGTGGTACGACACCGTGCACCTCCCCGAGATCGCGGACTGCCCGGGTTTCGAGGAGGCCGCGCGATACGTGTCCGAGGTCGACGGGCAGCGCCACTACATCGCCGTCTACGCGCTGTCGGGGCCGGAGGCGCTCGACAGCCCGGAGTTCGCCGCGCGACGGGGCTGGGCGCAGTTCGCCGGCCGTGTGCGGGCGACCGTGCGCGCGCACCGCCGCCTCATCCCATGAATACGGCGGTCCATCGCGCCCAGGAGCTGAACGCTTTCATCTCGATCGCGGCCCCGGCCGCGATCGGCGAAGGACCACGGGTGGCGGTGAAGGACCTGGTCGATGTCGCCGGGTGCGTGACCACCGGGGGTGGCCGGGTGTTCCCGCTCGTGCCGGCCGCCAGGGATGCGCCGCTGATCGCGCGTCTGCGCGACGCCGGCTGCTGCTTCGTCGGCAAGACGAATCTCGACGAGTTCGCCTACGGCGCGCTCGGCGCCAACGAGCACTTCGGGGACATGCATCATCCGCACGCGCGCGACCGCATCGCCGGCGGATCGTCCGGTGGCTCGGCGATCGCGGTGGCCGTCGGCGCAGCCGACTGGGCGATCGGGACGGACACGGGCGGCTCGATCCGGATTCCGGCCGGCCTGTGCGGCGTGGTCGGCTTCAAGCCGACGCTCGGGACCATCGATCGGACGGGCGTGGTGCTCCTCAGCGAGACGCTCGACACCGTCGGTGCGCTCGCGCCCGACGTCCGGACTGCGGCCCGCGCCGTGGAGCAGATGAGCGGCCGTGACCGCGGCCTGCCCACGGAGGCTCCGGCTCTCACCGGCATG